>DAIDHB010000226.1 GCA_027452145.1 Planctomycetales bacterium
GCTGGCGGCCCTTGCCGCCCGAGAGGACCACCGGCACGCCGACGATCGTGCCCGGCTCGACCGTCGCGGCCACGGGCATCGCCACCTCGCGTACGCCGCCGAGGTTCCAGCCGTCGACCTCGATCCGGGCGGTCGACCCGCGCTCGACGCCCAGGGGGAACACCGACCGGACAAACGGCAAGGATCCGGCGAGAATCCGGTAGAAGTGCCCGCCCGAGCCGCCCATGTCGGCGTCGGCGACCGAGAGGGTCATTGGGCCGCTGGATCGCGCCGTCCAGCCGAGGGTCGGCTCCATGAGCGAGCCCGAACCCGACCGGCCCGAGGCGGCCTGCGCGACGACGCGGCCCGCGGCGTCGCTGAGGGTCAGCACCGGCCGGAGCTTCGAGCCCATCGAGGCCGCGACGACCCGGAAGACCAGCTCCTGACCCGCCTTCGCCTCGAAGCGGTAGACATCGACATCACCCGGATGGTTGATCGCGCCGACCAGCGTCGCGGGGAGCATCGTCGGATGGCCCGCGGCCTGCTCGGGCCGATCGTTCGGCTCGTGCTCGGCGGCCTCGGGATCGGCGACGACGTGGAAGAGCTGGAAGCCCGGCACGCCCAGCGGTGTCGCGACGCCGATCGTGCGCAGGCCGACACGCGCCGCCGGCGCGATCGTCAGCTCGACCTCGAGGCGGTTCGGGTCGACCTTCTTCGCCGGCACGATCGTCGCGGTGACGCCGCCCTCGGGCAGCAACACGGAGGTCGCATGGCCGACGCCGTTGCCGGTAAGCGTCACCTTCACCTTGCCGCCGCGCACCGCACCCCGCGGCGAGGGCGGGTTGAGCGACGCGTCGCGCATGAGGGTCGGCGCGGTCGGTTTCGCCGCGCCCGCGGGGGCCGGCGGCGTCCGGAGCACCAGGCCCGGCGCCAAGGGACGCGGCGATTGGCCGGTTTCCCACAACGCCAACGAGCCGTCGTAGCGGCCGAGCGCCAGGCGCATCCCATCCGGCGAAAAGGCCAGGGCCTGGACCCAGTCGGCCTGCGCCGGCAGCGGCTCGCGCGGCGAAAGCGACGGGAGGTCCCAGAGCTTCACCGACTGGTCCTCGCCGCTCGAGGCCAGCAGTCGGCCGTCGGCCGAAACCGCGAGCCGGAGGATCGCGGCGTCATGAGCAAAGGCCGAGCGTTCCAGCCGGGGCTCGGCCAGCGCCTTGCCGTCGCTCGATCGCACGCGGTACATCCGGATCGAGCGATCGACGCCACCGGCGAGGAGGTGCGAGCCGTCCGGCGTGAAGGCAACGGCGTAGAGCTCGGCCGTCGATTCCGAGAGCGTCGACGTCCGGCGCCCGGCGGACCAGTCCCAGAGCCGGACCGTCCGATCGGCCGCGCACGACGCCAGGGTTCGGCCATCGGGCGAGAAGGCCACGCTGTAGACCGCGTCACTGTGCTCCTTCAGCGGTCGGACCACCTTGCCCGAAGCGACGTCCCAGATCAGGATCTGCCGGTCGTACCCCGACGTGGCGAGCGTCTTGCCATCGGGGCTGATTGCCGCGGCGAGGATCGCGTCGGAGTGCCCGCGCGCGTCGAGTCGGCGTTTCCAGGTCGAGGCGTCCCACGCCGTCCACGCGCCGAAGAGGCCCGGCCGGCCGCCCGCGGCGATCAATGTGTGACCATCAGGCGTGAACCGGACCGAGATGATCGGGCCGGGGTGATCGCCCAGGGTCGCCGCCGGCTTGCCTGTCGCGAGGTCGAACACAACGACCTGGCGCGCGGCGGCCGAGGCCAGCAGCCGGCCGTCGGGACTGAAGGCGACGGATTCGACCGAGTCGGCGGCCGGGGCCTTCAGCGGGACCTTCGGCAGCCCGGCGAGGACATCGGCGAGCGAGGCCAGCGGGGTCTCGGCGGCAGAGGGACCGTCGAACTCGGCCCCCTCGGCGACCCAGCGCGCGAGCGTGTCGATCTCGACGCGGGGCAGGGGAGGCTGCCTGTACGGCATTCGCACCGGCGCGCCCGGCTGGATCGAGGCGATCAGCTCGCTCGAGTCCGGGTCGCCCGGCTCGACGATCGACTCGGCCATCGTCTTCCCCCCGCGCCGGAGCGCGGCGAAGGTGGCCATGCTCAGGCCGCCCGAGGCCTTGCGGTCGTCATGGCAGGCCAGGCACCGCCGCACCAGGATCGGCGCGACCTGCCCCTTGAAGCTCACTCGCGGCGGCTTCGCCGGGGCCTGGGCGCGGGCGGCCGTCCATGCCACGGCAAACGCCGCGGTGACGATCGCCAGGACCAGGGCCGCCCTGCAATCGCCTCGGCATCCGGGATGTCGTGTCGCTCGTGTCATGGCGCCCGCCCCACCCTTTCGATCGGATCAATGGTTGAACAGGAACTCTCGGCTGGTGAGGACGGCCCAGTAAAGGTCCTCGATCGCCTGGCGGCGGGAGGCCGCCGCGGCCTTCGGATCGGCGACGCCGGCCGTGGCGTCCCTGAGCGCCCCGAGCATCCGCTCGCGCTCGTGGGCCGACGGCCGCCGCGACAGCGCGGCGAGGAACAGGCGATCGACGATCGCCGCGTCATCCCGCTTGCCGGCCGCCGCGCGGGCCGCGGCGCTCGCGTCCGAGCGGAGCTTATCGTTAATCGTCCCGCCGTTGGCCAGGTGCAGGGCCTGCGACATCGACGGCTCGGCCGAGCGCTCGCACGAGCACGTCGCGATCCGCGGCGCGCGGCCGAACGAGTCGAGGAACGTACTCGCCACCTGGCTATCCGGGAGCTGGAGGCTACGCCAGCCCGAGGGATAGCCGGGGAACGGAGTGGGGACCTCCGTCACCCGCGAGATCGCGTCGAGCAGCACCTCGGCCGGCAGCCGCTTGACCCGGTAATGGCTGAGGAACTTCGCGTCCGACTCGTTCCCCGTGATCGGCACGCTGGATCGGGCATACGCGGCCGAGCCCATGATCGTGCGGATCAAATGCTTCATGTCGTAGCGATGCGCGATGAAGTCGGCCACGAGCCAGTCCAGCAGCGCCTCGTCGCTGGGCGGGTTCGTCGCGCGCAGGTCGTCCTCGGGATCCACCAGGCCGCGGCCGAAGAAGTTGCTCCAGACGCGGTTCACCGCCGCGCGGGCGAAATACGGGTTATCCGGCTGGGCCAACCAGTCGGCGAAGACCGCGCGCCGGTCTCGCGGGTCGTCGGGTTTCATCGGGTTGGCATCGAGCGGAGCCGGCGGCATCGCGACCCCTCGGCGCGGATGCAGCACATCGCCGTCGCGGGCGTTCGAGACGATCTCGTCCCCCTCGGTGTCGCCGTCCTTGATCTTCACCCGGGCGAACAGGCTGGCGAAGTTGTAATACTGGTCCTGGGTCGAATGGCACAAGGATAGCTCAAAACCCGACAAGGCAAGCAGTTGTGTCACAGCAAGATACGCGTGCTATTCCACTTTCTCGTAAGGTATGATCCCTCGTTCGATCAGAGCCTTGGCTTTCTTGCGAGTCATCCTCAGCAG
>DAIDHB010000227.1 GCA_027452145.1 Planctomycetales bacterium
AGGCTCCTGAGTAACGGGGGTAAGGGGGAACTTTGCGCCGAAAGCACGGCGGGGACGGCCGAAGGCACCGAATACAGCAAAGCATGGTTATCATATTGCTGTTTGCCGCTCCCCAAGGTCGGATGAAATATCCGGGCTAACCGACCGACTTCAGAGATGCCGACCCGGCCGAACCGCCCGGAGTAGGTCGGGCAGTCTTGCCCGACGCCGGTCCGAATCCGCGCCTTCCGCCCGTAGTAGGTCAGGCTCTCAGCCTGATTCCGATCCGCGTCCGCCCGATCCGTCCGGGACGGAGTCGGGCAAGACGGCCCGACCTACGTGAAGTCCAAAGTCGGTCGGGCCGTCCTGCCCGACGCGGGTCCGAATCCGCCCGCTCCGCCCCAGACCGGGTCAGGCTGAGAGCCTGACCGACTCCGGGCAGAGTTCACCCCGCCAGCTCGCGGAGCCGCTTCACAAGCTCGATCGCCTGTTCGGGCGACAGCGCCTCGGGGTCGACCTGGCGCAGTTCGTCGAGGAGCGGATCGGGCAGCGCGGCGAACAGGCTGCCGGCCAGGGCGCGGCCGGTCTTCACCTTGCGACGGATCGGAGCATCGGACGGTGGGGATGTGCCGGGATCGGGGCCGTGCTGTTTTTCCAGGAAACGCAGGATCTCGCGGGCACGCTCCAGCACCGGTGCGGGAACTCCCGCTAAGCGCGCGACGTGAATGCCGTAACTCTGGTCGGCGCCGCCGGGGACGATCCGGTGCAGAAAGACGATCTCGCCCTCGCTCTCGCGCACGGCGACATTGGCGTTCCGCAGCCGAGTCTTGCTCTTCTCCAGCTCGACCAGCTCGTGATAGTGCGTGGCAAACAGCGTGCGGCAGCCGAGCGCGTCGTGGATGTGCTCGGTGATCGCCCAGGCCAGCGAGATCCCGTCAAAAGTGCTGGTGCCCCGGCCGATCTCGTCCAGGATCACCAGGCTTTTGGGTGTGGCATTATTGAGGATGTTGGCGGTCTCGGTCATCTCGACCATGAACGTGCTCTGGCCGCGGCTGAGTTCGTCGGTCGCGCCCACGCGGGCGAACAGCCGGTCGACGATCCCGATCCGCGCCCGCTTCGCCGGGACGAAACTGCCGATCTGGGCGAGGATCGCCATCAGCGCGACCTGGCGGATGTACGTGCTCTTGCCGGCCATGTTCGGGCCGGTGATCAAGAGGATCGTCCCCTCGTCCGGATCGGGGCCGGGGCCGAGGCGGACGTTATTCGGCACGAAGTCGCCGGGGGGAAGCAAGGCGTCGAGCACCGGGTGCCGGCCCGCCTCGACGTGGAACACCGGCTCGGCGACGATCTCGGGGCGGCAGTAGCCGTGCCGCGCGGCCAGCTCGGCCAGGGCCGAGAGCACGTCGAGCTGCGCCAGCACGCCGCCGGCCTGGATCAACCGCGGCGCCTCGGCCGAGACGCGGTCGCGCAGCGTGCTGTAGAGCTCATACTCCAGCTCGTTGGCCCGTTCCTCGGCACGCGTGACCTTGTCCTCGTATTCCTTCAATTCCGGGGTAATGTACCGCTCGGCGTTCTTGACCGTCTGCTTGCGGACGTAGTCGCTGGGGATATTCGAGCCGCGGGCCTGGGCCTGCGCGTGGGTGATCTCGATGTAGTAGCCGAAAACCTTGTTATAACCGACCTTCAGGCTGGGAATCCCCGTGCGGCGGACCTGCTCGGCCTGGAACCGCGCGATCCACGACTTGCCGCCGCGGGCCGCGGCGCGCAGCTCGTCGAGCTCGGGGTGATAGCCCTCGCGGATCAACCCGCCCTCCTTCACGGCCAAAGGCGGTTCATCCACCAGCGCGGCCTCGATCTCGGCGCGGATCTCGGGGCAGAGCTCCAGCGAGGCCTCGAGCTGATTGAGCCGGCGGCTGACCCTCGCGGTGAGGCGGGCCTTGATCTTGGGCAGGAGGGCCAGCGTGCGGGCCAGGGCGGCCAGGTCGCGGGGCGTGGCACGACCGGTGCCGACCCGCGCCGCCAGGCGCTCGAGGTCGTTCGACTGGTTCAGCATCGTCCGCAGGTCGCCGCGGAGGACCGACTGGCTCAACAGCTCCTCGACCGCATCGAGCCGCTCGCCGATCGCCTCGGGCGAGGTCAGGGGCGAGGTGAGCCAGTCGGACAGCAGCCGGGCGCCCATCGGCGTCGCCGTGCAGTCGATGACGCTCAGCAGCGAGCCATCGCGCTTCCCCTCGCGGAGGGTCCGCACCAGCTCGAGGCTCCGGCGGGTCATCTCGTCGAGCGCCAGGGTCTCGCCGCGGCGGAACGGGGTCAGGCGGGTGATGTGGGGCAGGGCGGTCTTCTGCGTCTCGCGCAGATAAGCCATGAGGGCCCCGGCCGCCTGGACCTCGGTCGCCCGGTCGTCGATCCCGAAGCCGGCCAGCGTCGTGATGCCGAACTGGTCGAACAGCGTCCGCCGGGCCTGCTCGGGCTGGAAGTCCCACGAGGGGCGCACGGTCACCGGGCCGACCGGCTGGCCGCGGAGCAGCCGGACCCACGGGGCATCCAGGCTCAGCTCCGAGATCAGGATCTCGGCCGGGTTCAGCCGGGCGATCTCGTCGATCAGCTCGCTCCGCAACAGCCCCGTCAGCGAGAAACGGCCGGTGGAGAGCTCGACCCATGCCAGCCCGAGCTTGCCGCTCACCTCGACGACCGCCGCGAGGTAGTTGGCCGTGCGCGGGTCGAGCAGCTCGTCGTCGGTCAATGTCCCGGGCGTGACGACGCGGACGACGTCGCGCTTGACCAGCCCCTTGGCGAAACGGGCGTCCTCGAGCTGCTCGCAGACCGCCGCGCGCAGGCCGGCCTGGACGATCCGGGCGAGATAGGATTCGAGCGCCGGATGGGGGAACCCGGCCATGGGGACGGCGTCGGCCCTGTCCTTATCGCGGGTCGTGAGCGCCAGGCCGAGCAGGGGGGCGGCGCGCTCGGCGTCCTCGCCGAACATCTCGTAGAAGTCGCCCATGCGGAAGAGCAACAGCGCGTCCGGGTCGCGGGCTTTCAGCTCGCGATACTGCTGCATCATGGGGGTCACGGACGGGTCGCTCATGGGACTGGCGCGCCGGCAGAGGGAGGCGAAAGCGAAAGCGAAGCGGGCCGGGCCCCGGTCACTCTGGGACCGCCGGGGACCGGCTCGCGGATGTCGGGGACCGTTGAGACTCTGGCGGTGCGGGATGGGGCGGGCCGTGCGGCGGGCCTGATCGCGCACGCGGCGGGGGCGGGGGCAAGCGCGGATCCGACTCGATCCGGCCGAGCGATCCCCTCGAGACCGGCCGCGAGGGGAGCGTCATCCCGGCTCCTCGCCGATCGTCCGATCGATCAGAACTTGTCCAGGGCCGCCTGCTCGTCGCCGTAGATCTCGAAGACCTGGTCGAGCCGGGTGATGCGGAAGACCTCGAGGAGGTCGGGGTGGATGCAGCAGAGCTTGAGCTTCCCCTTGACCGCCGCCACCTTCTTCTTGAGGTTGATCAGCTTGCCCAGCGCGGCGCTGGAGAGATACTGGACGTTGCCGAAGTTCAGCAGGAGGTTCTTGTGGCCTTCGTCCTCAACCAGGCTATAGAGCTGGTCGCCGACCTCCTGGATGTTCTCCTCGGTCACGATCTTGGACTCGACGAAGCTGACGACGGTCACTCCGTCAACATTTTCAAGGCGGAGATGACGGCGAGGACCTTGCGACATCGCGGGTAAACTCCTGGCGAGGGCGGGGACCGAATCGCGTGCGACTATTCTACCAGATCGAGGGCCGGCCCCGCACGCAGGCTTCTCGAACAAGTCACCAGAATCTCGGAAGGACCGACGGAGGCGAGAGTCCAGCGTTCTACAAGAGTTACAAGAAAAGGGCGGGGAATCAAGAGTCCACCGATTTGAGGCCCGCAGGTCAGGTGGGGCTTTCCAGCCCGACTTCGAACTCGCTCGGCCGGATGGACGCGACGGGACGGAGTCGGGCACGAATGTCCGACCGACTTCCGCGACCGACTTCCGCGTCGGACACGAATGCTCGACCTACCTGAGCCGGCCGCGGCGGCGGAGACGCCCCTGGACGCGCGGCCGCCGCGGCCGCGATGATGGCCGGGGTCCGCCGTCCCGGCGCCTGGACATCCCACCGTCCCCGGTCAGCTCCGCCGATGCCCCCACCCGACGACGCTCCCGACCTGGTCCTCCATCCCGTCGAGCCGGCGCCGGCCGCCGGGTCCGGCCGCGCGGCCTGGCTGGCCGTCGTGACCCTGACGGCCGCGATGACCGCCGCCTCCGCCTATCAGTCGTTGCGGCGGTACGAGGAGTTCCGCAGCGGCTGGTCGTGGGACCTGGCGTACTACAACCAGTGGTGCTGGGCCATGACCGAGGGGGACCGCACCCTGAGCGTCCGCCCGGTCTCGGCCTATGCCCAGGAGGGCCCGTCCGCCTGGAAGATGAACTACCTGGCGCCGATCCGGTTCGCGCTCCTGCCCATCTACCGGGCCTTCCCCGACCCGCGGACCCTGATCGTGCTCCAGAACATCATCTTCTGGTGGGTGATACCGGCGGCCTATGGCCTGGTGCGGTCGGAGTCGCGGTCGATCCCAGTGGCCCTGTCGGCCGCGGCGCTGGTGCCGTTCACGCCGCTGCTCTGGCCGCTGGCCTGGAACGACTTCCGCGAGCTGCAACTGGTGGCGCCCTTTACCCTCTGGGCGGTGCGAGGCGTCCGCGAGCGGTCGGTCGGGTGGGCCGCGCTGGGGATCGGCGGGATGCTCGCCTGCCGCCAGGAATTCGCCGTGGCGGTCGCGACGTTCGCCCTGCTGGCGCCCCGAAAGCCGGAGTCGCTCTCGGTCACCCTGCGATGGCGGCGGGCCATGGTGCTGATCGGAGTCGGCTGGGTCCTCTTCGGCTTCTTCGGCTACCTGCGGCTGATGGTCGGCCGCGCCGCGCCGGACGCGTTCGTCGACCAGTTCCTCGGCCCGAGGGCGGGCGCCGGCGAGACGATGCGCACGGCCGCCGAGGCCCTGGTGCTGGGCGCGGGCGGCTGGGCGTTTTTGATGTGCCTGGCGCCACGGGCGGCGATCCTGGCCCTGCCGTGGATCTGGAGCCTGTGCAACGGGCGGTGGGCGCCCCGGTTCCTGGCGACGCCCGAGTGGCACCACGTCCGCTATGCCATGCCGATGATCACCCTGGTGCTCGCCGCGGGCCTGATCGGCTATGCCCGACTGGCGGCGCGGGTCCGACACCGCCCCGCGGGGCTCGCCGTGCTGGCCATGACCTGGCTGGCGGCGGCGGCCCTGGGCGCCTGGGGCACCCGCGAGGTCGCCCGGCGGGTCGAATCCGTCCCCGCGCCGATCGACCGCGCCGAGGCCGAGACGATCTGGACGTGGGTCCGTCAGGTCGCACCGGACGACGCCGTCATCGCCGATTACACCGTCTCGGCACCGCTCTCGTCGCGGCGGCGGCTGTATAGCTACATCCTCGACGTCAACCTGCCGCCCGGCTTCCCAAGGCCCGACCCCGAGCTGCACTGGCTGTTCGTCGACAACAACTGGCGATGGCTCAAGCCCATGCTGGATCACGGATTCGACGTCGTGCACCGCGGGCCCTATCTCACGATCGCCCGCCGTCGGACGCTCAGCTTCGCCCGCGACCCGGATTCCCGATGACCGGCGGAGCTTACGGCCGCGTGAAGACGTCGACTGGCAGATCGGCCATCCCGAGGCGGGTCTTCCAGGCGGCGGCCTCGGCGGGCGGTCCGAGCCGCTCGAACAGGGCGATCACGCGCTCGGCCGCCTCCCGCAGCCGGGCGCGATGCCTGGGCGAGATCCGGGCCTCGCGGTCCTTCATCGCGCGGTATCCCTCGACGATCGGCGGGCGGGCGTCGGCCTCGCGGCCCTGGGCCAGCAGGGCCGCGCCGAGCAGGCTGGCCGCCTCGTACCGCCGCCAGTCGTCGCGCCGGGACCTCTCGAGGAGGGCCAGGCTCTCGCGGAGCAGACTCTCGGCCTCCGGCCAGAGCGACTGTTCGAGGCGGTCGCGAGCGAAGGCGGCGAGGTCGACCGCGAGCAGGAAGCCGTCCGGCCCGGCGGAGCCCCGGCGTCGGGCAATGGTCTCGCGATGGAGCCGCTCGGCGGAGTCGAGCCGGCCGGCGGCCCGATAGGCGGCGGCCAGCTCGTTGCGCGAGTCGAGCGTATCGGGATGCGCGGCGCCCAGCCGGGCCTCGCGCCGCGCGACCGTATCCTCCAGGACGGCGATGGCCCGGCACGGCCGGCCGGCGTCGAGGTACGAGCCGCCCAGACCGGCGCGGCAGGTCAGGGTGAAGGGATGATCGGGGCCGGGCCGAACCATCAGCCGCCGGGAGGTCTCGTCGAGCAGCGCGATGGCCTCGGCGAGCCGGCCCGCCTCGCGGTAGGTGAGCCCCAGGTTGATGCGGCTCATGAACGTATGCGGATGGTCGGGGCCGAGGACGGCCTCGCGACGGCGGAGCGTCTCCTCGTGCAGCGGGATCGCCTCGGCGATCCGGCCGGATTCCTGGTAGGCGGCGGCAAGGTTGTTGCGGCTCATCAGGGCATCGCGGTGGTCCGGGCCGATCCTGGCGACCTGGAGCTCGAGGGTCGAGGCCATCAGGGCGATCGCGTCGTCGGTGCGGCCGGCCTCCCAGTAGTCGATGGCCAGGTTCTGCCGGCTGGCGAGGGTATCCGGGTGATCCGGCCCGAGGCGGACCTGCCGGAGCCGGAGGGTGCCCTCGTCCAGCTCGATGGTCTCCCTGTCGGCGGCACGGCCGACGGCGCGGTAGCCGATCGCCAGGTTGCTGCGGCAGCGCAGGGTATCCGGGTGATCGGGCCCGAGGACGACCGTCATCCGCTCGACCGTGAGCCGGTCGAGCGCGACCGCCTCGGCCGGCCGGCCGGCGGCGCGCAGGGCGATGGCCAGGTTCTGGCGGCTGGCGAGGGTATCGGGGTGATCCGGCCCGAGGACGGTCAGGCGGCGACGGAGGACGTCCTCGTGCATGGCCATCGCCTCGGCGATCCGGCCGGTGTCGAGCTGGGCATTCGCCAGGTTGGCGCGGCAGCCGAGCGAGACGGGATCATCTGGGCCGAGGGTGGCGCCGGCCAGGTCCAGGGCCTCGCGATAAAGCGCCAGGGCCTCGGCGGACCGGCCGGCGTCGAGGTGGACGCTGGCCAGGTGGTTCCGGGTCCGGAGCGAGTCGGGGTGGGCGGGGCCGAGAGCGGCGGTGCGGTCGGCCAGGGCGCGGCGAAGCAGGGCCTCGGCGCGGGCATAGTCGCCCAGGCCCTGGTAGGTCTGGCCCAGGGCGTCGAGCATCGCGGCTCGCGTCGACGGCGTCGCGGCGAACCCGGCGTCGAGCCGACGGGCCGCGCCGTCGAGCACGTCGGCCATGCGGACATCGCGGCCGACCTTCGCGGGGTCCGGGCTGCGGAGCGCCTCGACGAGGAACCCGGCGACCGCCTCGGCCTGCTGTCGCGAACCCTCCGAGTCGACCAGGGCCGCGCCGGCCCTCGCCTCGGCGGCGCGGGCCGCCGCGAGGGATTTCAGCGTCTCGTCCCGGGCCCGGGCCAGCCGATCGTTGGCCCGGGCCAGCACGACGGCCGCGACCGCCAGCCCCAGCGCGAGCGTCGCCAGGCCCGCCGCCGAGGCGGCCACGGCCGTCCGGTGCCGGCGGCCCCAGCGTCGGGCGCGGGCGACGACCGGCTCGCGACGGACCGCGACCGGCTCGTCGGACATCCACCGCGCCACGTCCTCGGCCAGGTCGCGGGCCGAGGCGTACCGATCCTCGGGGCGGGCGGCCAGCGCCTTGAGGCAGATCGCCTCGAGGTCCCGCGAGATCCGCGGGTCCCGCCGCCGGGGCGGCACGATCGACGCGGTGCGCACCGCCCTGAGCCCGTCGGGCCCGCAGAATCTCGCCCCGCCGAACGCACACTTGCCGGTGATGATCGCGTACAGGATCAGGCCCAGGCTGAAGATGTCGCCCGCCGGCCCGGCCGGCTCGCCCCTGGCCTGCTCGGGGCTCATGTATTGCGGCGTCCCCAGGACCTCGCCGACCGCCGTCACCTCCTCGGCCGGACCCGGCGAGGACTCCGGGGCACCGGCCGCGGAGTCGGTGTCGGCGCGGCCGGCTTCCCCGGCCTCGCCCTCATCCTGGCCCTCGCCCGTCCGGAACCGCTTCGCCAGGCCCCAGTCCATCACCAGGGTCTCGCCGTAGCGGCCGATCATCAGGTTCGAGGGCTTCAGGTCGCGGTGCACGACCCCTTGGTCGTGCGCGTAGGCCACCGTGTTGCACGCGGCCACGAAGTGCTGGAGCAACTCGCGGGGCCTCAGGCCGCGCCCGGGCGGCTCGGGACGCGGCGCGCCCTCGTTGTGATGGGCGTCGATCGCCTGCTGGAGCGTGCAGCCCTCGATCAGGGGCATGGTGTAGAACGGGCCATCCTCGTCGCGGCCCAGCGCGTAGATCGGCACGATCCCCGGGTGCTGCAGGCCGGCGGTCAGCGTCGCCTCGCGGAGGAATCGCCGCCGCGCCGGCTCGCGGAGCCGGTCCGGGCGGATGCGCTTCAGGGCGACCGTGCGGCCCAGCGACTCCTCGCGGGCCGTGAAGACGATCCCCAGGCCGCCGATCCCGTGCCGGCCGAGGATGCGATGGCCCCCCGCGGCGTACGGAGGGTCGACCTGGGCCCGTCCTTCGCCTCCGCACGCGTCGCCCGTGCCCTCCGGGCCGAGCACTCTCTCCATGTCCCGAAGCGCCTCGATCCGCCGGCGCACCTCGTCGATCAGCTCCGGCGCGTCGGCGCAGAGCGCCTCCGGGGTCAACGACGTACCCTGGTCGCGCAGGGCCTCCCAGCGCTCGATCAGGGCGTCGACCCGCATCTCGGTGTCCATGGGCATGGGCGTCGTCCCCCCCCGCGCGCCCGGCGGGGCGGCCGTCACACCGGCAATCGGCCGCCGAGCAGCTTGTGGAGCCCCAACCGGGCCAGGCGCCATCGGTACTTCACCACCCGATCGGTGACGCCCAGCAGGGCGGCGGCCTCGGCCTGAGAGAGTCCCTGGTACCACAGCAGGTCGAAGACCTCGCGTTCCGGATCCGGCAGCTCGCCGACCCGATCGTGGAACTCGGTCCACGCCGCCAGCCGCGCCGGGTCGCTGGAGTGGTCGGCCGCCTCGACCGCCCTCTTCCCCCCTCCCGACGCACCACCCGACCCGGCCGGCCCGTCGAAGGCGACCAGGCGGTGCCCCGGTCCTTCCGGGCCGTGGTAGTGCCGCGCCAGGTCGATCAGCTCGCGGCGGATCTGCACGGCCGCCAGGTTCATGAAACTCCGCACCGACTCCGGCTTGACGGTCTCCAGCGCGCGGCAGAGCCGCACCGCCGCATTCTGGAACACGTCGTCGGTCTGCTCCCACGGATGCAGCGCCGGGTAGCCGCGCAGCATCTTCCGCGACAGCCGGACCAGCCGCTCGCAGGCGATCCGGAACAATTCGTCAAGCGCCGAGGCGTCGCCCGCCCGCAGGCGTTCGAGCCGAAGCTGGATCTCGGTCGACGAGGACCCTGTCTCCACCATGGGGACTCCTCCCTGGGCCGGACGCCGCATCGCCTTGCCTGGAGAGCGTATTGCCCGGATTGCGCGCGGGCGGACCTCTTCACCCCGTCCCTCTCGCCGCATCACGTCGCGGGGCGAGGGCGGCCGCTTTCTCCCGTTGCCGGGCGGGCCAGTCGAGGCGACGCCGCAGGCCATCCCCTTCTCCCCGCGCCGCGGGAAGGAAGTGCCCGATGGGCGGATTCGGGGGCGTTCCTCTCCCCCCGTCGCGTGCGCAAGGCGAATACGATCAGGCGCCCCACCCCGCCCCGACCACGACCGTCGCACGGACCCGATGCCGACATCGCCGCCGGGAGGGATGAACCGCCTGATGCTAACATACCGCCGACGCCAGTCGAACAAAAATGTGAAGAATCCACGGAAAGGCTTGTCCGAGATGACACCGGCTTCCGCTCAACCGGATAGGCCGCGTGTCCGTGGCCGCCGGAGACGGGGTCCGGACCCGTTGCGCGCCGGCCCGGCCCCCGCCGGGCGACGTTCGTTGCCCCGCGCCCCGGGGCGGCGCGCGATCATCACGTCCATCTCGAATCGACCGACCAGGAGAACCATGATGAGGACCTTCCGCCGTCTGGCCGCCGCCGTCGCCGCCGTCGCCGCCGCCGGGGCGATCGGGGCCGCGCCGCTGCGCGCCGAGATCTACAACTGTTTCTGCCCGCTCCCGTCCTACGACGTGAATACCTTTAACATCACGATCGCGGGCAACGTCATCAACCAGCTCAATCTCAACGCCGTGGCCACCGATGCGCTCGTCAACCCGTTCGTCAAGATCGGCGGTACGTCGACCGTCACGGCGGCCCTCGACGGCAACGGCAACACGGTCGTCACCTTCTCGGGCACGATCGGGATCAGCTCGAGCGACAACTTTAGCTACGGCGCCAATTCCAACGGGCTGCCGCATTTCGGCCTGGACGGCTCCAGCGGCGCGGGGACGACGGGCGGCGGCCCGGAGCTAAAGATCATCTCACAGGGATTCTCCAGCAGCGGCAGCAATCCGTTCGCGGTCCCCGGCGGCGTGGGGTTCTACGTGCCGCCCCCGGGCGCCGGCGTGACCGACGTCGACTACCTCATGTTCTTCGTCAAGGTCACCGACCCCGGCACGACCATCGGCCAGTGGTTCGAGGCACCCATTGACGGCTCGATCGCTGCCACCGTGACCGTGACCGACTACACGGCCAACTCCGAGACCCTCTCTGACGCCGGCTATTACATCTCCGAGAGCTACATCCCGCTCGACCAACTGAACTATAGCTCGAATCCTCCTCCGGACATTTCCGGCAGCCCGTTCATTCCCCTACCGGGGCTGGACGGTCATACCCTCGCGGGCGGCGACGGAAAGGGCGGCGCCGGCGGCACCATCACGGCCGCCAACCTCCCCGAGCCCTCCACCGTGATCTCGATGGCGACGGGACTGGCGATTGTCGGCGCGGCGGCCGTCCGCCGGGGTCGAGTCGCGGGCCGGGGTCGCCGGGCGGCCCGGACCGGCTGATCGGGTCCCGGCCCTCAACCTGACGGGAACGAGAGCCCCGAGGCCGCGCAACCCCGGCGCGGCCGGCCGGGGCTTCCTCCATTTCCCAGGGAATCGCCGGGCCGACGACGAGAGCCAAAATCGACTCTACCCATTGCCAACAAATGGCTTGCGTCACGCCTACCGGCGATTCGGGCCGCAGATTTGTCCGTCCGTCGAAATCTTTTTCGGGATCGCGCGAACAAGTTTCCGCGATAAGATGTCTATGTTCGGTATCCCTGTGAGGGTCGCGTTTCGATCCCCGGGCGGATCGCCGGTCGCCGTGTTCACGCGGACGGCGGCGTCTCCCGGACGACTCGGCAGGACGCGACAGACGGCCGGGCGCGTGGCCCGGCCGGATCGACGTCTCGGGAGCCAATCGGACCCCATGACTCGAAGGTGAACCGCGGGACGCGGGAGCGTCCCATTCCCCCGTGACGCAAGAGCCCCGGATCGTCTTCCGCCCGGCTTTTGGTCACCTCCAGATCCCGCCAGAATCGGCGGATGCGAGGGTTTCGCCATGTTCAACCGCACGAACCTGACGCTGTCGGCTCGGTCGCTTTCCAACCGGCTGAATCTCGGGACGCGGTCGTTCGCGCTCGATGCGAACGTCAAGAACGGCGGTCGGACCCTGCGCACCCGTCACGCCCATCTCGACGTCTTGCGCGAAGCGATGGCGTGGCATGACGAGTATCCCATGGTGCCAGTGCCAGTGGGATGCGTCATCCCGTCCATTATCGGCTCATTTTCCCGGCAGCAAGGCGGTTCGGGCGGCCAACCCAGGCAGCCCGGCCACCCCGCGGCGGACGTCCGCGTCGCGACCCGGACGAGGCCGGCAGACCTCGTCGGCGTCGGAGTCGTCGGACCGTGCGTCGAGGTCGGAATCCTCGGGAGACGACCCGCGTCGGGCGCGGTCGCGTCCTCGTCCTCGTCGGCGGAGCGAAGCTCGCGATCCAGCGAGCGGAGTTCCCTCGACAGGCGCGAGCGCGAGTGTGCCGGCCGGTTATCCCCGGCGAAACCCGGCCTCAAGCGCGCCGCCCGGCGAGCTGCCGCCTCCGCCGCCGCCCCGGCCGCGATATTCGCGGCCGCCGGCCCCGGAAAGTGAGTCCCGACCGCCCGCTCTCGTCCCGTTGATCGGATCCGATCCGGTCGTCCCCGGAATCGCCGCCCCACGCGGGCGTCGCGCCGGCCCACCCGGGCCCGCGACCCCACCGGCGTGGTCGGCACCCGACGGGCGCTCGGTCTCATTCGATCCATCGATCAGTCGCGAGCGGAAATCACGGTCTGGCTGACGCGGCAGGTCCCCGGTCCGGTCGGCGGGGCGAGGCGATGCGATGCGATGCGATCGCCCCGTCCCTGGCCGAGTCCGCACGGACACGCCGCGCACGCGCCGTCCACCACAACGGTCGCCGCGCCGGAAGGCACCCGCGCCATCGAGCCGTACGTCCACGCCCGGGATGGGAGATCCCCGGCGGGTCGGCCGATGGGCGAGGGCCTCCTCCGGCCTCGAGCGAGAAGACGTCCACGATGGCGCCGGTCCCGGCCCATCGGCCCGCGCTTTCATGCGACGCGGGCTGCCCACATCATCCCGGTGGGCCGGGACCGACTGGACCCCGCGAGCGGGGAAGGCGGTTGACGTGTTGCTCATGACGAGGGAGATCGAGTCGGAGACCCGGGACTGGGCCGGACTGGCCGCGCTGGTCGGCCGGGCGCAGCGGGGCGACCGCGCGGCCTTCGGAGAGCTGGTCGAGCAGTTCCAGCCGACGGTCCATGCGATCGCGCTGCGGCGGCTGGGCAACGCGAGCGACGCCCTGGAGCTGACGCAGGAGGTGTTCCTGCACGTCCTGCGGCGGATCGGCCAGCTCCGCGAGCCCGAGCGGTTCGCCGGCTGGCTGCGGCAGGTCGCCGTGCGGATGGCGATCAACCGGGCGACGCGGCGGGTCGCGCCGCCGAGCGTGGAGACCGGCGTGCTCGAGGGGGCCTCGCGGCCCTCCGACGAGCCGCTGGACCAGTTGATCACCCGCGAGCGGGCCGAGCGGCTGCGCGAGGCCCTGGGCCGGCTCAAGTCACTCGACCGCGAGGCCCTGGACGCCTTCTACATCCGCGGCCGCTCGCTGAGCGAGATCGCCGAGAGCCTGGGCGTGCCGCTGGGCACGGTCAAGCGGCGGCTGCACACCGCCCGCAAGCGGCTGCGGCTGGAGCTCGAGGCCTCCGTCGCCGACGCCCGCGAGTGGGTCGACGACGAGGGCCACGACCGCGAGGACGAGCCCGACGAGGCGTTCGACGAGCCGGCGCTCGTCGGCGCGGAGATGAGCTGGAGTTGAGGCGGTCCCGAGGCAAAACGGAACGTCATCGGCGGGCGGTGAAGGCGGGATCGATCGATCGATCTCCGGCTTTCACCGCCCGCTTCGCGTTGATGCCCCACTTCCGCCGGACGATCGTCGGGCGCGATGGACCGTCACCGCGTGATCGATCCAGACGATCAGCGCAATCGGCAGCAGGAAAACCCCATCGACAGCCAGCCCGATCAGCGGGCGGTGGAAGGCGGCGAAGAGGCAGAAGAACGCGACCGCCAGGATGGCGATGACCGCGGTGCCCGCCCAGGCCGCGCGGCGAGAGCGGGCGAGCCGCTCGTCGCCCTCGCGAAAGGCCGAATCGGGTTGGCGGTCGGTCGGGTCGATCGTCACCTGGGGGGCTTCCATCTGGCGGGAGGCCAGGCGAGCTATTAGAATAACCCAAATAATCGGATTCAAGCCGGCGATCGACGTCGATTGTAGGCCCGTACGGCACCCAGGTCGAGGTATCCGGTGATGTTCGCCCGGCTGGTGGCCCTCGGAGAGGGTCCGAATATCCTGCTGGACCGCGGCCCGATGATCGTCGGCCGCCATCCCGAGTGCGACACGCGGCTGAATTTCCCCCGCGTCTCCCGGCACCATTGCTGCCTGGCGCTCGAGGATGGCGAGCTGTGGGTCCGCGACCTGGGCAGCACCAACGGCATCCGGATCAACGGGCTGCCGGTCGAGACCGGCCGGATGAAGGACGGCGACGAGCTGACCATCGCCAACCTCCGCTATCGATTCGAAAACGGCTGCCTGTTCGCGTCGCGGTTCTCCGGCGGCCGCGCCCCGTCCAGTCCGCCGCCGACCGATTACCCCCATCCCTCCGACCCGCACTGGCCCTGGGTCCGCCGCGCCGAGTGGGACATCGAGCCGCCCGAGGACAATTGAGCCCGCCCCGCTGCCGCAGGTCGCCCCTCGTTCGTCGGCCGATTCAATCAAACAGCGTCGTCCGGGGCCGCTTGGGCGGGACGATCTCGGGCAGGCCGACCAGGCCGTGGAGCGCCCGGGCCGTCTCGGGCGCGAAGCCGGCGAAATGATTATTGGCGAACGCCACGACCGGCACCCGCCGGGCCATCTCCTCGATCGCCCGGGCGCAATCGGCGAGCTCGGCCGAGCGATCAATCACGATCCGGTCGAACGTCGTGGTCAGCTTCTCGACCTCCTCGCGGTTGCCGATCAGGCGGAAATACGACAGCGGGCCCGTCGCCGCGTCGAGCTTCGCCAGCACCTCGGCCGGCTTCGGCATCCATTTCTGGAGCGTCACGGCCAGCGCTGTGCGGTGCCGGCGTAAAACGTCGGCCAGCG
>DAIDHB010000228.1 GCA_027452145.1 Planctomycetales bacterium
GGCCCACCCGCCCGATCGAGGGTGAGCGGCCGACCCAGAGGATGGAGCGAGTCCGGATGGCGGACACAAGTAAGTCCGTGTACGTTGCGATCACGGCCAACCTGGTCGTGGCTGCCGCCAAGTTCGTCGCGTCGGCCTTCACCGGCAGCTCTTCGATGCTGGCCGAGGGAATCCACTCGCTCGTCGACACCGCCAACGGCGGCCTCTTGCTGATCGGAAACCGCGCGCGACGGCGTGAGCCCGACGACGAGCACCCGTTCGGCTACGGCAAGGAGCTGTATTTCTGGGGCTTCGTCGTCGCGATGCTCCTCTTCGCCCTGGGAGGCGGGTTCTCCATCTTCCAGGGCGTGTGGAGACTGCTCCATCCCGCGCCCCTCGAGTCGCCGGGCTGGAATTACGCGGTGCTTCTGGTCACCCTGCTCTCCGACGGCTACTCCTGGATCGTGGCCTATGGCCAGTTGCGCGCCAGTCGCGGCGAGCCCACCATCCTGCGCGCCGCGCGGGCGAGCAAGGATCCCTCGCTGTTCAGCATCTGGTTCGAGGATTCCGCCGATCTCGCCGGGGTCGGCCTCGCGCTGCTCGGCGTCGCCCTGTCGCAGGCCCTGGCCAGCCCCTATCCCGACGCGATCGCCTCGCTCCTGATCGGCGTGACGATGGCCGCGACCGCCCTGCTGCTCGGCTACGAGACGCGCAAGCTCCTGATCGGCGAGGGGGCCGATCTCAACATTGTCCGGGGGATCCGCGCGATCGTCGAGGCCGACGACTGCGTCGCCCACTGCGGGCCGCCCCTGACGATGCACCTGGGCCCGGAGGACGTGCTGGTGAACCTCGACGTGCAGTTCCGCGCCGGCCTGTCGGCCGACGGTATCTTCGAGGCGGTCGACCGGCTGGAGTCGAGCATCCGCGAGCGGTTCCCGGAGGTCCGACGGATCTTCATCGAGCCCGAGCGGCTGCGACTGCCGGACGGTCGGCCGTCCGAGACGCCCCGCGCCGCCGCCGGCCAGGCCAGAGCCGGCGCGTCGAACTGCCCCGAGGAGCGCGGGCCATCGGATTACTGACGCCCGGGAGCCTGGCGGGCGGACGCATCCGGCCGTCGCCGGACGCGAATCCAGTGATCGGCGAACAGCACTCCCTGGCCGGCGTCCACGGGCGGCATGTGGCAGGCCACGCAGTCGCCCGTCGGCTCGACAGGGCAGGGGAGCCCGTGCGCGGAACGCGGACGATCATGAGCAGGAGCGGAAGTGGAAGTGGAAGCAGAAGCGGAACCGGCTTGCGGCGACCCCGCCTCGTGACACGACACACAGGTGGCATTGTAGGCCGGCCGATCCCTGGATGTCCGGTCGTGGGGATCGTGGCAGGTCACGCAACTGAAGCCGCCGCCGCTCTCGCGGTAGCAGCGAGACTGGAGGACGCCCACGGGCTGGAACCGGGCCAGGTGGGGATTCTCCGGATCGAGCGGGCCGACGCCCGGCTTGCCGGGATGGCGATGACACATGCCGCACTGGCCAATCACCTGCTCGGCGGTGTAGCCGCGCCCGGGTCCAAACGGGAGCTTCAACGCGTCGGTCGGTGCATTCCTGGCGGCGGCCTCGACGTGCGCACGCGCCGGCCCGTGACAGCGCTCGCAGGAGACATTCGGGATCAGGCGATCCTCGTCGATCCGCAGTCCCGGACCGGTGGAGACCTGGGTCGAATGGCAGGCGAAGCAGGACCAGGCGTCGGACGGCGGCGGGTAGCCGCCCAGCGGGGTCAACCCGGGCGGCCGGGGTACCGCGTCGTGGCCGGGCGACAGGCCGAACGACCGGGTTCTGGCGTAGTAGGTCATCCGATGCTCGAGGATCCTCGGCGTCTCAGCGTTCTCGACGTTGACGAATGTCACCGCGTGCTGCCCCGATCCGAAGGCGTACTCGGCCACAAGCTCCTCGAGCTTCGAAGGCGTCCGGCGGCCGACGTAGAGCCGATCGTCGGCGAATCGGTACTCCCACGAGACCTCGGGCCGCTCGGGATCGGCGACCGTGGTGTGATCGACCTGCCGCGCGAGCTTCCTCCAGGCGGCCGAGCTGAGGGTGCGGGCATGCCCCGAGCGCCAGTGCAGCGCGGTCTCGGCCGGGTGGCAATCGCGGCACGCCTCTGGCCCGATGAACGGGTCGCCCGGATACCGGCCGCCGTCGGGAAACGGGCGCTCCATCGTCAGCAGCCGGACGACCCGGCCGTGCGTCGGGATCGACGGCTCCGGCCGGGTGGCGAACGTCGACCAGAGCGCGGCTCCGGTCAGCGCGGCAAGCGCCAGCGCGCCGGCCAGAATGACCCGGCGCGACGAGGCGAACGAACCGGCCCCGCCGACGCGACCCGTCGGCCCGGCACCAGGTTCTTCTCCGTCCGTCGTCGCAGCAGCCATGAAGGGCAGCCTCAGGACGCGATCGCCGAGGGAATACGACGCGCGGGAGCCCGACGGACCGAGACGGCCAGCGGCAGGCGCTCGGCGCGCGACGAGGCGTACTCGTACCCCGTCCCCCCGAACGGCGCACGCGCGAGATGAACGATCGACCGGCCGTCCAGGTCCTCGTCGCGCAGGCACATCGGCAGCGGGACCTGGATCATGATCCCGTCCCCGCGCACGAAGTCCATCAAAAAAGGCACCGGGTCATCATCGTCGACCCGTCGATACAGCGACACGCCCGGATCCTGGTGCAAGAACCCTGCGCGATAAACCCGGCACTCCGCACCAGCGATGAGCCGGTCGTCCAGGTCATGGTCGGGGTTGCTGACCCACTCGATGGCGTCGACGAAATCGGGGAGCATGCCGGCCGGCATGACGGCCAGCGCCCCGGCGACGATCGCCTTGAACGCCGGGGTCGACAGGGGCGTGTGCGGGTCATTTGCCAACCGGTCCCAGAAGCGCCGGAATTCCTGGTCGAGCGCGTCGAGCCAGTCGCCGCGGCACTCGCCGCAGACCTCCGCTGTCACCGGCGAGCGGCGGCCGGGAACGATCGGCCGTGGCTCGCCGAAATCCACCTGGCGCGGGGTCCGCTCGCAGAATCGGCAGCGGCGATTCGGCCCATCACCCAGGACGACGCGGCCGGCGTCCAGCGGATGCTCGGCGATCGACCGGTAATGGCCGAGAAATGTCAGCTCCGTCTCGGCGTCCAGCCAGTCGTTGGCGTCTCCGCCATGGGAATAACCCCGCCGCTCCCAGCGATCGTACGCGGCGATCTGAATCTCGTGGAAACTCGGTCGCATCAGTCCACCCCTTCGTCGTCCCTGAATCCTGTCGGGGCGCATTCACCCCGCGGGCTGGCTTGCCTGGTATTCTAACGCGGTCAGCCAATCCGGCATAGACAGGCCGGCGCACCGCCGGACGAGGACCAGGAAGCCCCGTCCCGGGCCGGAGCCCCGGGGCCGCACCGCCGGGAGCGTCGCCGGATCGCGCGCCCGGTCGTTGCGTAGCTCCCGGGCGAGATACGAACGCACACCGGTCCCGGCCGGCGGTCGCCGCGGAAATCGATCCCCAACCAGAAAAACCGCCCCGGCTGCAAATCGCGGCTGACGACGAGGGATGGCGGCTGACCTCGTCGGTCGGGCTTGTGGGCCGGGACCGGGTCGACCACGATGGCTCTCAAGACGAGGGGCAGTCAGGTAAGGGAGCAACCCCATGGCGACGATCGCACCGACTCGACGAAAGAGTGCAACCCCGCCCCCCTCCAGCGCGCTGCCTCTCCACCGGATCACCGTCGACGAGTATGAGCGGATCATCGCGTCGGGTGCGCTCGAGGACCCCAGCCGGGTCGAGCTCATCGACGGCTACATGGTGGACAAGATGGCCAAGAACCCGGAACACAGCTTCTCCGCGACGGCGACCCATCAGGCGTTCGCGGAACGGCTCCCCGCCGGATGGTTGGCCCGGAAAGAAGAGCCGGTGCGGATCCCCGCGTACAACGAGCCGGAGCCGGACATCGCCGTCGTCCGTGGCAGGAACGCCGACTACTGACACCGGGTCCCTGAACCTGGCGACGTGGCGCTTCTGGCAGAGGTCTCCGACTCGACTCTGACCCAGGACCGTGGCGTGAATCTCGCGGCCTACGCGAAGGACGGCATCCCCGTCTACTGGATCGTCAACCTGATCGACCGCCAGGTCGAGGTCTATACCCGGCCGCTGAAGGCGGGCCGCTACCGATCGCGCAGGGACTACAGGCCCGGCCAGCACATCCCGGTCGTCATCGATGGCCAGCGGCTCCCGCCGATCGCCGTCGACGACATCCTGCCCTGACGAACGCCCCGACCCGGCCCATGCCCTTATCGTCCCGGCCACACGCTTCTCTACCGGACATTTCCTTTGGTTCAGACAATGGAAAAATGTCCGGTCGCCGAGTAGACTGTGAACAGCGGCGAGGGCCCATACCGAAGGTCGCGTGTTTCAAGATTCCGGGCCTGTCGTGCTGGTTCTGGTCGAACGACCACGACCCGCCGCACTTCCACGCGAAAAGGGAGGGAGAGTGGGAGATTCGGGTCAAGTTTACCGAGGCCGAAAGCCAGATGTTTGAGACGGTCTGGGGCGATGAACCGAGCGGCAAGTTTCTTCGGAAACTCAGGAAGGCCGTGAGGGACAATCGCGACGATCTGCTGGCCGAGTGGGAGGCGAACGTAAATCGATGAGCACCAGCACTCCTACTCGGCGCAGGGTGGAGTTCTACGCCGCTTCGCCCCGGCTCGCCCGCGCCTACCGGGCCGCCGCCCGGCAGAACAGGAGCCTGGCCCGCTTCGCGGAGATGCACGAACTCGGACACGCCACCGCCGCCCAAAAGATTGCCAGGCACGGCGACAAGGTCGAGATGGTCGTGCTTTCGCACGTCGACGAGGACCGCCTCATGCTGACGGACGAGCGGGCGGAGCCGGTGGTCTCGGGGGCGTTCCACATCCTCTTCACCGAGCCCGCCACGCACCCGGACCAGGTCGCTCAGTGGATGAGGACGACGAAGATCCGGTCGGAGAACCGCCTCCACGTCGTCCGGGTCGAGAACCTCGAGTCCCCGCAGGTCTCTCAGCTCCTCGGACGAATCTGCTTCGCCCTTGGCCGGAAAGGCACCCCTGGCAACATCATCGACGCCTACCTCGCCGGCGATTCGCTGTACGTGCGAGGCCCTGGGCACCGGATGCTGCACGTCCCGGTGAACTCCATCCGCGCCCTGGGCGGCCAGCCTCGGTCCGTGCTCCGAAACTTCCAGATTGACCCCGACGGCTCGTTCGTCCACTGGCCCGACCTCGACGTCCACCTGGGATGGAACCAGTTCCTCCAGGCCGTCGATCCGGAAGAACTTCGGAAGGCGCAGCAGCGATCTGAGGGGTATAACAAGCGGTACGGGGCTGCGATCCGGAAGCTCCGCGAGGAGGCGAGGTTGTCGCAGTCGATGATCGAGGGACTCACCGAGCGGCAACTCCGCCGCATCGAGCAGGGCGAGTCTCGAGCGACGAGGGCGGCGCTCGGCACCCTGGCGAAGGCCCACGGCCTTGCTGTGAATGACTACATGGACAGGCTGTCGAAGGCCATGAAGTGATCCGGCCGACCAGGCGGGCGGTGACAGTCGACTTATCTGGAGCGGGGCTCCCATGCTATTGCCGCCACCCGGCGAACTCTACCCGCGGGCCCCTGCCATGCCGCCCGCTGTGCCCGAAACAGTCGAGGACTTGCTCGGGCGCTTCGAGCGCATCCTTCGGGATCGTGCACCTGAAGTGTTCGCGTCCATGCAGCGCGGGCTCACCGACGCCCGGATCGATGCGCTTCAGTCGAAGCACAAATTCGTGCTTCCGCAGGATTTGCGGGCGCTCTACCGCTGGCGGAACGGCAGCACTCGCGATAGCCGCCTCGCCGTGTTCGCCGACCACCGATTCGTGGCACTCGATGAGGCATTGAGAACGCGCGACGCCCTGCGCGGGCAGCTCAGGGCCGCCACGCGGGTCCAACGATTGTTTTACGCGCCATATGTCGGACATCGCGATCAGTGGCTCGGTCTGATCGTCGATGTCGCGGGTGACGGCTACTTCTTCGATCCCGGCCGGTCCGAGGACGAGGGGTCCTTCTTCTTCTGCTTCGCCGAGGACGGCAGCTACTGGTTCTTCCCGACCTTCCGCAACTTCCTCGCCGCCACGATCGCGCGACACGATTCGGGGGTGTTCCGATTCGCGAGCCATGGTGCCGAGACCGTCGACCACGTCCGAGCCCACAAGCTCTGGCACAGGTATGGCGTAGACGGACGGGACGGAAAACGAAGAAGGAGAGAGTAGGAAAAACCAGCCGCGTCCCGGAATCGGGTCCCGGGCGGGTCGGTCCGGTCCGGCGGGGTCGCGGCGGGCGGACGGGGCCGCCGGCATCCTCAAGTAGGACAGGCTTTCCAGCCTGTCACCGCAGGAGTAGGACAGGCTTTCCAATCCCAAAAGGGACAGGCATTTTTCCGTTACACCTCGCTGCCATGGCCGCCAGAGTTCATCGGTGATGAAAGAATGCCTGCCCTCTCGGCTTTCTCGGCTTTCCCTAGCAGGCCGTTCCGGCTGCTGGGGATCGAACGGATGCCACGGGCGATGTAAAATCATCGTGACCGTCCACCTGTTCGCATGCGGAGCCCAGAGTCATGCCGATCCACGATTGGACCCGGGTTGATGCCGGCCTGTTCCACGCCTTTCACCACGACTGGATCACCTCGCTGGCGGCCGCGCTGAACGCCGGCGCCCTGCCGGCGGACTACTACGCCCTTCCCGAGCAATCGATCCGGGAGCCCGTTCCGGATATTCTGACGCTGCACCTCCCGCCGGGCGGCGATCGGCGGGCGTCGCATGCGGCCGCCGGGTTCGCCGTCGCGACCGCGCCGCCGCAGGCTCGCGTGGTGCGGAGGGCCGAGGAACAGGTCTACGCCCGGAAGGCCGACCACGTCGCGGTGCGGCACAGGCACGGCCAGATCGTTGCCGTGATCGAGATCGTCTCGCCGGGCAACAAGGCCAGCGCCCATGCGTTACGGACGTTCGTCGAGAAGGCGGCGAGTTACCTGTCGGACGAGGTCCATCTGCTGGTCGTCGACCTCTTCCCGCCGACCCGGCGCGATCCCCAGGGCATCCACAAGGCCATCTGGGACGAGTTCATCGAGGAGGATTTCGAGTTGCCCGCCGACCGGCCGCTGACCGTCGCCTCCTACGACGCAGGCCCACCGCCAGTGGCGTACGTCGAGTCCGTCCGGGTCGGCGATACCTTGCCGCCATTGCCGATCTTCCTCAAGCCGGGCTTCTACGTCCCGGCTCCGCTCGAGGAATCATACCAGAGGACCTGGAACGATTTCTTCCCGGCCCCGCTGAAGGGGCTGCTTGAGGAACAGGGGTCAGCCCCGCGCCAGGGCTGAGATCGACGAACTCCGTGTCCTGATCGGCTCGCTGGGGTAGATAAGGGTCATCACGAATACTGGCGATCGCACCCAATACTCGTTGTGTGCCTTTTGTTCGTCCCGCGCCATCAGGCCGACCACGGCGGAGAGGAACCGCACGATGACCCTCAAATTGCGGCTCTGTAGCGAGGATCCCGACGTCTTTGAAGAGGCTTTGGGCGAGCTTCGCGCTCTGCCCGTCGTGGAGGCGCTGGGAATCGTAGAGGAGATGGCGATCCGGCCGGACGAAGCTTCCCGCTGGAGCGCCCTCGACGGCATGGCAGTGATATCGCCCGAGAAGGCAAGGAACCTGGCCATCAAGTTCCTTGCCGATGATGATCCGACCATCCGAACCCACGCGACCTATCATTTCCTCGCAACGGGTGATGGCGGCGCAATTCCGCAAGTCTCCGATCTCCTCCTGAAGGATCCAGACGAGATCGTGAGGGCGATGGCCGCCACTTATCTTGGCGCCTTCGGCGACGAATCCGTACTGCCTGCCTTGATGACGGCCGTTGAACACGACATGGGAGGGGACCACCAGGGGAAGGCAATCAGCGGAATTGCGCGCGAGTCCATTGAGCAAATTATTACCCCGGCAGGAAAGATCCTCAAGTAGGTCGGGCATTCCTGCCCGACGTTCAGGCCCCGTCAGGCAAGAATGCCCGACCTACTTTCACGCCGGCGTAATAAGTCGCGACCTTCGATCACCGGGGCCTGAGCAAACCAGCTCTCATGGGCGGCGACCGAGCACGCGGCGGCTTTTCCCAATTCCCTGTTTTCGAGTCCCGCCCCCTTCTGGAGAGCGGTGAAAGCCTCCGCCGCGGCGAGGGCCTCCGCCCGGCGCTGGACATCGGGCAGATCGTCCGGTACGAAGTAAGGGCGCAACACAACGGCCCTGAAACCCATGACCCGCGAGGTAGGCCCGATGCTCGTCCCGAGGCTCCGAATCAAGGCGGCGATGGCCGCGGTCCTGCTCGCATCCGGCCTTGCCTGCCCCGCCAGTGCGATCGCTGGCGAAGGGCCTCCCGGCGGAACACCGGCGGCCGTCCCTCCCGAGCCTCTGGTCCTGAATTACCACCTGATGCATCCGGGCGGCGAGAGCCTGCCGGGAGACCCGAATGCCGCCTACTATCTCGATGGCGTCTACCACCTGCACTACATCCTCCAGCATCCGTGGAAGAATCGCCGGTCGTTCTCGTTCGTGCACGTGACAAGCCCCGACATGCTCCACTGGACCTGGCAGACCACGAAGCTCCAGCCCGCGTTCACGGGGCACGGGATGTTCAGCGGCACCGGGTTCATCACCAGGGACGGGAGGCCCGCGGCGATCTATCACGGCGAGTCGTCGGGGCGGAACCAGATCGCGATCGCGAAGGACAACCGGCTCTCGGCCTGGGAGAAGCCCTATCCGGTGGACGTGCGGGACTCCGACGGAGCCGAGGTGAAGATGAACCACTGGGACCCAGATTGTTTCCTCATCGGCGACACCTACTATGCCATCTCCGGCGGCGAGAATCCCCCGCTCCTGAAGTCGAAGGATCTCAAGACCTGGACGCGCGTGGGGGACTTCCTCCGTCACGACATGCCGGACGTCGCCAGAGGCGAGGACATCTCCTGCCCCAATTTCTTCCCGATCGGCGGGAAGTGGATGCTTCTCTGCATCAGCCACGACCTCGGCTGCCGCTATTACCTCGGCGACTGGGACGCACGGGGCGAGCAGTTCGTTCCCAGTTCGCACGGCCGGATGAACTTCCGTCGCGAGGGGCAGAGCCTGTTCAGCCGCGAGTCCTGGCGCGCCGACTTCTTCGCCCCCGAGAGCGTCCTCACCCCCGACGGCCGTCGCGTGATGTGGGCCTGGTGCGCGACGGCCGACCGCAACGACGGCCGGATGAGCAACCTCACGATCCAGTCCCTGCCCCGGGAGCTGAGCCTGCCGGCGGACGGCGTCCTGCGCATCAAGCCGCTGCGCGAGCTGGAAACGCTCCGCTACGAGCCGAACACGGCCGAGAATGTCGAGGTGGTCGATGTGGCCCGCACCCTGCTCGCCGACCGGTCCCCGCCGGGGCGGAAGATCGCGGACCTCGCGGGCGATTCCGCGGAGATCCGCATCACGATCAGCCGCGCGGAGGCCGAACGCAAGCTCTTCGGCTTCACCGTCTACGCGGACGGAGCGGGCGGCGGCCTGCCGATCGTCTTCCGCCCCGAGACCGCGTCCCTGCGGGTCGGCACGGCCGAGGCGCCGTTCTCGATCGCGGGTCTACCCGCGGGAGAGGACGTGACGCTCCGCATCTTCGTCGACCGGCACATCGTTGAGGTCTTCGCGAACGATCGGCAGGCGATGCTCGCCCACCACCGGGACTACCAGGGCCACCCGACGCTCGCCGCCTTCACGGTCGGAGCACCGACCCGGCTCAGGAAGGTGGAATCCTGGAAACTGCACCCCACGAATCAAGGATTCCGAGAAGCCCAGAAGAACCGAGTGTGGGAGCCGTCGACGCGTTGATCGGCCCCACAGAGCGGCGGAAACGAGGACCCGGCCGGCGATTGCCTCCTGCGGGCTCGCCGCTCGGTATCAGGAACAAGAAAACACCGCGCGTAAACGCGGTGGCTGGAGTCATCCAGAGTCGCCGAACCGGGGCGCGGCGGCGAACCGGGGCGCGGCTGGTTTTCACAGCCCGACCCCGGGCGTGAGCGTCGGTTGACCGGCCCGACCGATCCGCTCGCCGGCTTCGTCAGGGCCCGATCGGGGCCGCCTCCGACGGACCCGTCGCGTCGGTCCGTCGGGCTGCGACCGCGGCCGGGCCGGGCCGGGCCGGCTACTGGGGATCGAGCGGATGCCACAGGCGCGGTAGAATCAATCTGGCCGTCCACCTGTTCGCATGCGGAGCCCAGAGTCATGCCGATCCACGATTGGACCCGGGTTGATGCCGGCCTGTTCCACGCCTTTCACCACGACTGGATCACCGCTCTAGCGGCCGCGCTGAACGCCGGGGCCCTGCCGGCCGACTACTACGCCCTTCCCGAGCAATCGATCCGGGGGCCCGTCCCGGATATCCTGACGCTGCAACTCCCGCCGGGTGGCGATCGGCGGGCGTCGCGTGCGGCCGCCGGGTTCGCCGTCGCGACCGCGCCGCCGCAGGCTCGCGTGGTGCGGCGGGCCGAGGAACAGGTCTACGCCCGCAAGGCCGACCACGTCGCGGTACGCCACAGGCACGGCCAGATCGTCGCCGTGATCGAGATCGTCTCGCCCGGCAACAAGGCCAGCGCCCATGCGTTACGGACCTTCGTCGAGAAGGCGGCGAACTACCTGTCGGACGAGGTCCACCTGCTGGTCGTCGACCTCTTCCCGCCGACCCGGCGCGACCCCCAGGGAATCCACAAGGCCATCTGGGACGAGTTCATCGAGGAGGATTTCGAGCTGCCCGCCGACCGGCCACTAACCGTCGCCTCCTACGACGCGGGCCCGCCGCCGGTGGCGTACGTCGAGTCCGTCCGGGTCGGCGACGCCTTGCCGCCGTTGCCGATCTTCCTCAGGCCGGGCTTCTACGTCCCGGCACCGCTGGAAGAATCGTACCAGAGGACCTGGAACGATTTCTTCCCGGCCCCGCTGAAAGGGCTGCTTGAAGAACAGGGTTCAGCCCCGCTCGAAGGCTGAAATCCACGAACGCCATGGCCTGATCGGCTCGCTGGAGCAGAACCGGCTCTCATGGGCGGCGAACGAGAAAGCGGCTGCTTTTCCCAGGACCGCCCCTGGGCGTGAGCGCCGGTTGACCGGTCCGACCGGTCCGCTCGCCGGCTTCATTGGGGGCCGATCCGGGCCGCCTCCGATCGGGCCCGTCGCGCCGGTCCGTCGGGCTGTGACCACGACCGGGCCCGGCCCGTCGGTGCCTCTCGTTGTCCGAAAAGTCAGCGGCGGCGCTGCCCTATCGTCCGCCAGCCGGCGGTTTGTGAGGAAGAAGAGCCGTCAGGATGCTTTGGTTTCGGGTCCCACCTCTTCATCTCGACCAGCCGGGAGCGCGGGCGAGGCACGGGCCGGTGCCCTTGAGCGGACACCCTGCGCGATCCGTGGCACATAGCAGCCTGCAGGCCGGCTACCGACAAATAATGACGTCAGACGGCCCTGGCGTGGTTCGCGTCCATCGACGCGGGAAGGGCTATGGAGGCCGATCGAGTGCTGGTACGCTGGCCGCGTGTCCCGTCCCGCCACCACCCCGAAGCGCCGGAGACCTGCCCGTGCCCGACAATTCAACGATCGTCCGCCAGTTCATCGAGGAGGTCCTTAACCGAGGCGATATCGACGGGGCTGGCCGGTTCGTGTGGGAGGATGTGGTCGAGCAGGTCCCCTTGCCGGGCCAGGGGCCGGGTCTGGCAGGGCTCCAGGACATCCTGCGGGGCATGCGGTCGGCGTTCCCTGACATGCACTGGACCGTCGAGGAGCAGCTCGCTGACGGCGACCGTGTGCTCACCCGGTTCGAATGGACCGGGACACACCGCGGGGAGTTCCTCGGCGTCCCGCCGACCGGGCGGAGTGTCTCCGTCTGGGGCATGGTCATCGACCGGCTGGTGAGCGGGCGGATCAAGGATACCCGCATCCTGATGGACACGCTGGGCCTGATGATGCAGTTGGGGGCGGCTCCCGGTTGACCTGGTGAAGCCAGGGCTCCGGATGCGCGGCTACGGGGAAGTTGATACGCGGCACCGGGAACAGGGGACAGGCCGGGAAAAAAAGAAGGTGGTCTCCGGCAGGCCGACAACGGCCTCCGAGACGGCAGGAGCTCGACTCGGCCCGCCGGATGCCACCTTCTTCGTTCTCGGCCCCGCGTTGATTTTTCCAGAAAGGCGGGAGACTCGCGGCGCTTTGCCCCTCTTATGCGTATCGTGAATGTCAGCAGCGAAACGAACTCGTCCGTCACGGGCGGTGAGTTCACTTGAGGACGGCATCCATGGCAAGCGGCGTGATGGGGGGAAGCTCGCGGTATCTGCGCGACCTGTTCCACGACGGCACCGCCGTCGGGCTTGGCGACGGCCAGCTCCTGGCCCGGTATGCCGCCTCGCGCGACGAGGCGGCATTCGCGGCCCTGGTAGCGCGGCACGGTCCGATGGTCATCGCCACGTGCCGTGCCGTTCTCGACCACGAGCAGGACGTCGAGGACGCCTTCCAGGCCGCCTTCCTGGTGCTGGCCAGGAAGGCGCGGTCGGTACGCGCTGGCGACGCCCTGGGCGGCTGGCTGCACCGCGTCGCCTATCGCACGGCCGTGCAGACCGGGGCGGAGTCGAGGCGGCGGCGCCGGCGCGAGATCGAGGCGGCAATCGCCGCCTCCCGGCGAGCCCGCCCTGGTCCCGATATCGAGGTCGCGTCGATCATCCACGAGGAGGTCGACCGGCTGCCCGACCATCAGCGGCTGGCGGTGGTCCTCTGCGACCTGGAAGGGTTGACCTACGAGCAGGCCGCGGGCCGCCTTCGTTGGACCGAGCCGACGCTACGGCATCGGCTGGTCAAGGCGCGGCGGCGGCTGCGAGAGCGGTTGACCCGCCGGGGCGTCACGGCGGGATCGCTCGGAGCCGTCCTGGCGACCTCGGCCGGCGAGGCCAGGGCGGCGGTGCCGGCCGCCCTGGCGCGATCGACGGTCGCTGCGGCGACGGGCGGCGCGGCGTCGATCTCCGCCGCCGCCCTGTCGCACCACGTCATCAGACGCCTTCTCCTGCCCCGGCTGAAAGTCGCCGCGACCGCCTCTCTAACGCTCGTCGCGCTCGGGGTCATCGCCGCCGGGTCATGGCGGTTGAGGACGCTTTCGCCCGTGTCCGCACCTGCGCCGCTCGCTCAGCCAGACGCCGGGATGAAACGGCCCCCGGCCGCCGGAAACGCCGCGGCGCCGGCCTCCGCGCCCGCGGCGTTCGTCGAGGTCCACGGCCGGGTCATCGACCCGCGAGGCCAGCCGGTTGCTGGAGCGACGGTACGGCAGCGCTGGCCCGACTGGCTCCAACGGGAAGACCTGACGTTCCCCGAAGCGACCAGCGGCACCGACGGCCGGTTCGTCACGCGGATCTCGCGGTCAGCCGCGAATGCCAGGACCTGGGCCAACGGCGACGATGCAATACCCTGGATCGTCGCCATCGCCCCCGGGTTCGGGCCGGGCTGGGCCACCGGCGTCCTCCGCGCCGACGCCCCGGGCGAGGTGACGATCCGGCTGGTGGAGGACGGCCCGCCCATTGAGGGACGCATCCTCGATCTTGAGGGCCGACCGGTCGTCGGCGCCCGAGTCGAGGTCCGTGGTCTCTGGTTCACCAGGAACGCGCTCTCCTGGAGTGTGGAGACCGGCGACCTGGCGACCTGGCTCCGGCGCGCGCAGGAACTCGGCCTGATCGAAGGGCCCTGGACTAGCCTGACGTTGTTGCCAATGCCGAACACCGCCGCGGCGACCGACCGCAACGGCCGGTTCCGCCTGACGGGGACCGGCCGCGAGCGGATCGCCCGGCTCATGATCTCGGGTCCGACGATCGCCACCGCCCAGGTCGATGTGCTTTGCCGCGACGGGCCGGAGGTCCGCTGCAAGGTCCAGGGCCTGCCGGACGAGCAGGCGATCGTCTTCCACGCCCCGCGCTTCGAGTACTCCGCAGCGCCGACCCAACCGATCGAGGGCGTGATCCGCGACAGGGACACGGGCCGACCCATCGCCGGCGTGCTGCTTCGCGGCGGCGTCTACAAGGGGCGCAGCAGTCTCACGGCGGAGGACGTCGAGACGACGAGCGACGCCCAGGGCCGGTATCGACTCACCGGACTGAACAAGGGACCGGCCTATCGCCTGTTCGTCGATCCGAAGGAGGGGCAGCCCTATCCCAGGGCCGCCCTCCGCGTGCCGGCCGACTCGCCCGCGCTCGAGCCCGTGACCTTCGACGTCTCGCTCAAGCGGGGCATCCTGGTCCGGGGCCGGGTGACGGACAGGGCGACCGGCCAGCCGGTGCCGGGCACGATCGGTGCCTACTCGTTCCGCGATGATCCTCACGTCCGCGACTATCCCGGCTTCGAGGGGAGTCGCCCGCAGTACCTCCCCATCAAGGAAGACGGCCGCTTCGAGGTCGTCGCGCTGCCGGGGCGCGGCATCATCACCTGCTTTACCGATCCGAGGCGGTATCGGCTCGGCGTCGGCGCCGCGGCCATCCAGAGCAGCCGGTATTTCAACACGCTGCCGATTTCGACCTACCGCGAGCAGTACCACGTCTTCGCCGCGGTCGACCTCGACCCCGGGGTCGGGTCGGCGACCGTGGATCTGCAGGTCGACCCGGGCCGATCGCTGACAATCCAGGTCGTCGACCCGGAAGGAAAGCCTTTGATCCCGACCAGGGTGAAGGGCGCCGGCCATGGCCCGCAGCGAGAAGAAAAGCCGGACGCGTCCGCGGTCGAGATCCGCGCGCTCGACCCGTCGGAGCCTCGGCGGGTGACGATCTTCCACGGCGCCCGGAAGCTGGTGGGCTCGGTCTATCTGAAAGGGGACGAGGCCGGCCCGCTGACCCTCCGCCTCCAGCCCTGGGGCACCATCATCGGCCGGATCGTGGACGATGACGGCGAGCCCCGCGACGGGGTGTGGATCGGCAGCCGTTACAACGAGGATCCGCGGCGGGGCGTCCTGCCGACGAGCGACAGCCCGATCCCGATCCGGACCGGCCGCGACGGCCGCTTCCGCGTTGAGGGACTCGTCCCCGGCGTCCTGTACGGGGCGGACGCACTGGAAATGCCCCAGCGCAAGATCCTTGGCGACGTCTTCCGCGACCTCACCGTCCCTCCCGGCGAGATCAAGGACCTGGGCGACCGGAGGCCGGTCGCGTCCGGCCGGAGCGACTGATCGCACGGCCTGTCTCCTCGGACGGCAAGACGCAGAATGCGGTCAGGCGGGGAATGGGGTCAAGGCGCGGAATGGGGTCAAAGCGGAATGAGGCGAGGCGCGGAACGGGGTCGGGAGCCCAGCGCGGAACCGGGTCAGAGCGCGGAACGGGGCCAGAAGCCGAATCGACAGATGTCGAACCGCCCCGATCGGCCCGGTCGATCGGGCCCGGCGAGCCCCGGCGGCGGGCCGGGGCCCGGAAGCCGGTCCCGCCCGCAGGGCCGGGCTGGCCGGCGACGGCGAGCCTGTCGGGGACGGCGGGCGGTGGGGGTACTCTGCGTACCCTCTTTGGCCTCTCTCGTACCCTTTCCTCTCTCTTTCCTCTCCCTGGGTCGGCTCACCAGAGTCGGGTCAGGCCATAGGCGTCGAAGGCCGGGTCGGCGGAGACCAGGGCCAGGCCCTCGACCATGACGGTTGCCGCGAGCAGGCGGTCGAAGGGGTCCTTGTGGTGCATCGGCAGCCGGGTCAGCGGCTCGATGTGCTGCGGTTCGAGGGGCAGCAGGTGGATGTCGGCGGCCGTCAGGCTCGCGGGGAACATCACGTCGAAGGGGTCCGGGAGCGGCAACTTGCCGATCCGGTTCTTGAGGGCGATCTCCAGGAGGCTGATCGGAGAGGCCCACCGCACGTTGGCCGGATCGAGGATCGCCGCCCGCGCGCGGGCCGAAAGGTTCGGTGCGTTCGCCAGGAACCAGAGGATCGTGTGGGTGTCGAGTAGCAGGTTCATTCCATGTACTCGCGCAGTTCCTCCAGCGGTTCCTTGAAGTCGGCGGGGACAATCAGCCGCCCCTCATACTGGCCGGCCTTCGGCACTCCTGTCACCGGCGGTCGGGGTCGGGGCTCGCCCGGCAGCGTCACGAGAGGAGCCACCAGCCGCGCCACGGGCCGATTGTTTTCGGTGATCGTCACCCCCTCACCGGGTGCAAGCCGGTGGACCAGATCGGCCAACGCGCCCTGGGCTTCCTCGAGTGTGATCGTTTCCATGGTGATTTCCCTTCGTCCCTGGTCATCCGTAGGCGAGGCTGTCCGCTGACAATGGACCCCGGACCGGGGACCATCACAGGCATTTTACCAGGCAACTGGCCGCGGTCTCGACCCATGGCATGTGGCGAAAAAAGGCGAACGACGCGCTTTTGGTAGCCGTCATCGCGGCCGCGAGGCGGAATTGCTCGAAACTCGGAACGAGGTCGAGAGCCGCGAACGCGGATCGCAGTCAGGAGCTGAACCGACAGATGCCGGACCGCCCCGATCGGCCCGGTCGATCGGGCCCGGCGAGCCCCGACGGCGGCGGGTCGGGGTCCGGCAGCCGTTCCGTCCGCCGACCCGATCCGATTCCATCCCGGCCCGCCGGGTCGGGGGACGGGGCCGGGATACCTTCAGATCTCGCCTGTGAGCGACGCAACGGTAACGCGCTCTGGCGGCTCCGCAATCCTGAACTTTCTCCCTGCCGGTGATATTATTCTGAATGCGCCGGACGGGTTCTCCTGGGGGTTCGATCATGGGCCAGGTCATCGTGCGAAATCTCGACGATCGCGTGATCGACGCACTCAAGGCGCGGGCGGCTCGTCGGGGGCGGTCGCTCGAGGGCGAATTGCGGCTGATCCTGGAGCGGGCCGCCGCCGAGCGGTTCGTCGAGATTTCCGAGGCCCTCGCGTGGGCCGAACGGATCAGCCGCTCCCTGGAGGGCCGCCCGCACAGCGATGGCGCCGCCCTCATCCGCGAGGATCGCGACCGATGAGCCTGTCGACGGCGTCGACGGATGACCTGGTCCTCGACGCCAGCGTGGCGATCAAGTGGTATATCCCTGAGGTCCTCGCCGCCGAGGCCCGACGGTTCATGTCGCCGCGGTTCGAGATGCATGTCCCCTCGTTCTTCGCGGCGGAGTGCGGGAACACCGTCTGGAAAAAGGTCGCCCAGCGTCGCGACCTGGACCGGGACGTCGGCCGCCAGATCCTCGACGAGTTGCTGGCCTATCCGATGCACGTTCACGACACGGAAGGGCTGATCGTCTCGGCCTACGACCTGGCCCTCGGTGTCGCCAACCCCAAGCTGGCCATCGACGACTTCGTCTACCTGGCACTGGCCGAGGCCCTGGATGCCCGCCTCGTGACGGCGGACCGGCTCTTCCATGACGCGATCCAACCGACGCCCCTATCTGGCCGCCTCCTCTGGGTTGCCGATCCGATTTATTAACCTGGCAGGAAAAATACTCAAGTAGGTCGGGCAGTCTTGCCCGACGCTCAGGCCCCGTCGGGCAAGAATGCCCGACCTACTTTCATGCCGGCGTAATAATCGGGGAGCAGCTCGCGATCCCGAGGAAAAAAGCATCGCGATCCGGCGAACGCCGGACCAGGCGAAACCTCAATGGGGGCGGGAGGGCGTGGACAGAGGCGAAGAAAACCGGGGACACGAAGAAAACCGGGGGGAAACCGGGGCCATGGCGAGTCATCGACAACCGCCGCAGAGAATGCGTGAGCAAAGTACACGGAGCCATGCTGAACCGAGCGACGCGGGGACAGATCTCCGTTGTCGCCCCGCGTCGACGTCTGCGGGATCGACTCCGCCTGGCCGTCGCCGGGCGGCCCGCGGCGGTCCACCGCGACCCATCCGTCCAGACCAGATCCGCCGGCCGCGGGGCCGCCTCCGGCAAAACGGCCCAATCCGCCGCTGGCCGCCGACCCCGCTCTGGCCGGCCGGCCGGCGATCCGGCGTGTCTGGTTTCTGTCTCAGCCTGGCCTCACCTCATCCCGTCATCCTCTGGCGCCCATCTGTCCGGGTCAACTATGATTTACTCGATGCACCCGAAGGCATTCATTTCGGCTCCTGCGGCTCGGGCTCGACGGGCCATCAGGGAGACCTGGCGACCCAAGCCCATTCGTTTGTCCTCGGATCAGGAGCCGGCGAGAACCTTCACGAATTCCTCCAGCGCCGCGGCCTCCTCGGGGCGAAGATCCTGGATGGGCTCGGATCGAGCTACGAACCTTACCGTTGCCTCGCGAAAGCGCGGATCACTCGCCTCGACGAGCCCGGAGAGTTCCAGCATGGCCTGTTCCGGCAGTGCCAATGCCTGGGAAAGCTGATGGATGGTGCGCGGCTCTGGTTCGCTTCCATCCTCCTGCTCGATCGTGACAACTTCCTCGAGATCGACATTGGCCTCGGCCGCGAGATCCTCGATCGTGAGCCTGAGCTGCCGCCTCCGCAGCCTGATCAGCCTCGCGAGTGTATGCCGGCCCGTGCCGGCCCGCTCCGCAGAATGCCCCTCCGTCCTGACCAGCGAGGGGCCAGCAGTGATCGGCGTCCTCGCCTCGACCTCGGCCGCCGCGAGAAACCAATCATTGATGCGATCTAGATCAATCATTGTTTTCCTCATCGACTTCTTTCAAGAAGCTCCGTGGCCCCAGCCGCCGTGAGCTCGAAGTATTCGAGGTTGTAGTATCCGGGCTCCCGTCCGAGAGCTTGCATGAGGCATGTTTCCGAGTAGAACCGCTTTGCCTGATCCAGCGAATGCAAGCCGACCCGCCCGGCAAACCCTTCGTCAAGACTCAGCCGAACCGCCGCCTGCATGAGGCGTACTCCCACTCCGCCGTAGGCGGGGTGGGCAACGAACTCCCTGGCATTCCACGGCGCCACCTCGATGAACTCGACGTAGACAAGCGGCTTCCCCCGGTCCGGGTCGAGTCTTGCCTGTTTGCCCGACAGGCAGACCATCATCAACCCTTGCATCAAGCCTTCCGCCTCCACGCCGAATGCGCGATAGGCCAGGAGCTGGGCCATCGTGGCCTTCCGAGCCCAGTTCCAGTGCCAGTGCTCAGGAGGTTCGCCGGCGCCGTGCGCCAGGCGGCTCCTGATACCGCGGAGCCTCTCGGGCCCCCACATGGCCTCGACATCGATGAGTCGAGACCCGTCGAGCTGGGTGTGAAGCACCGCCTCGACCGGTTGGCATGTCCGTCGGTCGAAGATTTTGATGGCTTCCGAGCTCATAGCATCATGACCTCGGCCTTCCTGGACGCCTGCTCGTCCTCGAAGTAGAGCTTCTCGCCGGCCGACAGCCGTGCATCGACCAACTGGTAGAGACGTAGGGCCTGCCGCAGAACGGCCGTCTTGGTCAGGTCCTTCTTCTGAGAGAGTTCCTCCAGGACCTGCATCTCCCGCTCGGTCAGGTTCAGCGTCATGGTTTTCTTGGTATCGTTCATTTCCTGCCTCCCAACAGAAAAACTATACGGTTTCTGGCCAAGAATCAAGCAAACCAACAGCGAAATTCATGGCCTGATGTCCGCGCGGGCGGGAATCCTCGGCGGCCGCAGCAGGAGTCGTCGGATATTCCGTCGCACATCGATCGGGAGGGCCGGCCAGAGATATGGATTACGAGGCGGAGCCGAAGTAAGCTGTGAGAGAGTGAGTCCATTTGCCATGGAGGCCACGATATGATGCACAAGTCCGACCCCTCGGGCCTCATCGCGGGCCTGGGCGTGGCCGCCGGGATTCTCCTGATGTTCGTAGGGCTCTGGTATCGCCTCGAAGACGGCTCCGATCTCCGAACCTGGGATGAGCTGCGCGTGGGGAAGCGGCTGTTCTTCGCCGGCGCCACCACTGCCCTCGTCGTCCCCGTGCTGGCGTTTCTTGTCGGTCTTCGCGTGCGGAGGAATTCCGGGCTGAAGAAGCCCGAGACCAGGGACGACCTCGGGTAATCGGTCCTCGGGCGCGGGTCTCATGACGCCGCCCCAGGCCCTGGTCGAAGGTCTCCCGCGCCACCGATGATCCTGGGTTGGGCGGAAGACCACTGGTCCCGTTCTCCGGTGAGGCCGGGAGACCCGCGACCGCTCGCCGCAACCCATCGTCCAGACCAGATCCGCCGGCCGCGGGGCCGCCGCCACCGGGAAAACGACCCAATCCACCGCCGGCTCCGCTCCGGCCGGCCGCGGCGTCAGCCCGATCCGTCAGGTCGACCCGGCCCACGGCCGGACGTGTCGCCAACCGTTTCGGCCCGATCGCTGGTGGCACGGCCCGGACCGGAACGGAACGGCTCGGGATCCCGCGTCCGTTGCGGTCATCACACCTGAATCGTTCCCCCGGACGGAATCCCTCGCAGCCGTCACAACCAGAACCAGAAAAACCGGAATTCCCAAAAATGTTGGGAATAAATCAGCGCGACCGGCGTCTATATAGGTGTCGGTTGGTCTGTCTTTGGCAATTCGGACGACGGTAAAAAAGCCATCCCGCCCGGGATGGCGGTGCATCCACGATGGTGCGCGAGGCCAGCCGCGGAAGGGCGCGGCGAGCCTCCCCGCATGCGCCGTGGGCAGGCGAAAACGGGCCGCCTGCTAGATCAGCGCCTTGTTGCTTGCGGCAAGGTCACGATGAGTGCACTCGGTCCCGGGCAGGGATCGGACGGGCTCGAACCACCCTGAAATCGCGCGAACGAACCCAATCTTCATATTTCCTTCATACTCGCTCGACGGTTTCGACGCCGAAACGGCGTGCCGAGCGTGGATTTGAGCAAAACGAAGCCAATTCTGCCCGAGGGGCGGTCGCGTTGGCGTTCGTTTTTGAGGTGAGCGGGCTGAGATCGGTCTGCGCGCCGAGGGCGGTTCGATCGATTTGCCGATGGCCGGCCGGAGCCTGGGATGATCGGAGCCGGGCGGCGGCCGGGCGGCGGAGGTGGCCGCGGGCGGCCCGGACGGGTCCGGGTTCGGCCGCGTCGCAGCCCACTTGACGCGCGGTGGTCGGGGCGCGTACAGTCTGGGAATTACAATTTGGTGCGCATCTTATCCAGAGTGGCTGAGGGACGGGCCCGACGACGCCACAGCAACCGGTTCGCCATCTGGCGAATGCTGGTGCTAACTCCCGCCCAGCGTCTCCGCGCGGGGCGACCGAGAAGATCGGTCGACCCACCGCGAGACGCCGATGGGGCAGATAAGATCAAGAGCGGCGGCCGCCCGCAGGGACGGCCTGCCTCATCCCTCCTGATCATCCCACCTCGCGGGCGCCGAGAAAGAGAACTCTGGATCGAGACGGGAGGTCCGCGCTCAGCCGGCCTCGCGACGCCGCGGTATCGGCTCGCGTGGGTTGGCCAGGAGCGGCTCGCGACTTCCCGGAGCACGGAACCATCGGCCGGAGAAAACCCGGCCGGCGGCGAGGCGATCCTCCAATCCAACAATCGGGAGCGACAGCGGTGCCCGCGGAAACAGCCATCGGCCTGAAGTGCCGCCTGTGCGGCAAGACCTATCCCAAGGAAGCCCTGAACTTCTGCACCGAGGACTTCGGACCGCTGGAGGTCACGTACGACTACGATGCCGTCGCGAAGACGCTCGACCGCGATACGATCGCATCCCGGCCCCGGTCGATGTGGAGGTATCACGAGCTGCTGCCGGTCGACGGCGAGCCGGCGGTCGGCCGCCAGGTGGGCGGCACGCCGCTGGTCCGCGCCGACCGGCTGGCGCGGGCACTGGGCGTGTCCGAGCTGTACATCAAGAACGACGCCGTGAACTTCCCCACGCTGTCGTTCAAGGACCGCGTGGTCGCCGTGGCGCTGTCGAAGGCCGTCGAGCTGGGCTTCCAGACGGTCGGCTGCGCCTCGACGGGCAACCTGGCCAACAGCGTCGCCGCCAACGCCGCCGCCGCCGGGCTCGAGGCGTATGTCCTGATCCCCGACGGCCTCGAGCAGGGGAAGGTCCTGGGCGCGATGATCTATGGCGCGAAGGTCATCGCCATCGACGGCAACTACGACCACGTCAACCGGCTCTGCTCGCAGATCGCCTTCCGGTTCGGCTGGGGGTTCGTGAATGTGAACCTGCGGCCGTTCTACGCCGAGGGCTCGAAGTCGATGGGCTTCGAGATCGCCGAGGACCTGGGCTGGCGGACGCCCGACCACGTCGTCGCGCCGATGGCCGGCGGCAGCCTGATCGGCAAGATTCACAAGGCGTTCAAGGAATTCGAGCTGCTCGGCCTGCTGGAGACGCCGGTCACCACCCGGATGCACGGCGCCCAGGCCACCGGCTGCAACCCGATCTCCGCGACCGTGCGCTCCGGCTCGGGCAAGGTGCGGCCCGTGCGCAATCCCCAGACGATCGCCAAGAGCCTGGCGATCGGCGACCCGGCCGACGGCTACTTCGCCTCGAAGCTGATCGTCGAGACAGGCGGCTGGAGCGAGGATGTCGAGGACGAGGCGATCCTCGACGCCATGGAGCTCCTCGCCGAGACCGAGGGGATCTGGGCCGAGACCGCCGGCGGCGTCACCCTGGCCGTCGCGCAGAAGCTCATCGAGCAGGGCCGGATCGGCCGCGACGAGTCGATCGTCCTGTGCATCACCGGCAACGGGCTCAAGACCCAGGAGCCGCTGCTCGAGCGGATGCGGCGGCCGGTCGTGATCCAGCCGAACCTCGAGGAGTTCGAGGGGCTCCTCGAGACGATGTCCTCGTCTCCGTCGCGGGCGTCCCTGGCCGGCAGCGTCGCCTGAGGCCGGGCCGCTCTCGGCGTGTCTACCGGCGTTCGGGGCAGAGTAGGGCAGGGCAGGGTGGATCGGATCGCCGCCTCCTGCCCGCTCGTCCGCACGTCGAATGCCCGCTCGAACCACCGACATCGATTGATCGATCGACCGACCACCATCGCGAGGAAGCTATCATGCCCGTCGTGCGCATCCCCACCCCCCTGCGTCCCCATGCCGGCGGACTCGACCGCATCGAGGCCGAAGGCGCCACCGTCGGCGAGGTCCTCGACCGCGTCTCGGCCCAGCACCCCGCGCTCCGCGAGCGGCTGTTCGACGGCGCCGAGCTACGCCGGTTCGTCAATGTTTACGTGAACAACGAGGACATCCGCTACCTCGACGACCTGGCCACGCCCGTGAAGGCCGGTGACGAGGTCAGTATCATCCCGGCCGTCGCGGGCGGCTGAGCCACCGCTCGCTGCCGGTTCGACGCCCGACGCCCGACGCGGGGCCGCCCGGCCCGCCGATCGATTCCACCGAGGAGCCAAGATGTCCGCAGAGTCGCTCGAACGTTACAGCCGCCAGATCCGGTTCCCGCAGCTCGGCGAGGACGGCCAGCGCGCCCTGATGAGTAGCCGGGTCACCCTGTGCGGCTGCGGTGCGCTTGGGACCGTGCTGGCCAACCACCTGGCCCGCGCGGGCGTCGGGAAGATCCGCGTGATCGACCGCGACTTCATCGAGACGCACAACCTCCAGCGCCAGATCCTCTTCGACGAGCAGGACGTCGCCGACAACCTGCCCAAGGCCGAGGCCGCGGCGCGGAAGATGCGCGCGATCAATAGCACGATCGAGGTCGAGCCGGTCGTCACCGACCTGGATCACACCAACATCCTCGACCTGGTCGGCGACGCCGATCTGATCCTGGACGGTACCGACAACTTCGAGACCCGCTACCTGATCAACGACGCCGCGGTCAAGCTGGGCAAGCCGTGGGTCTACGGCGGAGTGATCGGCAGCGAGGGTCAGACGATGACGATCATCCCGGGCAAGACCCCGTGCCTGCGCTGCCTGATCGAGGACGCCCCGCCGCCCGGCATGACGCCGACCTGCGAGACCGCGGGCGTGCTCGGGCCGGCGGTCGCCGTGATCGCCTCGTTCGAGGCCATCGAGGCGATCAAGCTCCTGGCCGGCAAGCTCGACGCGCTCAACGACCACCTGATCATGGTCGACGTCTGGGACTGGTCGTTCCGGCAGCTCAAGGTTGCCAACCTGCTGGGCAAGGTGGATTGCCCGTGCTGCAAGCACCGGAAGTTCGAATGGCTCGAGGGCGAGCTGGGCTCGCACACGACGACGCTCTGCGGGCGGAATGCCGTGCAAATCGCCGCGCGCCGGCCCGAGCCGCTCGACTTCCCCGAGATGGCCCGCCGACTCAAGGCGCTGGGGGACGTCCGGCACAACGCCTTCATGCTGCGGTTCAGCACCGAGGGCTACGAGTTCACGGTTTTCCCCGACGGCCGCGCGATCATCAAGGGGACGAACGACATCGCCAGGGCGCGGACGCTGTATGCCCAGTTTGTGGGGAGCTGACCGGGCTGCTAGACGTGATGCCCCGTTTGAGCGAACAAGGGCAAATGACAAAGAACGGAGGCCGGAGCGGGAAAGACAAGGGCGGAGCGAAGAGGGCGAAGACCGAAGAGCGGAGCACGCTGCGAGGAAAGACAGGGTCGGAGCGACGAGAGCGAAGACCCAAGAGCGGAGCACGGAGGACGTACTCGAAATCCCGGGCCTTCGCCGGTGCAACCTATTTGAGGAGAGACTCCCCGTGCCGTATCAGCGATTCGAGGAACTCCCCGTCTGGAAGGATGCGATCGAGCTGGCCGCTCGAATCCTTCGGATCTCCCAGACCGGGCGTTTCAAAGGGATAGGGGACCTCAAGAGCCAGCTCGAGCGTGCGGCGATCTCGGTTTCCAACAACATCGCGGAGGGCTACGAACGCGGGACCAGCGAAGAGCTCATCACGTTTCTGTATGTCGCCCGGGGGTCGGTCGGAGAGGTGCGGTCGATGCTCCACCTGCTCGACCGGCTGCCGGGCCTCGAGGAGATCGCGACGGATGTCAACGAGCTTCGACGGCTCACCGAGAGCATCTCCCGGCAGCTCGGCGGCTGGATCGAGGCGATCAAGAACTCGGACCACAAGGGCCACCGATCGCAGAATGACCGGACCAGGGCAACCGCCCAGGCGGTCAGGCGCCGGGACCAGTTCCTCGAGAAGGTGCGGGCGATCCAGGATGAAGCCATCCGCGGGTTCCGATCTTCTCCCGATCAGGATTCGACGCCGAAAAAGCCCGAGTTGCAGGATCCCGTGGAATGAGGCTCACGGACCCGCGACCGCCAGGAGCGATAGTCGACGTGTTTCCGTTCTCTGCTTCTTTATCTTCGGTTTCCGTCCTTCGCTCTTCGTCCTCTGCTTTTCGTTCTCCGCTATTCATCCTTCGTCCCAGCAGGACCGACCTGGTATTCCTCGCCCCCGCCTGATCGACCGACAGCAGCCTCCGGACGAGACCCGACCTATGATCTACCTCGACAACGCCGCCACCAGCTTCCCCAAGCCCGAGCCGGTCTACCAGGCGCTCGACCAGTTCGCGCGGTCCAGCCTGGCGAACCCGGGCCGCGCTGGGCACCGGATGGCGATCGCCGCGGAGCGGCAGCTCGACGACGCCCGCCACGCGCTCAACCAGTTCTTCCGCGGCGACGCTCCGGAGCGCTGGATCTTCACGATGAACGCCACCGACGCGTTGAACCTGGCGATCAAGGGGATCGTCCGGCCGGGCGATCACGTGATCACGACCGACCTCGAACATAACTCGATCAGCCGGCCGCTGGTCGCGCTCGAACAGGCCGGCGCGATCCGGCTGACGCGCGTCGCCTCCGAGGGGGGATACGTCGATCCCGAGGCCATTCGCCGCGCGATCACTCCGGAGACCTCGCTCGTCGCCATGACGCACGCCTCGAACGTGCTGGGGACCGTGCAGCCGATCGAGGCGATCGCGCCGATCGTGCGCCAGTCCGGCGCCCTGTTCCTCGTGGATGCGGCGCAGACCGCCGGCGTCGTGCCGATCGACCTCCGCGGCCTGGCGATCGACCTGCTGGCCTTCCCCGGACACAAGGCGCTCTACGGCCCGACGGGCACCGGCGCCCTTTATGTCGGCCCGCGCACCGACGGGCGGATCCGGCCCTGGCGCGAGGGCGGCACCGGCGGCGACTCGTCGAGCCCCACCCAGCCCACGGTCTTGCCTTACGCACTCGAGGGCGGGACGCCCAACGTCCTGGGCATCGCCGGGCTGGCGGCCGGGATCGCGTGGGTCGCCGAGCGCGGGCCCGATGCCCTGCGCCGGCACGAGGTGGGTTTACTCCAGCGCGTGGTCGACTGGGCGAGCGACGCCGAGGGCTGGAGCATCGCCGGCCGCTGGGACCCCGAGACGCACGTCGGGGCCCTCTCGCTGATCACGCCCGAATCGCTCGCACCCCAGGACATCGGCGCGATCCTCGACACCAGCTTCGACATCGCCGTCCGCCCGGGGCTGCACTGTGCGCCCTACGTCCATCGCCGGCTCGGCACGAATCCGGCCGGCACGTTGCGTCTCAGCCCGGGTCCTTTCAACACCGCGGCCGACGTCGATACCTTCGTCGCCGCGCTGAGCGAGATCACGGCCGCGGTGGCCTGACGGGCCGGCGCAGCCGGGCAAGCCGCGTCCTCCCTTGATTCGACCTCCGCGTCCGGGAAAGCCGGGGAGAACCGATACGAATGAACGCGTGGTTCGTCTGGGTCGTCCTTGCGCTCCAGCTCGCGCTCCTGCCGTACTTCCTGCTCCTGCTGGTGGCCGCGACGGCGGCCATGCTGACGAGGCGTAGGGACCTCCCGGCCGACGAGCCGCGTTCGCGCCTCCTCGTGATGATCCCGGCCCACGACGAGGAAACCGGGATCGCGGCGACCGTGGCGAGCGGCCTGGCGTCGGACTACCCCGCCGGCCTCTTCGAGGTGCTGGTCATCGCGGACAACTGCACCGACCGGACCGCGGCCGTCGCCCGCTCCGCCGGCGCCCGGGTCATCGAGCGCTCCGACGCATCGAAGAAGAGCAAGGGCTACGCGATCGAGTCCACGATCGCGAAGCTGGTGGAGTCGGGCGAGTTCGACCGGCTCGACGCGCTGGTCTTCGTCGACGCCGACACGACGATCGACCGCGACCTGCTCCGGTGGTTCGACGCCGACCTGCGCGCCGGTCACGACTGGATCCAGTGCTATTACACCGTCGCGAACCCGGACGAGAGCTGGCGGACGCGGCTGATGACGTACGCCTTCGCGCTGTTCAACGGCGTGATGCCGAAGGGGCTCAATGCCGTCGGCATCAGCGCGGGCCTGCGCGGCAACGGCATGTGCTTCTCGACCCGCGGCCTGAGGCGTCGGCCCTGGGTCGCCTACGGTCTTGTCGAGGACATGGAGTTCTCCTGGATCCTGCGACTCTCGGGCGAATCGGTCGCCTTCGAGCCGGCCGCGCGCGTCTACGGGGCGATGCTGGGCTCCGGGGGCAAGGCCGCCGCCAACCAGCGCCGGCGGTGGGAGTTCGGCCGCAAGGAGATCCGGCGGAAGTACACCCCGCAGGTCCTTCGCGCAGGTCGCATGAGCCTCTGGGAGCGCCTGATCTCGCTGGGCGAGATCACGATGCCGACCATGGGTGTATTGCTGGCGTCTTACGTCATCCTGACGACCCTCGGCGCCGCGGTGATCGCATGGACCTGGCCGATTGCCTCGACAGCGCAGTCGCTGCTGCTCGCCAGCATGGCCGTGATGACGCTCGCGGTCGGCCTGTACGCGCTCGCACCGTTTCTCGCCATGAGACTGCCGCCGAGATACGCCGGGAGCCTCGCGCGGCTGCCGGTGTACCTGGCGTGGAAGGCCTTGATCTCGATCGGCGGCCGCCCGGCGGCGTGGATCCGCACCGAGCGGGTCCCACGGGCGAAGGCATCGCGGCCGGCGGCCGACGGCGAGGCCGCGGCGAGGGACCCGGCGCAGGACGAGGTGCACGCCGGCGATACGGCCTAGGGACCCCGACCAGAAAGCAAGTTCCGGGCCTTCGCCGGCCGGTCCTTGCCATTTCCGATAGGATTCGGTGAGATGATGCGAAGGGGTCGGACTCCCCAAGAGGCAGTCGTCCGGCCCCCTCGAGGATTGAACCGGCCCTCGGCGATCCCCTGCCTGATTCATCCCTCCGACCGTCCGCCGTGCCGCGCGAGCTCGCACCGGGCCGGCAGGTCCTACGAAGCGACGTGGCGATTTGCTATGCTGTCCGCCAGGCGGACACATCACCTGAACGGACCGCACGAACCGAGTCCCGAAGAGATCTGATCAAAAGGAGAACTGTCGTGGCCTTACGCGTGGGCATCAATGGTTTTGGACGGATCGGCCGTCTGGTCTTCCGGGTGCTGGCCGAGCGGCCGCAGGACTTCGACGTCGTGGCGATCAACGACCTGTCGGACCCGAAGCACCTGGCCCTGCTGCTCAAGTACGACAGCGTGCAGGGGCGGTTCAAGGGGACCGTCGAGGCCCGCGAGAAGAGCATGATCGTCAACGGCAAGGAGATCCCGATCACCACGGAGCGCGACCCGGCCTCCCTGCCGTGGAAGAAGCTCGGCTGCCAGGTGGCGCTCGAGTCGACCGGCCGGTTCACCGACAAGGCCAGCCTCCAGAAGCACATCGACGCCGGCGCCGAGCGGGTCGTGCTGTCCGCGCCCGCCAAGGATGACCTCGACGCCACGATCGTCATGGGCGTCAACGACGACATCCTGACCAAGAATCACCGGATCATCTCGAACGCCTCGTGCACCACCAACTGCCTGGCCCCGATGGCCAAGGTGCTGCACCAGACCTTCGGGATCGTGAACGGCCTGATGACGACCATTCACGCCTACACCAACGACCAGCGCGTCGCCGACCAGATCCACGAGGATCCGTACCGCGCCCGCGCGGCGGCGGTGAACATCATCCCGTCCAAGACGGGCGCGGCCAAGGCCGTCGGCCTGGTCATCCCCGAGCTGAAGGGCAAGCTCACCGGCTACGCCCTGCGCGTGCCGGTGCCCGTCGGGTCGGTCACCGACCTCACCGCCCAGTTGAAGACGCCCGCCACCCGCGAGCAGGTCAACCAGGCGATCAAGGACGCGGCCGCCGGGCCGCTCAAGGGAATCATCGAGTACGCCGTCGATCCGCTGGTCTCCAGCGACATCGTCGGCAATCCGCACTCGTGCATCTTCATGCCCGACCAGACGCTCGTCATCGATAACCTGGTGAAGGTCGTCGCCTGGTACGACAACGAGTGGGGCTACTCCAACCGGACCGCCGAGCTGCTGACGAAGCTGGGCTCGCTGTAAGTCTCGCGCCAAGCCCAGATCCGCCAGGGCTCGAGAAGACGGAACCGCGAAAAACGCGAAAAACGCGAAATGGACCCCGCGATGCAATCGCTCGCGCGCTTGCCTCGCAGCACGCGGTTCTTTCGCGTGTTTCGCGTTTTTCGCGGTTCTCTTCCAGCATTTACCATTCGAACGACGCGAAGGCCGGCTGTTCCGTCAGGCCGCCCCGAACCCAGGGCGCGTCGTCTCCTTTATCCGAGCGTCCAACGACAGGGAACTACCATGCCGAAGCAGACGGTCCGCGACATCGACGTCACCGGCAAGAAGGTGCTGGTGCGAGTCGACTTCAACGTGCCCCAGACCGCCGACGGCCGGGTGGCCGACGACCGTCGGATCCGAGGCGCGCTGCCCACACTCACGTCGGTACTCCAGCGAGGCGGCAGCCTGATCCTCGTGAGCCATCTCGGCCGGCCGACCGGGGATCCCGCCGCCGACGCGCCCTTCCGGCTCGATTCGGTCGCCGCGCGGCTCCAGGAGCTGATCGAGCGGCCCGTCCTCAAGGTGCGTGACACCGTCGGCCCTGAGGCCCAGGCGGCCTGCGCATCGCTCCAGCCGGGCGGGATCGTCATGCTCGAGAACGTCCGGTTCAACAAGGGCGAGAAGAAGGGCGACCCCGCGTTCGCCGTCCAGCTCGCCGGCCTGGCCGACTGCTACGTCAACGACGCCTTCGGCACCTGCCATCGCGACGAGGCCTCGATGGTCGCCGTCCCCGAGCAGTTCCCGGCCGAGCGCCGCGCGATCGGCTTTTTGGTCGAGAAGGAACTCGAGATCCTCGACACCCTGTTGCGCGCGCCCAGGCACCCCTATGTCGCCGTGATGGGCGGAGCCAAGGTCTCGGACAAGATCCTCGTCATCGAGCACCTGCTCAAGAAGGTCGATCGCCTGCTGATCGGCGGCGCCATGACCTACACCTTCCTCAAGGCGCAGGGCGTGCCGATCGGCTCGAGCCGGGTCGAGGCCGACAAGCTCGACCTGGCGCGGCAGGTGCTCGACCTCGCCGGCGAGAAGCTGGTGCTGCCAATCGACCACCTGGTCGCCGACCAGCCGAAGGCCGGGGCCCAGACCAGGGTGGTCGGCCGCGCCGAGATCCCCGACGGCTGGTTCGGCATGGACATCGGCCCTGCGGCCGCCGCCGAGTACGGCGCCATCATCAAGCAGGCCGGCACCGTCGTCTGGAACGGGCCGATGGGCATGTTCGAGGTCGAGGCGTTCGCGGCCGGCACCCGCTCGGTGGCCGAGTCCCTGGCCTCCTCGCCGGCCGTGACCGCCGTCGGCGGCGGCGAGTCGGCCGAGGCCGTCGAGAAGTTCGGCCTGGCCGACAAGGTCAGCCACGTCTCGACCGGCGGCGGGGCCTTCCTCGAGGCCCTCGAGGGCAAGGTCTTCAACGCCCTCAAGGTTATCCCCGACCGTTGACGATCCGGCGCCTCGCCTGTTCTCCCACGAGACCGCGATTCCGGGGATCCCGCCGCTCGACCGACCGCGGCCGGTCCCCGGTCTCGCCGGCATGACCGACACCGAGAGAGCCTTCTCATGACCGTGCGCAGACTCCTGGTGCTGGCGTCGACGGCCCTGGCAGTGGTCGTCCTGGGAATCGCGGCCTTCCTCATGATCATCTGGCCGCGGCCCCGGATGACCGTCGTCAACCCCGGGGCGGCCCGGGCCCGGTCGAGCTCGAGCATCGTCCCGCCCTACGACGGCAAGGAGCCCTGGGCGCTGAAGGTCAAGGACATGCCGGGCATCAAGATGTACCTCGATCCCGACGATCAGGTGATCACGCCGACGATCCTGGTGCTCGGGTCCTGGGAGCAGAACGAGACCGCGCTGTTCCTCCGGACGGTCAGGCCCGGCGACACCGTCGTCGACGCCGGGGCCAACATGGGGTATTACACGATCATCGGGTCCCGCCTCGTTGGCGATAAGGGGAAGATCTACGCCTTCGAGCCCGATCCATCCAACTTCGCGCTGCTGGAGAAGAACGTCAAGCTCAACGGCTGCACCAACGTGGTCCTCGAGCGGAAGGCCCTGTCGGACCGCAAGGGGGCGCTGAAGCTCTTCATCGCCCGGGAGAACAGGGGCGACCACCGGATCTATCAGCCGCAGGGGGAATCGCGGTCGTCGATCGACGTCGAGGCGGTCCGCCTGGACGAGTACATCAAGGAGCAAAGGGCGGCGATCGATGTCCTGAAGATGGACGTCCAGGGCGCGGAAGGCCACATCCTCGACGGGATGACGGGCCTGCTGGCGGGCCCGAAGGACGGCCCGACGATCTTCATGGAGGTCTGGCCCTACGCACTCAAGGGCATGGGCACCGACGCGGGCGAGCTGCTGAAGAACCTCGAGTCGCACGGCTACACGTTCTACAACGTCAACCCGCCCGAGCGGGGGCCCCTCGCGCAGATCACGACGGCCGATCTGCTGGCCGCGTATCCGATCGAGGACACGCAGGCCCAGGGCAATATCCTCGCGCTCCGCGGCGGACACCAGCCGCCGAAGGACGTCATCCTCCGCGGGCCGAAGGATGCGTTGAAGGACTGAGAGTCCAGCCCGAGAGCGTCGGCAAGCCGTCGTGTACGTCAGGCTCCCATCCTGGCTCGTTAATACCGTGCCTCGGGCGGGACGCCGGTGAAGATCTGCTTGACCTCGCCGACGAAGCCCGCGGGGACGCCGATGAACGTCGCCGCGGCGACCTTGACGATCTTGTTGTCGCCCGAGCTGTCATAATACTGCCGCGGCTTGCGGAACAGCGGATGGCGGTCAGCGAACGCGATGCTGCGCACGGGCGCCTCGGCGACCGTCCGCTCGCCCGCGCCGACCTCGCCCCCTCCGGCATCGGTGACGGCCGGCGCCGGCGTGATCACGGTCGACGGCCGCTTCGTCCCGGCCGACTGGCAGCCGATCAGGAACGCGACAGCTAGTACCGGCAAACCACGCAGAATCCCTCGAAGTCCACGCATGACGATGGCCCTCCTGCTCGGCGTTGTCGCGGTCGTGGGGTGTGACGGGAGTCACCGGCAGCGCGAGACGCCGATGATCAACCATACCCGACGGAACGCCGCCCGGAGCAGGATCACCGCGAGGAGGGGAGTCCGAATGTGACGCACCAATAGCCTGTGCCGGCCTCGTCGACGGCGTAGCCCACGCCGATCTCGGAATATCCTCCGAGGATGTTCCTCTTGTGGGCTGGGCTGTTCATCCAGCCTTTCATGACCCGCTCGACCGTGAAACGCCCGGCCGCGACGTTCTCGCCCGCGCGAAAATAGCGGTAGCCGCGGGCCTTGACCCGCTCGGCCGACGAGGACCCGTCGCCGCCGGTATGCGTCATCTTGCGCCGGGCGGCCATGTCCTCGGCGTGGGCCTGGGCGGCGGCCGTCAACTTGCGGTTGACCGTCAGCCGCTTTAGCTTGGCCTCGGTCCGGAAAGTGTTGTGGGCGTCCACGATCTGCGTTCGCAGGGCCTCGAGCTCTTCGGGCGTGGACGGACGCGGCATCCGCTCGCCCGGGTCGTCGCCGCCGCGGATATACACCGGGCGCGCCGGCATCCAGGAACAGCCGGAGGCCGTCAGGACCCACACAATCGCAATAAGCCGTCGTCGGGTCGGCATTCCGGTCGATTCCGGGCGCGTGCGTCGGATGCACCGAGATCGCGGCGGCCGCCCGCTCCAGCCGCCGCCAGACGAGGGATCGGACGTGACCGAGTCTCGACTCCAGCGTAACCGAGTTGAAGATCGGCCGCACAGCGGTTACAGTCGCGCCCTCGTACCAACATCCCCGCCAATGGCCCACGCCCATGTTGCTCGTCAGCGTCCGATCCGAGGAAGAGGCCCGCGCGGCGGTCGCCGGGGGCGCCCGCATCATCGACGTCAAGGAGCCCCGCCGAGGATCGCTCGGCATGGCCGCGAGCGGCCTCTGGGCCCGAGTTCGCGCAGCGATCCCGGACTCGATTCCGTTGAGTGTCGCGCTCGGCGAGCTGGCGGACTGGACCGAGGATACGATCGGTTCGGTCCCGGCGGACCACTGGCGCGGGGTCGCGTTCCGCAAGGTCGGGCTGGCCGGATCCGGCCCGTCCTGGCGGGAGAGGTGGAAGGACCTCCGCGAGCAGGTCGAGGCAGCCTGTCGGACCGAGAAAATCGCGGCTGCGGGATGGGTCGCCGTGGCGTACCTCGACTGGGAAACCGCCCGGGCCCCTGATCCCGACTCGGTCATCGACGAGGCCGCCGGCATCGAGCGATGCGCGTGGGTCCTGTTTGATACCTGGGACAAGTCGAGGCGCGTCGAGGTCGGTGCGAAGGCGCTCGGGTGGATTGCGCGGGCGAAGGCGGCGGGGCGATCCGCGGCCCTGGCGGGCTCGCTCGACGAGGCGGCCATCCGCCGGCTCCGAGCGTCGGGCGCCGACCTGTTCGCCGTCCGCGGCGCCGCATGCCGCGAGGGCGATCGGAACGCGACGATCGACGTGGAGCGAGTCGCGAGGCTCGTCGCCGCCGCGGCCGGCTGATCGGTCAGTCCCGCCCAATGTCGAAGCGGACGCCCTGGGCGAGCGGCAGCTCGCGGCCGCGGTTGATGGTGCAGGTCTGGCGCCTCATGTAGGCCTTCCACGAGTCGGAGCCCGCCTCGCGGCCGCCGCCGGTCGATTTCTCACCGCCGAAGGCCCCGCCGATCTCGGCGCCCGAGGTGCCGATGTTGACGTTCGCGATCCCGCAGTCGGAGCCCTCCGCCGAGAGGAACTGCTCGGCCTCGCGGAAGTCGTTGGTGAAGACGGCTGACGTGAGACCCTGCTCGACCGAGTTCTGGATCGCGATTGCCTCGTCGATCGTGCGATAGGGCATAACGTACAGGATCGGCGCGAAGGTCTCCTCGCCGACGATCGGCATCTCGGGCCGGGCCCTTACCAGCGCCGGCTCGACGAAATAACCCGGCCGGTCGAGCCTTCTCCCGCCCCAGACCACCTCGCCGCCCTGCGACCGTGCGGCCTCGAGCGCGGCCATCATCGAGGCGACCGAGTCCTCGCTGATGAGCGGCCCCATCAGCACCGAGTCGTCCCACGGGTCGCCGATCCGGACGCGGCGATACGCTGACGCGAGCGATTCGAGCACCCGGTCGTGAAGCGACTCGTGCACGATCAGCCGGCGCGCGGTCGTGCAGCGCTGGCCGGCCGTACCAACCGCGGCGAACACCGTCGCCGGGATCGCCAGCTCGAGCTCTGCGGAAGGCGCGATGATGATCGCGTTGTTCCCGCCGAGCTCGAGCAGCGACCGGCCGAGCCGGCGGCCGACAACCTCACCCACGACGCGGCCCAGCCGGCAACTGCCCGTCGCCGAGATCAGCGGGAGCCGGCGGTCGTCAAGCATCCGGCGGCCGATGTCCTCGCCGCCGGCGCAGAGCTGGAAAACGTCCTCGCAATCGTTCGCGCGGGCCACCCCGTCGACGATCCGCTGCACGGCGACGGCCGTCAGCGGCGTGCGGGGCGAGGGCTTCCAGACGATGGTATCGCCGCAGACCGCGGCGATCATCGCGTTCCAGGCCCAGACCGCGGCCGGGAAGTTGAACGCCGTGACGATGCCGATCGGCCCGAGCGGATGCCACTGCTCGATCATCCGATGGAGCGGGCGCTCGCTGGCGATCGTCAGGCCGTAGAGCTGGCGCGATAGCCCGACGGCGAAGTCGCACATGTCAATCATCTCCTGGACCTCGCCCTCGCCCTCGGTCCGGATCTTGCCGGTCTCGAGGGTAATCAGCAGGCCCAGGTCGGCCTTCCGGGCGCGCAGGCCCTCGCCGATCTGGCGGACGACCTCGCCGCGCCGCGGGGGTGGAACCGTGCGCCACGACGTGAAGGCCGCTCGGGCGCGATCGACGGCCCGGTCGTATTCCTCGGGCGACGCCGATTGCACGGTCGGAAGCGCCGATCCCGAGGCGGGATTCGTCGGCCGGAGGAGCGGCCCGGCCGCCGGAGCGCGCTCGTCCACCGGAGTTACTCCGCGGTTGACCTCGCCGATGCCCAGCCGCTGGAACAGTTCCTCGAACATCGCGAAATCTCCTCGCTTTCGGGCCTGGGGACATCATGGACGCCCGCCGGTGATGACCCGTCCACCTTCATGCTAACGGCCGGCCGCCTTGATCTGCCACCCTGCCAGTCGGCATGAAAGGCCGTCGGGCTTTCCAGGCCCCGAGGCTTGAGCGTCGGGCAGGAATGCCCGACCTCGGTAAGAGGGGGGGCAACGGGTCGATGTCTCCGCCGACATCCCCTAAGATGGACCGGACGAAAGGTCCTGCAAGCCGGGCCGCGAAGGGCCCGCAACTCCTCGCCGGGTCCATCCTTCCATGCGGAAGTTCCTGCAACTGCGACGACCGATCACCTATCGCCAGGCTGTCTTCGCGTTCCTCTCGCGCGCGCAGCGACTCGAACGGCGATTCAAGTGGATGATCGTGCTGGCAACGCTCGCGGCGATCGCGGCAATGCTCGGCGTCTCGCCGTGGGGCCGCTTCGGAGTCGCGTCGACGGCGGCAACCGGCCGCCAGGCGGTCCGCATCATGCTCGGCCTGCCCCAGCCGCGCGAGGAGGTCGACTCGGCCTGGAAGCGCTCGCGCGAGCTGGGGATCGAGGCCGGACAACTCGGGCTGGCGCGCGCTTTCGCCGAGGCCGATCCAGCTTACCAGCGGCTGATGCGTTACGCCGGCCTTGATCCTGGGCATGGGGTGCTGCGGTGGGGTAATTTCAACCTGACGCTGCTCCTCCCGTCGAAGGTCTTCGAGGCCGCCGACGACGGGCGGTCATACAAGTTCCTGCCGCGGACCCGGTCGATCTGGCTGCGCAGTATCTCGCTCAAGAGCGATGTCCTGATGTTCTTCCTCGTCCCCGACGGGCCCGGGCTGGCCGAGGCGATGCGTGGCACGACCGCGATCCCTGTCGAAAGCTCGCGGCAGTCGACGAATTCGTGGGGCCTCCGCGGGCCCGAGCCCGACCTCGACGCCCCGGTGCGCGGGATCGTCCTGGGCGATTCTTACATGCAAGGCATGTTCATCGGCGACGACGAGACGCCGCCCGAATGCCTCAGCCGGTTCCTCGAGGCCCGGTGGAAGAAGCGGGTCTCGATCCTGAACACCGGCGTGATGGGATACTCGCCCGAGCAGTATTACGCCTCCCTGGTGGCCTTCGCCGATCGGTTCAAACCGCAGTTCGTCGTCGTGAGCCTTTTCACCAACGACTTCGGCGACCTGCACGAGGTCCCCATCAATGGACGCGGCGACTGGGACGAGGGAAAATACTGGCTCGACAGGATTGTCGAATTCTGCCGGGCCCGCCAGTGGCCGCACGTCATCGTCCCGGCCCCGTACGAGCCGGGGATGTTCGCCAGGCGAAAAAGCGGCAACTATCCGGGAATGATCTCGAATGTGCTCGATGTAAACGGGCTCTCGTTCCTCGACCCGACCGACGCCTTCATCGACGCGCACCTGGAAAAGGTCGTCGAACTGGAACGTCTCGGCAAGCGGCAACAGGGCTGCCTGCTGTTCAACGACGCGATCGGCGACGGGCATTTCTCGGCGGCCGGCTCGAAGGTCTGGGCGTCGGTCGTCGGGAAGCGACTGGCCCTGCTCGTCGAAAGGGACCAGCTCGTCCGCGAGCACAACCAGCCCGCGCCGTCGACCCCGGTCGGGTCGGCCGCGCGGTGAGAGACCGGCCGGCCTCGCCTGCCCTGCTGCCCCGATCGGTGGGAACTGGAGTTCGCACCACCCGACCGGGTAGCCTGGGTAAGATGTCCTTCGGGGAGCAGGCCATCCCCGACCGCCCGGCACGAATCGCGATCAATCTCCATGGAACCGAGAAGCCTTCGACACCTCTGGAGTCGACGACGCCTCCGTCACCGCCAGCCCGTGTTCGGGTTCCTCGAGCGCGCGATCCGGCGCGAGCGGTCGTTCAAGCGCGCGATCGTGCTGGCGACGGCCGCCGCGATCGTCGTCATCCTGAAGGTGGTGCCGTGGGGACAGTACCTGACCGCCGCGATCGCGACCGAGGCGCGCCGGGTCGCCGGACGGACGCTGGGAAGACCCCGCGACCGCCAGGCGATCGACGAGTCGTGGGCGAACTTCCGCCGCCTGGGCATCGACCTGACGCGGCCGAGAATCGCGGCCTTCTACGCCTCCAGCGAGCCGGCCTTCCAGGGGCTGCTGCGTTACGCGGGGATGGACCCCGAGCACGGTTTGCTGCGCTGGGGGAATTACGACTGGACGCTCCTGCTGTCGTCGAAGGTCTTCGAACCGGACGACCAGGGCCGGTCGTACCGGATGCGGCCGGGCGTCCGGTCGGTCTGGCTCCGGGGCAAGCTGGCGCCCACGCCGGGCGCACCGGCGTTCTACCTTGTCCCCGACGGGCCCGAGCTGGCCGAGGCGATCCGCGGCACCGGCGCGGTTGTGTTCGAGGGATCGCGGCAGATCACCAACTCGTGGGGCCTGCGCGGACCCGAGCCCGACCCCCGTGCGCCGGTGCGCGGGCTCGTCCTGGGCGATTCCTACATGCAGGGCATGTTCATCGGCGACGACGAGACGCCGCCCGAATGCCTCCGCCGGTACCTGGATCGGGCCCTCGCGACCCGGGTCTCGATCGTGAACACCGGCGTGATGGGCTACTCGCCCGAGCAATACTATCATTCGCTGATCGCCTTCGCCGGGCGGTTCTCGCCGCATTTCGTGGTGGTCAGCATCTACGCCAACGACTGCGGCAACGAGGTTGACGCAACCGGGCGCGGCGAGGGGAACTGGAAGGAGGGGAAATACTGGCTCGACCGAATCGTCAAGCACTGCCGCGAGCACCGCTGGCCTTGCCTGGTCGTCCCGGCGCCCTTCGAGCTCAACCTGCTCAAGAGGCGGAAGCCGGCCTTCTATCCGGGGGCGATGGTCAACCCGCTGGAACTCGACAGCGTGATGTACCTCGACCCGTCCGAGGACTTCCTCAATGCGCACCTGCGGTCCCTGATCGATCGCCGCAGGAGTTACCAGTCGACGACCGGGTGCCTCCTGTTCAACAAGAACATCGGCGACCGCCATTTCTCGGCGGCCGGCGCCGAGGTCTGGGCCGAGTCGGTTGGGCGTCGGCTCGTTCTGGTAATGGAAAAAGAACGGGCCTTCCGCGAGACGCCCGGCGCGGAGGCGAGACCAGGGACCGTCGAGACCGAGCCGAGGGCAGCTCCAGCGATCCCCACATCCCTGCGCGGTGCGCCGGGAGAACCGTCGACGTCGAGTGAGTATCCGCGATGACCGGCCCGTCGAACCCGCGTCCTGGAGAGCAAGAGGTCGTGAGCAAGGCAATCGAGGAACTCCCCCTCTGGTTGAAGACGACGAGCGTCCGGCGCCGATCGCGGTGGGAGCGGTGGGCATCGCGCCTGACACCCCGGCCCCGAGAACGCCAGGGGGTTTTCGCCTTCGTCGAGCGGGCACGGCGGGTCGAGCGGGCGTTCAAGCTGGCAATAGCGGTGATCACGCTCGCACTGATCGCCGGGCTGCTGGCCTTCCTGCCGAGCGGCCGCTACCTCGCCGGCTGGACGGCGACTCGCGGGCAATGGGCGGCGCTGCGCGCCCTCGGCACCGAGCCTGGCCGCGAGTCGATCAACGCCGACTGGGCCCGCCGTCGCGAGTTCGACATCCGGAGCGCGACGGGCCGCTATCGTCGGACCTTCGAGGAATACACCGAGGCCCAGAAAGGGCTGCTCCGCCATGCGGGGATGGACCCCGACCATGTCCTGATCCGCTGGGGCAACTTCGACAGGACCGTGATGCTGCCCTCGACAATCTACCAGGCCGACGACTCGGGCCGATCGTACCGGATGCGTCCGCGCGTGCGATCGATCTGGGTGCGGAACTTCCCGGTGAAGGGGGATGTGAAGGCTTTCTTCCAGATCCCGGACAGCCCCGATGCGGCGAAGGCCGTCGAGAGAACCGGCGTGACGATCGTCGAGGGATCGAGCCATTCCACCAACTCGCTGGGCCTGCGCGGACCCGAGCCCGACCGGACGGCCCCGTGGCGCGGGATCGTGCTGGGCGACTCGTACATGCAGGGCCTGTTCGTCGCCGACAGCCAGACCCCGACGGAATGCCTCAAGCGCGACCTCGCCAAACGGCTGGGCGGGCGGGTCGAGGTCCTCAACACGGGACACCTGGGCTATTCGCCCGAGCAATACTATTACTCGCTCGTCGAGTACGCCCGCGACTTCCCCCCGCAGTTCGTCGTGGTCAGCCTGTTCGCCAACGACTTCGCGGGCGACCTGAATGTCGTGATCGAGGGCCGCGGCGGCGACTGGGACGAGGCGAAATACTGGCTGGGCCAGATCCGGGACTTTTGCGCGGCGCGCGACATCCCCTGTATTTACGTCCCCGCGCCCTGGCTCAACCAGCTCGAGGGACCCCAGCGCTCGGGATATTACCCCGGCCTGGTCTCCAACGCGACCGAGACGAACGCGCTGATGTTCCTCGATCCGATCAACGACTTCGCCGATGCCTTCCTGGCCGTCGAGGCCGAGGGCCTGAAGCGCGGCGAGCCGGTGAAGGGCAACCCCCTGTTCAACGGCCGGATCGGCGACGGGCATTTCTCCGCCAGCGGCTGCGAGATCTGGGCCGAACGAGTCGGCCGCCGGGTGTCGCTGCTCCTGGACCGGGGAATGGCCATCCGGGCCGGGAACGAGCGCAACTGGCGGAACGCCCACGCCCCGGCCGGCTCGCCCTGAAGGCGGCGACGAGGCCGAGCTACTCGCCGATGACCTTGATGAGCACCCGCTTGGAGCGCCGGCCGTCGAACTCGCCGTAGAAGATCTGCTCCCACGGGCCGAAGTCGAGCTTCCCCTTCGTGATCGCCACGACCACCTCGCGGCCCATGACCTGGCGCTTCATGTGGGCGTCGGCGTTGTCCTCGCCTGTCCGGTTTTCCGGTAGCGCTGGGGGGAAGCATCGAACGGGGCCAGGCCCTCGAGCCACTTCTTGTAATCCTCGTGCAGGCCCGGCTCGTCG
>DAIDHB010000229.1 GCA_027452145.1 Planctomycetales bacterium
GACGGTGCCCGCCGCACCGGCCTTGCCGCAGCCGCCCCTGGGCTCGCCGGTCGACGGGGACGCCGGCACAGACGCGGACGCCGCCAAAACGGCCGCCGACATCCACGTCCAGGCGATCCCGCCGTCGCCCGACTACCCGATCGATCTCCCGACCGCCCTGCGCCTGGCCGAGCGCGACAACCCCCGGATCGGCGAGGTCCGCGCCCGGATCGGCGAGGCCCTGGGCAACCAGACCCGCGCGCGGGCCGAGCTCTTGCCGGCGCTCAACGCGGGCGTCGACTACGACGGGCTCACCGGCAACCTCCAGCAATCGAAGGGGAACATCCTCAACGTCTCGCGGCAGAGCGTGTACTTCGGCGGCGGCGCGTTCGCCGTCGCGCCGATGTCTCCGCTGGTCCCGGCCGTCTTCCTCAACGAGCCGCTCGCCAACGCGATTTTTGACCCGCTCGCCGCCCACCAGATGGTGCACGTCGCCCGGTTCGAGGCCGAGGCGACGACCAACATGGTCCTCCTGGAGGTCGCCCGCTATTACCTCGAGCTGCTCGGCGCGACGGCCCGGCTGGAGGCCGACCGCCGCACGGCCGACGAGGCCGCCGAGCTGATGCGGATCACCAGCCGATACGCCCGCGAGGGCGAGGGCCGGCCCGCCGACTTCCACCGCGCCGAGACCGAGTGGCGGCTCCGCCGCGCCGACGTCCGCCGCGACGAGGAGGACCGCGCCGTCGCCTCGGCCCGCCTCTGCCGACGGCTTCACCTCGAGCCCTCGGTGCAGGTCCGCCCGCTCGCGGACCGGCTCGACATCCTGGCCCTGGTCGACCTCGAGGCCGATATCCGGGCGCTGATCGAGACGGCACTCGCCCACCGCCCCGAGATCAAGGCCGCCGGCGCCGGCCTCGCGGCGGCCGAGGTCCGCCGACGCGAGGAGGTCGCGCGGCCGCTTTTGCCCTCGCTGTTCCTGGGCTTCAGCGGCGCGGGCTTCGGCGGCGGCAGCAACCTCTCGCCGCCCCTGGTCGGCAACTTCGCCGGCCGGACCGACTTCGACGTCGCCGCCTACTGGACGCTCGAAAACCTGGGCCTCGGCAACCTGGCGCGGCAGCGCGAGCGCCGGGCCGAGGTCGGCGCCGCCGTCGGCCGCCAGGCCCGGGCGGTCGCGATGGTCCGCGACGAGGTCGCCTCCGCCCAGGCCGACGCCCGCGCCCGCCGCGAGCAGCTCGAGATCGCCCGCGAGCGCTATGAGACGGCCCTCGACGGCTTCCGCCGCGACCTCGATCGAGCCCGTCAGGCCGTCCCCGACCGCGTCGGCGGCACCCCGCGCCCGATCGAGGTCATCAACAGCCTCAAGCTGCTGGCCGAGGCCCGCCGCAAGCTCGTGGCCACGATCGTCGACTACAACCAGGCGCAGTTCGGCCTCTTCGTCGCCCTGGGCGCGCCCCCGCCGCTGGAACAGCCGACGGATCCCCAGCATCGCCCGGTCGACATCCGCGAGCTGGCCGCACCCGACGGCGTCCAGGCAAGCGCCGCCCCCGCCGCCGAGCCGAGCCTGGCCGCCGAGCTCGAACGCCTCGGCGCCTCGAACGGCCCGGCCGCCGGCCTGGCCGGTGCGCACCGCGGCGCGACAAACGCCCTGGGCGAATACGACCGCACCCTCGAGCAGGTGTCCCGCTCCATCGAGTCGGGCACGCCGCCGGCCGATCCTCGCCGCGAGGGCCTGCTCCGCCTGGCCGAGGCCCGCCGCAAGCTCATGCAGTCGAAGGCCGACTGCGACCGGGCGCTCCGCGACGTGGTGCGCGGCCTCGACGCCGGACCGGCCGCCCCGCCGCCACCGGCGCCCGCGCCAGCGTCCGCGCCCGTCCGTTGACCGGCATGGTTGAGGAAGAGCCGGTCCCGCACGGCGAGCGGGGGGGTCTGGAAGTCCCAGGGGGAAGTCCCAGGGGACAGGCATTTTCCGCCCCCCCGCACCCGCGGCTGCTCGTCTCAAAATGGGCAGGCGCTTTTCCGTCGCCTTGTGTCGTCGCGGCCGCCTGTGTCCTCTGTGGGCCCGCACCTTCCTGGACCCTGCGTAGCCCCACCGACCTGCTCCTCACTCGATCCAAAGTACACGGCATGCCGACTCGTAGCTGGCCTCCAGGTCGAGGAACACGCCGAGGTCGACATCCAGCCAGATGGGCAACTTCGGCAGCGGCTGTCCGACCACCAGCGGATAGAACCAGCTATCCAGCAAGGGCCGCTTGCCGGCGCGCTTGCGTCCGCGGATCGTCACGGCATAAAGTCCGGGCGGTTCGGCCCCGAGTATCGGGTCGCTCCGGCCGATCAGGTCCAGGAGCTCACCATACAGGTTGAACTGGCGGACGGTGACGACGTCCACGAGCGAGACGCTGACACCGCGCTGGAGCAGAGCGGCCACCCTGGCGACAAACGCCGCTCGACTCTCGGGGCGGTCCTTGTTCGAAGGGCTGACGATCTCGATCGCCGCGACCAGACGTCGACCGTGGCGCGCGTCGTAGACCTTAACCTCGTACTCATCCTGGTCGGGCAGTTCCGTCTCCAGGGTGAGCGTCGGTTTCGGGGGAGCCCAGGCGGCGACGGCCGCGCCGCCGCCCCCGGCGCGCGGTCCCTCGTCATGGTCCGGCTCGTCCCGCCGGTAGGTCGATACATCGATCTCGAAGGACGTGCCCAGGTGAACGCGAGGCGCGGCGACGTACCCCTCGGGCAAGATTGGAAACAGTTGCTGGACGATCACCGCCGGCCACATGCCGTGGAGCTCATCCCACGAATGCCTGTCCTCGACCGGGGGGCGGAAATGGTCTCGCAACGGCATCAGCGTCTCCTTCATGCCCGGGACACCCCCATTTTACTCGGCCCCGCCCGGCTGGGTAAACGATCCAAAAGAACAAGCACTTTTCCGTCGCCTCGTGTCGTCGCGGGCGCCTGATTGCGTGGAGAGCCCTGCGGCGGTAATATGCCTGTCCTCTGGTGAACCTCCTCTGGTGAACCCCGCACCTCAGAGACTGGTGGAAACAGACGTACGGAGATGGTACCGGATGAAAAACATTGCCACACATGCTGTTCCCGCATGGAGGCGGAAGGCGAATTTCATTATTCGCGCCGACCTTGCGATGCATGGAATGCCTGAACGCTTGGAGCAGCTTTGGGCGCGCAAGATCGATGTCTACACGTTCGAGATTTGCTGCATACCGTTCTTTACTTACGGCTTCACTCTGGGAGATATCGTCGAGACAAACGCCGAATACACAATCCAGAAGATCGTTGAGAAGCGCGGCCACATATCCCTAAGGGCCGCCGTAACTCGCCTAGAAAACCAGGACGAGATCCACGAAACTCTGCACGCATGGGTGGATAGTACCGGGCTTCTTTATGAGTGGTTCTCCCCAGGCTACCTTTCCGTGGATTTGCCGCCCGACGCTCGACGAGATGACGTAATTTCACATTTGGATTCTCTTGTAAAAAGCGGCGAGGTCGCCATTGAGATAGTCGAATGACAGCGTGAACCCCAAAGGACTCCCAAAAAGACAGCCATGTGGGAATTGCTTGGACGCCGATTTCCGACCTATGCGCAGACGATCCCCGTGCCCGCCGGAAAGGCGGGTTTTACAGGTGTCATTTGATGGCCGATCCTGACCAGGTGCCACCTCTGTCGCTTCGGGGATCACATCTAAAGAGCGAAGAAAGAGAGCGAAGAAAGGACAGGCACTTTTCGGGTGTGCTGCGCTTCCGCGGTCGCAAGATCGCATGGATTCTTCGATGGCAGTAATATGCCCGTCCTTTGTCTGCGCTCTGTCCTTTGTCTGCGCTCCGCTCCTTCGAGTCGGGCACGCCGCCGGCCGATCCTCGCCGCGAGAGACTGCTCCGCCTGGCCGAGGCCCGCCGCAAGCTCATGCAGTCGAAGGCCGAGTGCGACCAGGCGCTCCGCGACGTGGTGCGCGGACTCGGGGCCGGACCGTCCGCCCCGACCCCGCTGTCGGCCACGCGGCCGTCGCCCGCGCCCGTCCGTTAACGAACATCGTTATTGAAGCGTGCCGCGAACCCGTTGCCGGACTCCTCGAGGACGCTCGCCCCCGCGGTCCCGACGGCCGAATTACTGAGCCTTGCCCTGGCCCTTCTCGCGCTCCGCGCCCAGGCCGCCGCCGGAGGCCGCGCTGCCGGGGCCCTGGCCCCCGACCTCGGCGGCCGGCTCGGACTTCACGGGCTCGCCGTCCTCCATCGACCCGGTGTACTGCACGATGACCCGGTCGTCGGTCGACAGGCCCGACTGCACCTCGGCCCGGATGCCGTCGTCGCGGCCGACGCGGATCGGCCGCTTGCGCGCCCGGTCCCCCTCGACGACATAAACCGATCCGGCCCCCGCGTCGACCTCCTGGAGCGCCTTCGACGGGATGGTGAGGAAATCCGTGGGCGGCTCGAGCAGGATCGAGACCGGCCCGTACATCCCCATGCGGAGCCGACCCGTGGGATTGGGCAGGTCGACCTCGGCCCGCATCGTCCGATTCGTGGGCAGCTCGAACCCCGAGAACCGCGTCACCGAGCCCTTGAACTCCTCGCCGCCGAGTGCGTCGATCCGGACGACGGCCGGGTCGCCGCGGTCGAGCAGGGGGGTGTCGCGGTCGGGGACATAGATGACGACGCGCATCAGGTCGGTGCGCGCCACCTGGAGGATCGGCCGCTCGTCGCCGCGGGTCGCCTCGCGGATGAAGTCGCCGTCGTGGAAGTTGCGCTGGGTGACGACCCCTGTGTAGGGCGAGGTGATGCGCGTGTACCGCGCGAGGATCTGCGCCTGGGCAAGCCGGGCCTCGGCGACGCGCAGCTCGGCCCGCTGGCGGCGGATGTCGGCCTCGGCCGTGAGCACGTCGGCGACGGCCTTCGCCAGCTCGGCGCGCGCGGCCTCGACGGCGGCGTGCGCGTGCTGCTCGGCGGCCTTCGCGCCTTCGAACTCCTCCTGCCGCTCGTCGGCGACCCGCTGGTCGACCGCCTGGTTGCGGGCGATCTGCGCGTAGCGGATGTATTCCTTCTCGCGGAAGCGGCGGACGGCCTCGGTCCGGCTGACCTCCGTCTGGCGCACCTTGATCTCGGCCTCGGCGGCCGTCACGGCCGCGTCGGCGGCGGTCTTGCGCGCCTGGGCCTGCTCGATGGCGGATTTGGCCCGCTCGACCTCGGCGGCGGCCAGCTCGACCGCCTGCTGCCGCTCGGGGTCGTAGACCTCCGCCAGCACCTGCCCCTTCTCGACCGTGTCGCCGATGTCCACCACCTGCCCCCGCAGGAAACCCGACGCCTTGGCGTACAGGTCGGCGTACTGGAACGCGTGCAGCAGCCCGGGCTGCGTCGTCGTCCGCGTCATGCCGCCCTTGCGCGGATGCACGACCTTGACATAAAGCGCCGCCCGGTTCGCCTCCTGGCCGCCATCGGAATTCGCGGAGCCGCGATCCGTCTCCTGTCCCGACTTCTTCCGCCGGTCGCGATCGATCCACCAGTAAAGCGCCAGCGCCACGATCCCGGCACCCACGACCAGAAGCGCAATCGTGCCCCAGCCCCGCGACGAGCCGCCCCCGCCGTGGCCGTCGGCCTCGGGACCATATCGATCCTCCGGCTCGTCGCCTCGATCCTCGCGATCCTCGCGATCCGACCGCCTCGCCGATCGCCGCTCGTCGATTTCGGTGGACATCGCCCTGGCCTCCGGGACTCGCGGTGCGCCGCCGCGCGCAGGCCGATCCCCGGTCCGCCGACCGATGCGCACCCCGGAGCCGGCGGTCGGATACCCTAGCAACCCGTGTGCCTGCTCGCGGAGGGAGGGCAGCGTCGCCATCGGGACTGTGGGCCCTTGAGGATCGCTCCTTTCCTGGTCCGGCGCGCGGCTTGCTTGCACGACTCTCGGCCGCCGGCCGGGTCGGGGCGGCCCTGGGTGCAGCCCGTCGCGCGGGGCGTGTCGTGTCGTGTCGTGTCGTGTCCCGCGGGCCCGATCGTCGTCCCGATCGCCGAGGTCGATCCATGAGAGGCCTGATCCGCGCCTCGATGATGAACCCGTGGGCGGTGACCGTCTTCGCGCTCACGCTGGTCTTGCTGGGCGCGATCTCGACCTACCTCATCCCGATCGACATCTTGCCGACGTTCAAGAGCCCGGCCGTGCAGGTGCTGACGTTCTACAGCGGCATGCCGCCACGGGACGTCGAGATGGACATCACCAACCGGATGGAGCGCTGGACCGACATGGCCGCCGGGCTCTCGCGGCAGGAGTCGCGGTCGATCCTGGGTGCCAGCGTCGTCCGCAACTACTTCCAGCCCGAGGTCTCCGAGGGCGAGGCGCTGGCCTCGGTCCTGTCGTGGGCCCAGTCGGTCTTGCAGTACATGCCGCCCGGCACCCTGCCGCCGGTCGCCATGGCCTTCGATCCGACCAGCACCACCCCGGCCTGCCTGGTCGCGCTCAACAGCCCCGACGCCGACGAGAAGACCCTCTACGACATCGGCCGCTACGAGGTCCGCAACCGGATCATGACGATTCGGGGCGCGGTCTCGCCGGTCGTCTTCGGCGGCAAGATCCGCGCCATCCAGCTCTACCTCGACCGGGCGAAGATGCAGGCGCGCAACCTCTCGCCGGTCGACGTGATGCGGGCCGTCGAGCTCTCGAACATCTTCCTCCCGACCGGCGAGCTGATCGTCGGCGACCGCGACTACTTCCTCGACAGCAACGCGCTGTTCAAGGAGGTGCCGAAGATGGGCGAGATCCCGCTCCGCACCGAGCACGGCAACCGCGCCTTCGTCGGCGACGTGGCCGAGCCGACCGACGACGCCATGATCCAGACGACCATCGTCCGCGTCGACGGCCGCAAGCAGGTGTATATCCCCGTCATGCGGCAGAAGGGGGCCAGCACGCTGCGGGTCATCGACGAGCTGCGCGAGAAGCTGCCCGAGATCGAGGGCGAGCTCAGCCGGCCCGTCAAGCTCGACCTGATCATGGACCAGTCGGTGTTCGTCCGGCAGTCGATCTCCAGCCTGGCCACCGAGGGCATCCTGGGCGCGGGGCTCTGCTCGCTGGTGATCCTGCTGTTTTTGGGCCAGTGGCGGATGACGGCCATCGCCGTGATGACGATCCCGCTGTCGGTCCTCTCGGCGATGATCTTCCTTTATCTCTGCGGCCAGACGATCAACGTCATGACGCTCTCGGGCCTGGCGCTGGCCATCGGCCCGATGGTCGACAGCGCCATCATCTGCCTGGAGAACACCGACCGGCACCTCGAGCAGGGCCTGCCGCCGGACGTCTCGGCGCTCCGGGGGGCCAGCGAGGTCGCGCTGCCCGAGCTGGTCTCGAGCCTCAGCACCCTGCTCGTCCTGACACCCCTGGCCGTCATGCCCGGCATGACGTCGTTCCTGTTCGCCCCCATGACGCTCTCGGTGGCCTTCTCCATGACCACCGCCTACATCCTGTCGCGCACGTTGATCCCGACCTGCGCCGCGGCCTGGCTCAAGCCGAAGGAGCAGGAGCAAGAGCGAGAGCACGACGACGGCCGGCGGTCGAATCGCGGGTTCGTCGCGCGGGCGTTCGCGAAGTGGCAGTCGTTCATCGACCGCTGGATCAGGGAGTACGGCCGGCTGCTCGACTGGGTGCTCGACCACCGGTGGCCGACCGTCATCGTCGCCTACGCGGCGCTGGCACTCGTGCTCCTCTTCCTGACGATGCCGATCCGCCGCGAGTTCTTCCCGATGGCCGACGCCGGCTCGTTCGAGATCTACGTCCGCGCGCCCAGCGGCACGAGGCTGCGGGTGACCAACGACCGGATCGCCGAGGTCGAGGCCTTCCTCAAGCAGCAGATCGCCCCCGAGGACCTCAAGCTGATCGTCTCCGAGATCGGCGTGACGCCCGACTGGTCGAGCGCCTACACCCAGAACGCCGGCAAGATGGACAGCATCGTGCGCGTGCAGCTCACCGAGGAACGCAAGAAGGGCTCGTACGAGTACGCCGACCAGCTCCGCGACGCCTTCGCGGACGAGAAGCGGTTCCACGACCTGGAATTCGCCTTCAACGCCGGCGGGATGATCCACGGCGCCCTCAACGAGGGGAAGACCACGCCGATCAACGTGCGCGTGAAGGGGAAGAACCAGAAGACGGCCCACCGGATCGCCGACGCCATCCGCCGCAAGGTCGCCAACGTCGAGGGCGTCGTCGACTGCCGGATCATCCAGCGGCTGGATTACCCCGAGTACGTCATCAACGTCGACCGCGCCAAGGCCGCCGACCTGGGGCTCAGCCAGTCCGAGGTCATGCGGAGCGTGATCGCGGCGTTCAACTCGAGCATCCAGTACAACAAGACGAACTTCTGGATCGACGAGAAGAACGGCAACCAGTACTTCGTCGGCGTCCAGTACCCGCAGGCCAACGTCGAGTCGCTCCAGACCCTGCTCGACGTGCCGATCACGGGCATCAACCAGCACCGGGCCGACCGCCGGATCGAGGCGCCCGAGCAGGCCAACGTCGTGCAGGGCCTGGAGCGCAACGACGACCACCACAACCCGGCGCCGGTGCTTCTGAGCAGCCTGGTGCAGATCACCCGCAGCAGCATCCCGACCGAGATCACCCACCAGGACATCCTGCCGACGATCGACCTCAACGTCGGCGTGACGCTCGCGGGCCGCGACCTGGGCCACGTCGCCAGCGAGATCCATAGCATCATCGACGGCCACTTCGGCCGGCTCCAGAACAGGAAGAACACCAGCAGCCAGGGGACGATCTGGGCGGCCTACGACCCCGACTCCAGCGGCAAGCAAACGCTCCAGGGCACCACGATCGAGCTCTCGGGCGAGTATGCCCGCATGACGCAGATGTTCCGCAACCTGGGGATCGGGCTGTCGCTGGCCGTGATCATCATCTACTTCATGATGGTCGCGCTCGACAAATCGTTCATGGTTCCCCTCTGCGTCCTGATCGCCGTCCCCTTGATCCTGATCGGCGTCTGGCCGGCCCTGTGGATCACCGGCACGTCGCTGAACGTCCAGTCGCTGCTGGGGATCATCTTCAGCGTCGGAATCAAGGTCGCCAACACGGTCCTGATGACCGACGTGGCCCAGGAGCTGCGCAAGACCGAGGGACTCTCGCCGGTCGAGGCGATCCGCAAGGCGGCCGAGATGCGGGTCCGGCCGGTGACGATGACGGCGCTGGCGGCCTTCTTCGCCATGATCCCGACGGCGCTGGCGCTCGAAAAAGGGAGCGAGGCCAACGCGCCCCTGGGCCGGGCCATCCTCGGCGGCCTGCTCGCCGGCGAGCCGGCCACGCTGTTCGTCGTGCCCGCGCTCTACGCGCTCATGATCCGAGGCAACCCGTCGCAGCCGCGCGACCCCGAGGAGGCCGAGCGTGAGCTGGAGCAGGAAGGCGAGGGCAACGACCGCGACGACGATTCGTAACGATCGAAGAAACCGGCGACGTCAGTCGCCGGGTCCTCTTCAGGCGAACCGGCGACGTCAGTCGCCGGGTCCTCATACGCAGCGTCATAAGCCGTTACCGCCGCGCTCCGATCGATGGCCGAGATGGGGACCCCCGAACCCGCCGAAAACAAAACAAAAAAGGCCGCCCAGGAGCCTTGAGGGGCTCCGGGGCGGCCTGGGTGGATGATTCCGGCGATAACCGACTTTCGCGCCAAGGGCACTATCATGGGCCTGGCGGGCTTAACGGCCGTGTTCGGAATGGGAACGGGTGTGACCCCGCCAGTATGGTCGCCGGAAAT
>DAIDHB010000230.1 GCA_027452145.1 Planctomycetales bacterium
GCCATCTTGAGCAGATTCGCCATGGGTAGGCTCCAGGGACAACGAAGTTGTCCCTGGAGCCTATCTGGCTGATCTGAGTCTCCTCAAAGTGGCTGGTTTTCAAGCGCCCATCGGTGGCTGGTTTTGAGCGCCCGCTGACAATGAACCTGGCAAGAAGGTCATCGTTCCATCCGCGATTGGAACGGCTGGAGGGACGGATCGCTTTGAGTTCGGTCGCGTCGCCGAGCCTTTGCCCCACTTCCGTGCAAATCGAAGCGGCGCGTGTGAACAATCACTTCACAGCAACCCTCTCGGGTTCGAGCGTCGTGCCCCCCGTCAACTTCGCTGGGAGTGGAGCAGTGACGGTCACTTTCGGCAAGAATCCGAGGGTGCCGTCAGTCCTTGTCGTGACCTTGAGGAATTATCCCTACTCAGCATTCGACGCGTCCCTCTACCTGGGGGCTTCAGGACAGAATGGGCTCAAGGTGCTCGCCTTGCCTGTTACGATTACGGGTCGGCCGCGCAAGACGATCTCCGCCAGGTACGGTATCACCGCAGGTGGGATCGGCGGATTCGGCGGTCTGACCGGCCCGCTCTCCGGGCAATCATTCCCCCATCTGATCGCGCAGCTCCAGGCCGGTAGTATTTACGCTGAGGTCCTGGCTCCCACGAATTCGACGCAAGCCACTCCGGTCCTTCGAGGCCAATTCCATCCCGGCCACTGACCTTCATGGGCGAATCAAACGGGTCAGAAGCCGTGGGGGAATCAAACGGGTCAGGAGCCGTTGTATCTGGTCCTGACCCGTTTCGTGGCGTCGTTGTATCGAGTCTTGACCCTTTTCGTGGCGTGACCCTTTTCGTGGCGCCCGCGACTGGAGGCCAACGAAAGCGCGGGAGACCTGAGGTCGGGCCCTGGGGCCGGGTCGGGAGACCCGCGCCCAACAACCAGAGTACGACCGTCATCCCAACCGTGCCCTTCGCGCGTTCCGTGGGTCGGATCGGTGGCCGGCCCTCGGACGGCGGAGGACCTCTCTCGATGTCCCCTCCGACTCGCCCTATCGCTCCGCCCACCGCAGCCATTCGGCCGGATCCGCGTCGGAGGGCATCCGCCAGTCGCCGCGGGGCGAGAGGCTCACGGTGCCGACCTTGGGGCCGTCGGGGACGCACGAGCGCTTGAACTGCTGGCGGAAGAACCGGGTGTAGAACGTTCGCATGGTCTGCTCGACCACGGCGCGGGGATGCTGCTGGGTGAACGTGGCGAACTCGCTCAGGAACAGGATCTTGGCCGGCGAGTGCCCGCAGCGCACCGCGTTGTACAGGATGAAGTCGTGCAGCTCATAAGGGCCGAGGGTGGCCTCGGTCGATTGCTCGATCTCGCCAGCCAGCGAGGCCGGCAACAGCTCGGGCGAGATCGTCGTCTCGGCGATCGAGAGCAACGTCCGCCGCACCGGGCCGTCGGGATACTGGTTCATCGCCACGTAGTGCACCAGGAACCGCACCAGCGTCTTGGGGATCGAGCAATTCGGGTTGTACATGCTCATGTGGTCGCCGTTATAGGTGCACCAGCCGAGCGCCAGCTCGGAGAGATCGCCGGTACCGACCACGAAGCCCTTCGACATTAGCAAGAAGGTGCGGAGGCGCGCCTGGACGTTCTCGAACGTCAGGTCGCTGCGCGACTCGGCCGGCACGCGCGCCAGGGCCGATCGGAACGAGTCGACGTCGAGGCCATCCAGATCGATGCCAAACGGCGCGTGGCCGATCTCGCGGAAGGCTTCCAGCGCGAGTGCGGTGATATCGATCGTCTCGGATGAGACGCCCAGGTGGCGCATCAGGTCGAGGGCGTTGGTCCGGGTGCGCTGGGTGGTGCCGAAACCCGGCATGGTGAGCCCGTGGATCAGCCGGCGGTCGCGGCCGAGCATGTCGGACGTCGTCACGGCGACGAGCAGGGCGAGCGTCGAATCCAGGCCGCCGGAGATGCCGATATTGAGCGGCGTGCCCGAGGGCAGGCCCTCGATCCGCTTCGACAGTCCCGCGCACTGAATCCCGAAGATCTCGGCGCAGCGGCGGTGCAGCTCGGGACCCGAGGGGACGAACGGCGCGCCCGTGACCTCCCGGTGCAGGCCGGCCATGTCCGTCGCGACGGGGAAGGCGATGCGGCGGAACGGGCGGAGGGACGAGAGGCTGTCGTCGAAGCTGGTCATCACGCGGCGGTCGGTACGCAGGCGGGCCACGTCCACATCCCGGGTGATCGTGTACGAGTCGCGGCGCACGGGATTTCCGTCGCCGACGCGGGGGGACTCGGCGAGCAGACCCCCGTTCTCGGCGATCAGGCAGTGGCCGCCGAAGACGACGTCGGTGGTCGACTCAGTCGGTCCGCAGCCGGCCAGCGCATACCCGGCGACGCAGCGCCCCGACTGGCCGACGACGAGGTCCGTGCGATACCGGCTCTTGCCGATCGTCTCGTTGCTGGCGGAGAGGTTCGCCAGCACCGTCGCGCCGGCCATGGCCTGGAGCGCGCTGGGGGGCACGGGGACCCAGAGGTCCTCGCAGATCTCGACCCCGACGACCAGGGAACCCGGGCCGCCCTCGATGTCGTGGGAATCCGGCTCGGCGACGAACAGCAGGTCGATCCCGAACGGCACGCGGCGGCCGGCGAGGGTGATCTCGTCGGGCTCCTTGCCGACCGCGGGGGCGAACCAGCGGCTCTCGTAGAATTCCTTGTAATTGGGGAGGAACTGCTTGGGCACAACGCCCAGGATCGCGCCGTCGGCGATCGCGACGGCGCAGTTGAACAGGCTGTTGCCGACCGGGATCGGCGCCCCGACCAGGACGAGCTGGCCTCGGCCCGTGGTGGCCTCGGCGATCCGGGCGAGGACGGATTGCGCGGCGTCGAGCAGCCGGGCCTGGCCGAACAGGTCGGCACAGGTGTAGCCGGTGATACACAGCTCGGGGAAGATCACGACGTCGCTGTCCGGGCAGGACTTCAGGACGCGGAGGATCTCGTCGGCGTTGGCCGACGGATCCGCCACGGCGACGCGGATCGAGGCACACGTGACGCGGGCGAAGCCGTACGGGTTCATGTCAGGATCGATCTTCCGCTCGATGGCCGCGGCCGGCCGCCAGCCGGCCGATTGACCGGACATGGCCGCCGCGAGTACAACAAATTGCGACGAGCCACCGCGACACTCTCCGCGCCGCCCCTGGCTCATTTTCTCCGCGAATTCCCCGCCGAGCCCTGGATCGGCTCGGCCGGCGGGCCGGGCCCGTCCCGGGATCGACCCTGTTCGTTCATCAATCAGGTCAGGGACGGTTTCCCGACTTCAAGGTTCTACTTTACCAACCAGGATCCATCATGTCGCACCTGCCTCGCCGGATCGGTCTCGGGATCTTCGCGTTGTTGCTCGCCGCCGCAGTGGCCCTCGGGCCGGAACGGGCGGCATCCGCCCAGACAGCGGGAGGCGCGACAACCGCCCCGCCGCGACGGCCGTTCGCGAAGGCCGGCACCCCGCGCAAGCCGGGGCGGCTGCGGACCGCGGATTTCAAGCACATCAAGGTCGAGCTGACCATCGACGCGAAGAGGAGCGAGGTCCGCGGGACCGTCACCCACACGATCACCCCGCTGCACCCCGATTTCGAGCGCCTGGTGCTCGACTGCGGCCCGAAGCTGAAGGTCGCGAAGATCACGGCCGGGCCGAAGAAGGCCGCGTGCACATTCCGGACGAAGGGCGAGACGCTGGAGATCTCGCTGGATCATCCGTATGGCCCGGGCGACACGTTCGACGTGGCCGTCGAGTATTCGGGCTCGCCCGACAAGGGGCTCCACTTCATCCTGCCGAGCCCGGCGTTTCCCGATCGGCCGCTGGCGATCTGGACGCAGGGCGAGGCCGAGGAGACGCATCACTGGCTGCCGTGCTACGACTATCCCAACGACCGCGCCACCGCCGAGATGATCGTCACGGTGGATAAGCCCCTGTTCGTCCTCTCCAACGGCGTCCTGGCCGAGACGAAGCCCGCCCCCGACAACCGGATCACCTATCACTGGAAGATGGACGTGCCGTTCGTGAGCTACCTGATCACGCTGGCAATCGGCGATTTCTCGGTGTACCACGACAAGGTCGGCACGCTGCCGGTCGACTATTACGTCGCGCGCAAGGTGGACGAGGCGACGGCCCGGCGGTTCATGGGCAAGACGCCGCGGATGATCGAGTTCTTCGGCGAGTCGATCGGCAAGCCCTATCCGTATGCGAAGTATGCCCAGGTCTGCGTGCCGGATTTCGGCGGCGGGATGGAGAACATCTCGGCGACGACGATGACCGACATGGCGCTCCACGACGAGATCGCCGACCAGGAATCCGACTTCGACGGGCTGGTGGCCCACGAGCTGGCTCACCAGTGGTTCGGCGACCTCCTGACCTGCAAGGACTGGTCGCACCTGTGGCTCAACGAGGGATTCGCTTCGTACTTCGCCCCGCTGTTCTCCGAACGCGACCGCGGCGAGGACGCGTTCCGGGTGGAGATGCGCGACGAGCTTCAGGGCTACCTGGCCGGCGACCGCCAGTACCGCCGGCCGATCGTCGAGTCGCGGTACGAGTCGTCGGACGACATGTTCGACATGATGACCTATAACAAGGGCGCGTGCGTTTTGCACATGCTGCGGGGTCTGGTCGGCGACGAGGCGTGGTGGAAGGGGATCCGGCGTTACGTGGCCGAGCACCAGCTCCAGGTGGTCGAGACCGACGACTTCCGCAAGGCGATGGAGGCGGCCTCGGGGAAGGACCTGAGATGGTTCTTCGACCAGTGGGTGTACAGGGCCGGGCATCCCGAGCTGAAGGTCCGCTGGCGGTATGAGACCGAGGACCACACGGTGCGGATCCGGATCGAGCAGACGCAGAAGGTGGACGAGCAGACGCCGCTGTTCCGCCTGCCGACGACGATCGAGATCGCCGACGGGCAGGACCGGATCCGGACGATCCCGATCGTGATCGACGAGGCCCGGGTGGACCTGATCCTCCCGATGGCCGAGCGGCCGAGGATGGTGCAGGTCGACCCGAAGGGGTGGCTGATCAAGACCCTCGATTTCCCGAAGTCGGATGACGAGAACCTCTACCAGCTCGAGCACGCGACCTGCGTGCTGGGCCGGCTGGAGGCAGCCCGGGCGCTGTCGGCCCGCTCGAACCGGACGCGGGTGGCGCTGGCCCTGAATCGCGCCTGGAAGCGGGAGAAGACGCCGACGGTGCGTCGCGAGCTGGTCCAGTTGATGGCCAACGGGCAGGGCTCGATGCGCACGGCTCTGCTCGAGGCGGCGAAGGACCCCGAGGCGAAGGTCCGCGTCGCGGCGATCGCCGGGCTGGCGCGGCTGCGCCGCGACGGCGCGACCGAGAAGGTGCTGCGCGCCGCGTGGGAGAACCCCAGGGAAGCCTACGGCGCCCGGATGGCGGCGCTGAGGGCCCTGGTCGATTGGAAAGTTCCCGATGCCAAGAAGCTCCTCCAGGACGCGCTGAAGATCACGGCCGACCGCCACCAGATCGCCGCGACGGCGCTGGGAATCCTGCTCCAGGATTCGGGCTCGGAGGCCCGCGAGCTGGCGGCCAACTACAGCCGATTGGGGCAGCCCAGCGCGCTGCGGACGACGGCGCTGGCGGTCTTCCCCCGGCTGGCGAAGGACGACCCGGCGCTCCAGGATGTTTTGATCGACCTGATCGACGACCCGGACGCCTCGGTGCGCGGGCAGGCGGTGCACGCCGTGAGCGAGCTGAAGCTCACCCGCGCACTGCCGGCCCTGATCGCGCGGATGGGACACGAGAGCAGCGGCTTCAGCGCCGGGCCGCGGAGGAGACTCCAGGAGGTGATCGACCTGCTCACCAGCCTGGGCGGCAAGGCCGCTCCAGTGGAGACGACCGCCGCCTCGGGCGCCAGGCCGGCCGCCAACGCGGAAGAGGCCGGCGGAATCGCGTCGCTCGAGAAACAGGCCGCCGAGCTGGAGACGAAGGCCCGCGACCTGCGCAGCCGGATCGCGACCTTGAAGAAGACGGGGGCCGGCGCCGCCGGGGGCGGACGTGGGCCCACCGAGGGCACCAGCTCGGGGACGTCGAACTGACAGTCCGCTCCAGCACGTTCTGAACCCGCCGGTCAGGTGGGCATCGCCCACCACGTCGAGGCCTCGACCGGTGGGCGATGCCCACCCTACGTTTTTGTCGAGTCGGGGCCTCGACCGGTGGGCGTATCCGCTTCACCCCGTCCGGAATCGAATCTCGAGGCACAGCCGCCGCATGCCCGACCCGATCGTGATGGCCGAGGCATTCGCGCTGGCCGCGTTCGCCGGTTTCGCGGTGATGGCGGCGCTGGCCTGGCGGGCCCGGCGCGGTGAAGGCGCCGAGGTCTCTCCGACCGGCGCGGGCTGGCTGTTCGCGCTGGGCCTGGGCTATTACCTCGGCTGCTGGGTCCTCGACATCCGCCCCGACTGGCGGCTGCGCGAGGACCTCGACCGGCTGCTGGGACTGGTGATGCCGGCCGCGATCCTGGTCGAGGGGCTCGGGGCGATTCGCCGGGTTTCTCGGCGGCTCGTCTGGGGCCTGCGGCTGGTCGTGGCGGGGCTGGGCGCCCGGGTTCTCCTGCACGGCACGGTCTACCTGGCCGGGCCCCATGACATGGCCTGGACGACGATGCAGGCCGGGTCGATCCTCGGCGGGATCGCGGCGGCCGAGGCGGCGGTGTGGATCGCACTGGTCACCGTGGTGCGGCGAGCCGCGGGGGTCCCGGTCCTGCTCGCGCTGGCGACTGCCCTGGGCGCGGCGGGCCTGACGGTGATGCTGTCGAGCTACGTCTCGGGCGGCCAGGCGGCGCTGCCGATGGCCGCGGCGCTCGGCGGAGCGGCGGTGGTCGCGATGACGAGGCCCGCGACGGCTCAGGTCGAGGCACCGATCGGGCTGGCCGTCGTGACGCTCGCCAGTGTGCTCGTGCTCGGCGGGTTCTTCGGCACACTCCGGATCGACCATGCGGCGATCCTGGGGGTCTCCCCGCTACTCGCCGCGGTCCCATTGCTACCCGGGCTCCGCCGGCTACCGCCGTGGGCCCGCGGACTCCTCGGGGTGCTCCTCGTCGCCCTCGCGGCGTGGGGCGTCGCGGCAGAAGCGGCGCGCCGGTTCGCCTCACCCGGACCCGAAATCGGCGGGCGGGGGCTTGCTCCATCCCAGCGGCCATCTCAACAATTGTGTGAGATCCAGGCGGCGGGCATTGCAGCGTGTGGCCGCGAGCCCGCCGAGGTTGAAGCGAGGCTGACCGGGAGGGGGGACATGATGACACAGGTTGCCGGACGATTCTGGCTCGCGCTGGCCGTGGGAATCGGCGGGTCGTCCGCCACGCTCGGGGCCGATCGCACGGCCGATCAGATGGTCAAGGATCTCGACGCGATCCAGTTGCCGAAGCTCGATTCGAGCAAGGCGCAGCTCCGATCGTACATGCAGAGCTATCGCAGCAAGTTCCTCGCCGCCGCGGCGAAGCGCGACGCACTGGCCCTCGAGCTATTCAAGGTCGCGCCCGATCACGAGCGGCTGCCCGAGCTGATGGCCGAGCGCTGGAGCCGGAAGGATGAGCGGTACCGGGGGCTGCACAAGGAGGTGGAGGATGTCCTGACGCGCACGAGGAACCCCAAGCTCAAGGTCGAGGCGGTCTTCGTCAAGGCCCGGGCGCGGATCAAGGAGACGCGGTCGAAGGAGGGCGGCTCGCCCGACCTGACGCTGATGGAGGAGTTCCTGAAGGCCGCGCCGGGCGACGCGAGGGGGGCCGACCTGCTCCAGTCGGCGATCGACCACACGCGCGACCAGACGAAGAAGGCCGCGCTCCACGACCGGCTCCTGAGAGATTTCCCCGATTCGAAGTATGCGTCCCGGCTGAAGGGCCCACGCGAGCCGCGAGAGTGGATCGGGAAGCCGTTCGACCTGGAGTTCCGCGAGGCCGTCACCGGCGCCCCGATCTCGATGAAGAATCTGAAGGGCAAGGTAGTGGTGATCGACTTCTGGGCCACCTGGTGCGGCCCCTGCGTCGCCGAGATGCCCAGGATGAAGGAACTGTACGCCAGGTACCGCGAGAGAGGGGTCGAGTTCATCGGCGTCAGCCTCGATCAACCCGCCGAGCAGGGCGGGCTCGAGAAGCTCAAGGCGTTCGTCAAGGAGAACAAGATCGCCTGGCCGCAGTATTACCAGGGGAACGGCTGGAAGAGCGAGTTCTCCGAGTCGTGGTCCATTCACTCGATCCCGCGGGTGTTCGTGGTCGACCAGGCCGGCAAGCTGCACTCGGTGGACGCCCGGGGCAAGCTCGACACCATCATCCCGGCGCTGCTGGATCGGGGCCTCGCGGCGAACCTGGGCAACTGACGCCGGACCGGACCGCCGCGACGACGAGGCCGATCGTCTCAACGCGGCGGCCTCGCTGCCTCCGCCAGGCTGAGCAAGCCCTGTCGCAGGCGGTCGAGGCCGCGGTCGAGAGTCTCGCCGCCTGCGGCGAACGACACGCGCAGCGTGCCCTCGCCGCCCGGCCCGTACGCCGAGCCGTGGATCACGACGACGCCGGCGTCGCGCATCAGGTAGCGGCTGACGTCCTCCGACGGCTTGCCCAGCCCGCGGACGTCGAGCATCACGAACAGGCCCCCCTCGGGCACCATCGGCTCGACGCCCGGGATCCCGCGCAGGCGCTCGACCACCCGGTCCCGGCGCGCCTGGTACTCGGCCGTCATTCCACGGACACATTCCTGGTCCGAGTTCAGCGCGCAGGCCGCCGCGTCCTGCACGAACGTCGCCGGGCCGCGGCTCGACTGCTGGAGGACCAGGAACATCGCGCGGATGATCGGCTCGGGCCCCGCGCAGTACCCGACGCGCCAGCCGGTCATGGCATACGTCTTCGACAGGCTGTTCACGACGATCGTGCGCTCGCGGGCCTCGGCCGACACGACGGCCGGCGAGACGTGCCGGCGGCCGTCGTAGACGAGCGTTTCGTAGATCTCGTCGCTGATTACCGGGTGGTCATGATGCCCGCTCCCGGCGTATTCGACGATCTCGGCCAGCTCGTCGCGAGTGAACACCGTGCCGACCGGATTCCACGGCGTGTTCAGCAGGATCACGCTGGCGCGCGTGTTCCTGCGATCCTTCAGCTCTCGGGCTCCAAAGACGAACCGGCCGTCGCGGACGGTCGCCGGCACGGGCGTAACCTCGGCCTGCCAGAGCGCGATCGGACCGGCATAGGCGTCGTAGATCGGGTCGGGCAGCATCACACTGTCATGATCTTTCAGCAACGCGCCGAGCGCCGCGTAGATGCCGAGCGTGGCACCGTCGGTGATCAGGATCTCGCGATCGGGGTCGTACGACAGGCCCTGTTCGCGGCGCAGCTTATCGGCGACGGCCCGGCGCAGGGCGGGCTCGCCTCGGTTGTCCGGATACCCCGTGCGTCCGTCGCGAAGTGCGCGCACGGCGGCCTCGACGATGTGCGGCGGCGTCGGCGTGTCGGGCTGGCCCCGCATCAACGAGACGAGCGAGCGCCCCTCGGCCTCGAGCGCCCGCATGGCCTGAAGCACCCGGTTGACGGCCGTCGGCCGCAGGCCGGAGACGCGTTCGGCGATCGAGATGTCCGGCATGGCGGGTGCCTCCGTCGAGGTCGCAAGATGAGGCGGCTCGCCGGGAGGCTCGCCCTCCCGATCGGGACCACTTCGGGACCGGCTCTCAGTCTACCATCACCGGAACGCCACGTAGCAGCCGAGCGCTCCGGCGGCGGCCATCGAGAGGCCCCAGGCCAGGACCTGGTTGAACAGCAACCGTCGATCCGACGTGATCGGCGCCGATGCGATACAGAGCGCCCCGATGGTCGACAGCGGCGAGACATCCACCAGGTGCCCGCCGACCAGGATCGACGCCGCGATCGCGCGGGGGTCGCCGCCTCCCAGTCGCTCGACCAGGTCGGGCACCATGGGCAGGAACGCCGGCAGCACGACGCCTGAGGTGCTGCTATACACCGAGACGACTCCTGTCACCAGGGCCATGAGCGCCGGCGCCGTGCGAGGCGTCGCGACCGTCGCGATCATCCCGGCCAGCGACGTGATCCCGCCGGTCTTCTCGAGCAACGAGGTCAGCACGGTGACGCCGCAGACCATCAGAATCACCGACCAGGGCAGCGAGGCGATCGCCGCGCGCTCGTCGCCGGCCCGCATCAGGATCAGGGCCACCGATGCCGCAAACGCCCCCATCCCAACATCCGCCCCGAAACCGACGACACCGATGACCAGGGCGGCGATCAGCAGCATCGTGGCAGCCTGCGCCCGGGTGATCTCGGGCGCCGCATCAGTCGTTTCCTGATCGTCGTCGTACCGCCGAGCGAAGAGCCGCCAGCCGCCGAAGGCCAGATACCCAAGCACGGCGGCCGCGGCATTTGCCGCCAGGTTCGCCAGGAAGCCGGTCTGCTCGAAGCCGGTCATGCCCTGCTGACGCAGAATGTTGCCGGCGATGATCCCGGTGGGCGCGATGGGCGAGAGCGCGCCCGCGACGCAGCCGTGCGCGACCATGATCGTCATCAGGAACGGGGGAATCCCCGCGCGGTCGGCGACCGCCATCGCGAGCGGTGCGATCAGCGCGGCCGTGGCAATATTGCCGGCTCCGATCGAGGCGATCGCGCACGACAGGGCGAAGAACAGGATCGGGATGAGTCCCACATTCCCCCGGCAGCCGCGGACGGCCAGGCGGACCATCCGGTCGAGCGTGCCGTTCCCCCGCGCCAGGGCGAACAGCAAGGTCACGCCAACCAGCGTGAGGAACAGCCCGGACGGGAAGCCCGCGACCAGCTCGGAGATCGTGAACCGCCGGCCGAACGCCGGAGCGACGTAGCTGCCGATGATCCAGGCCAGCGCGAGGGAAAGGAGCCCCGGATTGACGGCCCCGGTGCAGCTCAGCAGGATCACCAGCACCAGGGCCGCCAACGACAGCGAGGCCAGGTTGAGCATCAGGGCCGCCTCCCGCGGTAGGCTGTGCGTGGTCGAGGATTCAGTCCGTGCCGGCGCCCGGGCGGGAGCCACCTCTGTCCAGTCGGTCGCGCAGCTCGCGGCGGAGGACCTTGCCCATCGCGTTGCGGGG
>DAIDHB010000231.1 GCA_027452145.1 Planctomycetales bacterium
CGGGCAACGACATCATCTACGCCGGGACCGGGAACTCCACGATCACCGGCGGCAACGGGAACGACTCGATCACCGGTGGGTCGGGCAACGACATCATCTACGGCGGGACCGGGCAAAACACCATCAACGGCGGAAGCGGGAACTCGACGATCTCCGGCGGCGGCGGCAACGACGTGCTCTCGGCCGGCGGCTTCGACTCGTGGCTGATGTTCTATGGCGCCACGAACATGACGCTGACGAACACGACGTTCTCGATCTCGGGGGTGAACGGAGGGCCGGCATCGACCTCGACGATCAGCGGGTTCGCCGACGCGGTCCTGGCGGCCGGGCCGGGGAACTGGTCGCTCGACGCCTCGGGATTCTCGGGCGGCTCGCTGCTGCTGGGGGGCACGGGCAATGACACGTTGATCGGCTCAGCGAGCGGCGACACGCTTGTGGGCGGGGCGGGGAACGACTCGCTTGTCGGCGGCCGGGGAGCCGATACGTTCACGTTCAACGGCGGATCCAGCGGCAGCCAGACCGTGGTCGAGCCGGCGGGGAGCAACGTGGCGACGCTCGACTTCTCGAATGCCCCGGCGGGGGTGTCGATCAACCTCTCGCAGACGGGTCCGCAGGCGATGATCCCGGGCACGCTGAGCCTGACTCTCTCCGACCCGATGGGGATCTCGAACGTCGTGGGGAGTCCGTACGATGACACCCTCATCGGCAACGCGCGGGATAACACGCTGATCGGCGGGGGCGGCCAGGACCTGATCGCCGGCCTGGGCGGCAACGATGTCCTCCAGGGCGGTGTCACCCGTACGGTCTACCTCGACTTCACCACCGACACGACGCCCAGCGACCACTTCTACACGCCGGCCGAGCGGGCGCAGATCCAGGCCGGGCTCACGGCCGATTACGCGGCCTTCTCGTACGTGTTCACCCAGACCCCGCCGGCGTTCGGCCCGTATACGACGATCCGGTTCAATGACCCGACGCTCACGGGGCTCGAGGGCGGCCTGTCGACCGGCATCGACTGGCGCGACCTGTACATCTCGGGCTCGACCACGCTGACGGCGTTCGGGCTCCAGGTGACGCCGGCGGACACAGCCTCGGTCAACGTCGCCAACCTGCTGGGCCAGGCGGGCGAGCCGGCCGCGAATAGCGCCGATTTCGTGGCCCTGTCGATCACGATCGTCGCACACGAGCTGGGCCACCTCTCGGGCCTCGAGCACGGCGACTCGTATGGCCCGATCGGATCGGGGATCTACGCGGCGGTCGCGCCCAGCCTGTACAAGCCGCCCTACACCGGGCCGAACGGGGCGAGCGAGACCGTCCAGCACATCATGGCCTCGGGCGCCTCGGTCGGCGCGACGCTGTTCCAGGCGATCGCCGGGCCGTTCTTCGGCGAGCGCGAGGCGATCAAGCTGGCCTATGGCGAGGACGGATCGCCGACCCTCGAGCAGTCCGCGCCCCATTTCACGATGGCCGCCGCTCAGCCGATCGTACTCGCGCCCCTGGTCGTGCCCAACCCCGAGCGTTCCGGGGTCAACGCCGACCGGGTCTTCAACGTCACGGCCGCCGACGTCGTCGGGCAGATGCAGGTGAACGCCAGCACTGGGGCCCTCAACACCGATTATTACTCGTTCACGGGCCAGGCCGGCAGCGTGATGAACTTCGAGGTCATGTCCCAGGTGCTCAACCGTCCCCAGGGATGGTTCGACACCACGATTACCGTCTACGACCCGAGCGGCAAGGCCATCGCCTACAACGACGACTCGTTCCAGGATTACGACTCGACGATCCTCGACCTCACCCTGCCGGTGACGGGGACCTATTACGTCGAGGTGACGCCCTCGACCAAGCTGCTTGCGCCGGGCGATCCCCTGAGCTACGACACCGGGGCCTACGAGCTGTTCATGTACACGTTCGCCGCCACTGGCGATCCGCCGGCCGGCGACACGCTGTACGCCGGCTCGGGCCAGGACACGCTGATCGCCGGACCCGCGGACGACACGATCGTCGCGCCCAATCCGAGCGATCTGGTCCTCCACGGCTCGGGCGCCGTCACGTCGCTGAGCAACGCGCCGTACCTCGACTTCACGGCCGGCACGCCGCCGCCGAGCATCGCCGAGGGGAGTCCGGTCACACTGACCTCCTCGTTCATCGACCCGAATAATGCCGACGTGCACACCTACAACTGGCAGGTGCAGAGCCCCAACGGCCAGAGTTTCGCCGTCGGCAACGGGCCGTCGTACACGTTCACGCCGGGCGATCCGGGCACGTTCGTGGTGACGCTCACGGTGACGGACCAGAACGGCGGCAAGAACACGACCTCGGTGGACGTGACGGCCACCGACGTCCCGCCCGTCGTGACGCCGCCCGCCGCGTCGCAGTCGGCCGTCGCGCTGTCGTCCTCGACGTTCGACCTGGGGACGCTCGCCGTCCAGGGGATCGGCCCGTGGACGGGGAGCGTGTCGTGGGGCGACGGGACGAGCTCGCCGCTCACGCCGGCGGGTTCGGGCGAGATGTACCTGTCGCACACGTATCAGCAGCACGGATCGTACACGATCGTCGAGACGGTGTCGGACGGTTACGGCGGCTCGGACACCGTGACGTTCCCCCAGCCGATCGTCGTGTCGTATCCGGCGGTGATCGCCGCGGGAGTATCCGTCTCGGCGCTGGCGGACGCCCCGTCCACCCCGGTCGTCGCGACCTTCACCGACCCCGGCGGCGCGCGGCCGGTCGGCGATTACTCGGCGAGCATCGCGTGGGGAGACGGCCAGACCTCGGCCGGGACGATCGGCTACGACGCGAGCACGGGCACGTTCTCGGTGTCGGGATCGCACACGTATACCTCCGTCGGCCAGGATCCGATCTCGGTGACGATCAGCCCGCAGGACGCCCCGACGACCACCGTGACGACCAGCGCGACCGTGATCCCGTCGCCGACGAACACCGTGCTGTCGGCCTCGCCGGATGCGGTCGCATACGGCCAGTCGGCGACCCTCACGGCAGTGGTCTCGGGCTATGGCACTCTGGAAGGTACGGTCCTGCTATACGAGGGCGCGGTGCAGGCGAGCGACCAGGTCGGCTCGGGGACGCTGGCCGTCGTCCAGGGCCAGGATGAGGTCACGTTCCAGGCCCCCACGCTGCCGGCGAGCGGCAGTCCTTACAGCTTCATCGCCGTCTATGCCGGCGACACCAACCATCAGGCGAGCACGTCGCCCGCCGCGACTCTGACGGTCAGCCGGGACAGTTCGGCCGTTGCGGTGTCGGCGAGCGGCGGGGTCTTCGGCCAGGCGGTCACGCTGTCGGCCGCCGTGACGGCGGTCGCGCCCGGGTCGGGCACTCCGACCGGCAGCGTCGACTTCGTGGACACGACGACGGGGAACGACCTGGGCACCGCCGCGCTTTCTGGCGGTGACGCGACTCTGAGCACGACGCTCGTGCTCCCGGGTTCCCACACGTTCGAGGCCCTGTATTCGGGCGACGGCAACTTCCTGCCGGCGAGCGGCAAATCCAGCGGCACGTTGACCGTCAGCCAGTCGATCATCGCGCTCGACCCCTCGGCCGGCGGGGCGGTGAGCGTCGCGGGCAGTGGATCCATCAGTGTTGCGGGCGGAGTCTTTGTCGACTCCAGCTCGTCGAGCGCCCTCACCGTGTCCGGCACCACCTCGATCAAGGCCGGGGTCATCGACGTGCACGGCGGCGTCCAGAAGAGCGGCACCCCCACCCTCAGCCCGACCCCCGTTACCGGCGCGCCGACGATCGCCGACCCGCTGGCGTCGTTGCGTTCGCCGGGCACCACCGGCCTCACGTATCGCGGCTCGGAGAACCTCTCCGGCTCCTCGACCGCGACGATCCTCCCGGGGATCTACTCCGCCATCAGTGTTTCCCGCGGCGCCAGCCTGACGCTCTCTCCCGGGGTCTACATCATCGAGGGCGGCGGATTCTCGATCTCCGGCGCCGGCAGCGTCACCGGGAGCGGCGTCACGATCGTCAACGCCGGCAGCGATTATCCGGCCGCCGGCGGAAGCTACGGCAGCGTCTCGCTGAGCGGCGGCGGCACGTACAATCTCACCCCCGCGGCGACCGGGCCCTATGCCGGGCTGCTGATCGACCAGCCCGCCGACAACACCCGTCCGATCAGCGCCAGCGGCACCGCCTCGGGGATGGCCGGAACGATCTACGCGCCGTCCGCCGCGCTGATCGAGAGCAACGGTGTCCACCTCAACGCGGCGCTCGTGGTCGACACGTTGTCGGTCAGCGGCACGGCGGTCGCCAATGCCGCCGCGCCGGCCGCGGCCGCCGGGACCGTCGCCTACACGCCGGATCAGATCCGCGCCGCCTACGGGATCAGCTCGCTGTCATTTGACGGGACCGGGGAGACGATCGCGATCGTCGACGCCTACAACGATCCGGCGATCTTCCAGGCACTCGATACCTTCGACGCCCAGTTTGGGCTGACGGCGGGCGGTACGAGCTTGCTGGCGCAGTACGGCTCTGCCTCGTCGTTCCTGACGGTGCTCAACCAGTCGGGCCAGTCCACGGGGCTGCCCTCGACCGATCCGGGCGGGGTCGGCGCGAACAACTGGGAGGTCGAGGAGGCGCTCGACGTCGAGTGGGCGCACGCGATCGCGCCCGGGGCCCGGCTCGTGCTCGTCGAGGCGAACAGCCAGTCGCTGCCCGACCTGATGGCCGCCGCGGCGACCGCCGGCGCGCAGCCTGGCGTCTCGGTCGTCTCGATGAGCTGGGGGTTTGCCGAGGGCCAGTCGGTCCTCGCGGCCGACGAGGCCGCCTATGATTCGGTATTCAACGTCCCGGGCGTGACGTTCGTCGCCAGCACCGGCGACTACGGTACGTCCGATCCCGAGTATCCGGCGTTCTCGCCGAATGTCGTGGCCGTCGGCGGCACGACGCTGACGCTCGACGCCAGCAATTCCTACTCCGCCGAGACCGGCTGGGGCAACGGCTCAGGCTCCGGCGGAGCGACGTTCGGCTCGGGCGGAGGGATCAGCCTCTACGAGCCCGAGCCGTCCTTCCAGCGAGGAGTGCAATCCACCGGCTACCGGACGACGCCCGACGTCTCGCTCGTGGCCGATCCGACCACCGGCGCCTGGATCGCCGATCCGTACAACCTCGATCCCGCCAATCCGTTCGAGGTCGTCGGCGGGACGAGCCTGTCGGCGCCGGCCTGGGCGGGCCTGATCGCGCTGGTGAATCAGGGTCGCGCCGCCGGGGGCGAGGCCGCGCTCGACACCGCCGGACCTTCCGAGGCCCAGCAGGCGCTGTACAGCCTGCCGCAGGCCGACTATCACGTCATCAGCAGCGGTAACAACGGCTACACCGCCGAGGCCGGCTACAACCTGGTGACCGGGCTGGGGACACCCGCGGCCGGCGTGCTCGTCCCCGACCTGGTGGCGTATCATGGCGCGGGTACCTCGTATCCCGGCCCCGCCGTCGGGCCGCTCCAGGACGCGACTCTCGACCCGACCGCGACGGCCGGCGCCGGGCCGATGGACGTGTTCAGCGTGTTCGACGCGATCTCCGCGGTGGGCGTCCACGCGGGCCCGACCTTCGCCTCGCCGGATCCTGCCCCGGCGAACCTGGCGCCGATCACCCGGGCCGACGCGCTCGGCGGTCCGGCCCTCGCGCCTGGTACGGTCGTCGCGGCCATCCAGCCGACCGCGATCGCACCTCCGTATTCGATCGTCGCCGCCGCGACCCAGACCGCCCCGGCCGGCGGACTGGCGGCTCCGATGGCGGTGGGCGGGGGCACCAGCGTCCCGGTCTCTTCTCCGGGCGAATCTCTCCGGGCCGCGACGGCCGCCGTCGCAACGCCGTCCACGCCGTCCGGTGCTTCCATCGGCGGCCGGTCGAGCGTGGTCCAGGCAACCATCCTCCGCGCGATCGCCGAGCAGGCCGTCGGCCAATCGGCCCTGATCCGCGCTGGTACGGTCGGGCCGGCCGAGTCGCTGCTCGACGAACTGTCCGCCGATCCCGTCCTGGCACGGCGGCGGAGCGGCGACACACCGCTCGTTGGCCCGACCCGGCCTCCGGGCGCGGCGGCGATTTCGGAGCCGGGCGCGTCCCTGGAGGTCATCCCGGCTCAGCCCGCGACCCTGCCGGCCGGCCCGATGTCGCGCCGCGAGCCCGCCGACGACTCCGCGGGACCCCGTGGTGCCGGGCCGAGCCTGCTGACAGCCGCCGGCTTCACCGGGTTCCTGGCCGGGCTGGGGGCCTTGCGCCGGCACGCCGATGCCCGCGGCCGCCGGCGCCCCCCGTTCCCGCCGGCCGCTCGAACCGGACCCTTCCCGGACGATCGAGATCGTGGTTAGATTGGTGAACTCACCTCTGGATGCCCGGAGGGGGAGCGGTGGACCCGGCTCCAGCAGGCGAGACTCGGTTGCGTCCGGGAGTCACGAATCCATGGCCGCGGGAACGGAGCCGGTCGTCGCCCTGATCTACGAGGACGACGCCTATGTCGAGGCGGTCGGCGCGGCGAGTGGTCCGATGGGCCGGCAGGTCGCGGGGCGGTCGTTCCTCGATGCGCTGCTGCGGCACGGAGGATTCTCGGAGCTGGCGGCGATCGTCCGCGACCGTCCATCCGCCGCCGGGCTGGTCGAGACCTGGCGCGAGCACTCGGCCAGTTACCCCAGGCCGAGGACCCTGCGGATCATCGAGCGGGCCGAACTGTCTCGGTCGCTGTTTCCCGCGCCGCCGGCGACCGTGATCCATTCGCCCCAGCCGCCCGAGCCGGGCCTCGCCTGGGCGCGGCAGCAGGGCGGGCCGCACGCATTCGCGCTCTGCGGCGTGACGCACACGCTCTGCTCGGCCGATGCGGTCGCACTGTTGCGCGAGCTGGTGACGGCCCCGTTCGAGCCGTATGACGCACTGATTTGCACGTCGCGCGCGGTCGAGCGGATGGTCCGCGAGGTCACGGGCACCTACGCCGATTACCTGTGCTCGCGCCTGGGCGGAGCAGCGGCTCCCAATAGCGCGTTCCGGCTGGAGACGATCCCGCTGGGCGTCGACGTTGAGCGGTTCCGGCCCGCGTCGCCCGGCGAGCGTTCAGCGGCGCGCCGGGCGCTCGGCGTGGCCGATGACGAGCTGGCCGTGCTGTTCGTCGGCCGGCTCTCGCACCACGCCAAGGCGCACCCGTTCCCGCTCTTTCGCGCGGCGGGCGCGGCGGCCCGCGAGGCCGGGAAAAGCCTCCACCTGATCCTTGCCGGCTGGTCGGCGCATCCGGCCGTGCGCGACGCGTTCCGCGAGGGCGCCCGGGCGTTCGCCCCGACCGTCCGGACCTCGATCGTGGACGGCCGGGAACCCGCCACGCGCCGGTTCGTCTGGCACGCCGCCGACCTGTTCGCTTCGCCGTCGGACAGCATCCAGGAGACGTTCGGCCTGGCCGTGCTCGAGGCGATGGCCTCGGGGCTGCCGGTCGTCGCCTCCGACTGGGACGGGTATCGCGACCTCGTCGACAACGGCCGGACCGGCTTCCTCGTGCCGACGGCGATGGTCGAGGGTGCCACCGTCGGCGCGACCGCCCGGCTGCTCTGCGGCGAGCTGTCCTATGACTATTTCCTCGCCGAGTGCGGCCAGGCCGTCGCGGTGGATGCCCCGGCGATGGCCGTCGCGATCGCACGACTCGCCGCGGATGACGCGCTCCGTCGCCGGATGGGCGAGGCCGGCCGGCGCCGGGCGCGGGAGGAATTCGCCTGGCCGGCGGTCGTCCGCCGCTACGAGGAGTTGTGGCGCGACCAGGACGAGCGGCGCCGGTCGCTGGCCGGCGCCTCGATGCGAGTCGACGCTGCCGGCTGGCACGGGCCGGGCGGGCCGGCGGCCTATCCGGCTCCGGAGCGATCCTTCGCCGGTTATCCGACGCGCCTGCTCGACGCCGGCGATCGGCTGGCGTCCGTCCCCGGTGCCGTCGAGGCGCTGGGCACCGTGCTTGGGCTGCCGCTCACCCACCATGCGGCCGGGCGACGCGCCGGCGACCCCGGTCTGATCCGCGCGGCGATCGCGCGGACCCCCTGTACGCTCGCGGACCTCGACGGCTTCTGGTCGACCTCGGGGGTTGACCCTGGCATCGGGCGGGCCACCGTCGCCTGGATGCTGAAGTACGACCTGCTCCGCATTGACCGAGACGAATCCCCGGCCCCGCCGGAAGGCGATCGCCATGAGTAACACCCAAAAAGCCCCCGACCTGAACGAGGAAGTGTCCGGCCTCGTCACGACGGCCCCCGACGGCGGCGAAGGCGAGACGGATTCGGCGAGCCCGGCCGGAACGCCGCACCTGGCCGAGACGGGGGACTTCACGTCAGGACCCCCCACCGAGGCCGACGTCGACGGCCGCGCGACCCACGGGGAATCGGCCGATCTGGGATTCTCGGTTGACAGCACTACCCGGCCCGACGATGACCGGACGAGTGCCCTGGACCCGGGCAACCCGACGGTCGACGCGAGCGGCAACGGCATGGCCGACGGCCGCGGGCCCGTCGACCCGGACGCGACCACGGCCAGGGACGGCGGCGCGACGGCCGACTTCGTGCTGGGGCCCGGCGCGGGGCTCCTCGCCGCGGCCGACACCGAGCGGATCGTCCCGCCGACCGGGCGGAATCGAGCCGAGGAGATCCCGCGGATCACCGGCTTCGAGATCCTGTCGGTCCTCGGCGCCGGCGGGATGGGCATCGTCTACAAGGCGAGGCAGATGCGGCTCGACCGCTACGTCGCCCTGAAGATGATCCGCGCCGGCGCCGGGGCCCGTCCCGGCGACCTCCGCCGCTTCGAGGCCGAGGCGCGCGCCGTCGCGGCGATCGACCATCCGAATATCATCAAGATCTTCGAGATCGACGAGCACGACGGCCTGCCGTACTTCGCGCTCGAGTACGTCGAGGGGGGCAGCCTGGCCCGCCGGATCGAGGGGAAGCCTCAGCCCGTCGACGAGGCGGCCCAGATCACCGAGATCCTCGCTCGGGCGCTCGATGTGACACATCGTCGCGGGATCATCCACCGCGACATCAAGCCCGCCAACATCCTGCTGGGCGTCGACGGAACGCCCAAGATCGCCGACTTCGGCCTGGTGAAGCGCCAGGAGGCCGACTCGAGCCAGACGCGCACCGGCTCGATCCTGGGCTCGCCCAGCTACATGTCGCCCGAGCAGGCCACCGGCGCCGAGAAGGTCGGGCCCGAGGCGGATCAGTACGCGCTGGGCGCGACGCTGTACGAGATGCTGACCGGCCGGCCGCCGTTCCGCGGCACCTCGGTCCTCGACACGCTCGACATGGTCCGCAAGCGGGAGCCCGTGCCGCCCTCGCAGCTCCTGCCCCGGATGCCCCGCGACCTGGAGACGATCTGCCTGAAGTGCCTTCAGAAGGACCCGGCGCGCCGCTATCCCGACGTCGCCGCGCTGGCCGAGGACCTCGCGAGGTTCCGCCGCGGCGAGCCGATCGTCGCCCGGCCGATCTCGGCCCCCGAGCGTCTCTGGCGCTGGTGCCTGCGCAACAGGGGCGTCGCCGCCCTCGCCGCGGCCGTCGCCCTGCTGCTGGTCGTCGTGGCGGTCGGCGCGACGGCGGGACTGGCCGTCGTCGCGGCGCAGAAGGAGGCGCTGGGTGCTGCCAACAACAATCTCAAGCGCTCGAACACCGACCTGACGCTGGCCAAGGCCGAGGCCGAGAAGCGGCAGCACGAGGCCGAGGCCGAGCACCGCCGCGCCGTCGCCGCCGGCCAGGCGGCGATCAAGCAGAACCGCGACGTCGTGGCGGCCCAGCGCGACATGATCAAATTGCTCGAGCGGAGGGAATATCGGTACTTGCCGGGGATCCAGGGCCTGCGAGAAGAAGCGCTCAATCTGGCCGCGAAGACCCTGCAATCCGCCGTCGGTTCGATGTCGGGCCTCCGCGACGAGATCGGCTGGCCGGCCGCCGACGAGGAGCTGAACTGGCGGAGCGTTGCCGTTGCCTACCAGTGGCTCGCCGAACTGGCCCTGTCCCGCAGCCAGCTCTCCGAGGCCATCCGACGATTCCGGCAGATGGACGAGATCATCACACGGCTGGCGAAGGCGGCACCGGACGACCTCGGCACGCAGATCCGGCTGGCGAAGGGCCGCCGCACGCTGGGCTTCATCGCACTCAATCGCATCGGCGACGGCGAGGAGGCCCGCCACTACTTCGCTGGCGTGCTGGAGATCATCCGGGCCGGCCTGGCGAAACACCCCGACGACGATGGCCTGAAGTACGAGCAGGCGAACGGCCTCGGCTACCTCGCGGCCGCCGAGATGAGGCTCGGCCACCTCGAGCGGGCCCGCGAGTTGTATGACGAGGAGATGTCGGTCCGTGGCTCGTTCGCCCCCTCGTATGCCGTTCCGAGGCAGGTCGAGCTGGATCGCGAGCTCTCGGGCCTGTATGAGCGTCTCGGAGAGCTGGCCCTGCGCATGGGCCGCAAGGACGAGGGTCGGAAGTTCTATGAACAATGCGCCGAGATCCGCGAGCGGCTGTATCAGCAGCGTCCCGACTTCTGGCCGTACATGCTGGATCGTGCCCTCTCGTACAACAACGCGGCGTATTTGCTCTACCCGGCGGGAAAGAACCCGGCCGGTGCCCGGGCGCTCCATCACAAGGCCGTCGAGCTGCTGGCGCGGCGGGTCGCGGTCGACCCAAACGATACGGTGCCCCGCGAGACGCTGGCGACGACCCTGTACTACGAGGCCACCTGCGCGCTCCATTCCGGGGACATCGCCGCGGCCGCCGAGGGCTATCGCCGCTGCCTCGAGATTCGCGAAAAGCTCGCGACCGACCCGGACGAGAAGATCCCGATGGTCAACCTGATGGTCGCCGTGGCCCGATGCGGCCAGCATGCCCGGGCCGCGTCGATCGCCCACCGGCTCATGAAGTCGCCCCCGCGCGACGAGCACATCTATTTCCAGATCGCCTGCGGTTACGCGCTGGCCGCCGAGTCCGCAAGAGCCGAGCGATGGCGGCTGGGGGCGACCCTGGGTTCTCCCCTGGCCTGCACGGCCGCCGGGCTCGACGACGCACTGGCTCGCCTCTACACCGGCCTGGCGGTCGACGCCCTGCGCCGGGGCAAGCGCCTCGGCTGGATGGACGTGTTGAGCCTCGAGACCGACCCGGACCTCGAGCCGATCCAGAAGGACCCGGCGTTCCGGGCCCTGATCGCCGAGTTTCGCCGTTCCACCGCGCCCGGCGGCTGAGCGTGCCCGGCCGCCGCAACCGAGGGCGCGGCGGTCGTCGATTTCAGGGGAGTCTCGTCCCCCTCCGGTGCCGCACGAGGTTCTCGTCCGGCATGTCGACCTGGCCGTCGCCGTTGATGTCGCCGAAGCTCGACGGTGGGATGGCTCCGACGATCATCTGCTGCACCATCGTTGCGTCGCGACCGTCCACCACGCCGTCGTCGTTGACGTCGCCGGGCAGCACGTCGAGGCGCCGCGTGAAGGTGGCGAGCTGCGCGTTGCCCACGGTGATGGTCACCCGATCGGCCTCCATGATCGGCTCGGCGAGGAGGATCACGTAATTCGGGCCGGGGCCGGGGCCGAGGACCGTGGCCGGACCGTAGTGCGCCCCGATGGCGCTCGTGATCGTCACGTCATGCGTCAAGAGCTTGACTCCCGCGGGCAGGGTGAGCGCCAGGCTCTTGATCCCCCGGAAGGGGAGGTCGGTCGTGCGGCCGGCAGGCAGGAGGCGCAGGCCGTCGTCCGCCGTGCCGAGGGCGATCGATTGCGAGCCCCAGTCGGCCGCGATGTTCAAGGGCTGGACAGTGACGGTGAAGCTCGCCTGCGAGACGTCCTGGTACTGATCGGTGACGGTGACGGTCACGGTATAGGTGCCGGGTTTGGTGTAATCGTGGGCCACCGGGCCGATCGGGCCGGGGGCGATGCCCTCCAGGACGGTTCGGTTCGAAAAGTCGTCGCCGAAGTTGACAAGGACAGTGGCGGAGCCGGGATCCGGGGCGGAGTCGGCGAACGAGCCGAGATCGATCGAGGATGTCCCCAGGGTGGCCACCAGATTGCCCTGCACGGTGAGGGGAAGGACCTGATCCTCGAAGGCACCGATGTCGACACTCCCTCCAACAATTCGGTGGAAGCCTCGCTGATCGGTCTTCAGCGGATCGCCGCCGACGTCGACGGCCAGGGCATTCAGGCCGGCGTTGATCGCGGGGCAGCCGCCCAGCAGTGCCATGGTCTGGGTCGGGCCGCCGTTGCTGGCCAGGGGTCCGAGATGCAGGTCGTCGGCCGTCACGCCGACGTGGTTGCCGTCGTCGCCGTTCGTCAGGCTGCCGGCACCGCCGGCGCCGATCAGGTTATACGCGCTGTTCGGATCGGCATTGCCGTAGATGTCGGACGCGGTGAGCTGTTGCTGGCCGCCCGTGGTGTTGCCGGCGACGATGGTGTCGCGCAGGAGGACGGAGCTGTCGGCCTCGATGGCGATGCCGCCGCCGAAGGTGGCCGCGTTGCCCGAGACGGTGCAGGCGATGAGGGTGGCCCTGCCACCATTCCTGTCTTCGATGCCGCCGCCCTCGCCGGACGTGCCGTTGTCCGCGATGGTGCAGTCGCTGAGAGTCATCGCGCCGGAGTTGTCGATGCCGCCGCCGTATTTTGCCCCATTGTCCGAAATGGTGCAGTTGCTGATGTCCGCGGAACCGATGCAGGCGATGCCGCCGCCGTAGCCCTCGCCGGCGTCGTTGCCCGAGATGGTGCTGCCGGCGATCGTGAGTGTGTCGAAGCTGATGATGCCACCGCCGCGATTCCCCGAGACGGTGCAGTTGCTGATGTACGCGACCGCGGGGTAGTGGTTGAGTGTCTCGATGAAGGGGGCGTTGATGATGCCGGATTGCCCGTTGCCCGAGATGACGGCTTCGCTGAGGATCAGCGTCCCTCCCATGTTGGCGATGCCGTTGTACTTGTTGCCGGAGACCGCGCTATCGACGCCGACGGTCAACGTTCCTTCCTGGTTCTGGATGCCGTTTCCCGCGTTGGCCGAGATGATGCAGTCGTCGAGAGTGACGGGACCCGGAGGGTTTACGGGACCTGCCAGGGGGTTGTAACGGTTGATGATGCCGCCGGCGTCGTTGCCCGAGATGGTGCAGCCGCTCACCGTCAACCCTCCCACCTGGTTGGCGATACCAAAGCCCCAGTTGCCCGAAATCGCGCAGCCGTTGCTGAGCATGGCGGTGCCGGAATTCGCGATGCCGCCCGTGTCGCTGGCGAAGTCCACGTTGTCCGAGACGGCGCCGCCGTTGACGGTCAAGCTGCCGTAATTGCTGATGCCGCCGCCGATGGTGGCCGTGTTGCCCGAGACGGTGCAGTTGTCGAGGATTGCGTTCCCGAAGTTGGCGATGCCGCCACCCTGAGATGTCGGGGAGTAGCCGGAGTTGTCGACCGCGATCGTGTTGCCCGAGACGGTGCAGTTGTGGAGGATCGCGGTCCCGGAGTTGGCGATTCCCCCTCCGGCATCGCGACCGTAGCCGTCCGTGATCGTCAGGTCCGACAGGGCCGCCGACGCGCCGGCGGCGACCTGGAATACCCGGCTCTTCCCGGCGCCGCTGACGCCCAGCCGGGCCTGGCCCAGGCCCGTGATCGTCGTCGTGGCGGGGTCGGTCAGCTCGAGTGGGGTCCCGTTGAGCTGGATCGTCGCCGGCGCGTTGAACACGCTGCTGGAGAAATCGATCGTGTCGGGCCCGGTGTTCAGATTGGCCTGCTCGACCGCCCAGCGCAGGGTGTCGCCGAGGCCGTCGTCGAACAGGCTGGTGACGGTGAACGTCGAGAGGACGGCGCGGCCTTCCAGCGCCGTCACCTCCGGCCGGAGCCTCCGCGGATGCCGCCGGCCCTCGGTCGTCCGCCGCCCGCCACGGCGGCGAGGCTGTACGTCGTCGCGATTCATGGTCTCCTCCTCTGCTGGTGAGAAACGACTCGTCAGACATCTTCACGACCACGACCACGGCCCGGCCGGACCGACTGGAATGCTGGGGGCCGACAGACGGGAGAGACCAGGGATCGGTGTCTCTTCCGCCCCTCCGATGGTCCGCTGGGAGACGCGCCCCTGCGGATTCAGGTCCCGGGTCGCGGCGAATGGCCGCCGACCAGGTGCGCCAGCCCCGGGAAGGTGGCGGCGAGCGTCCAGATCCGCGCCATCAGCGACCCGTCGCGGCGCTGGGCCGGGGTCAGGACGAGGTTGGCCGGGGTGATGGTCGTCGCGAAATCGCCGCCCGTCGGCCCGGCGTCGCCGGGGCTGCCCGCGGCGGCGTCCACGGCCATTGCCCGGGTGCCGGTGACGGTCAGCCGGTAGCGGTCATAGAGGTCGAGCCGCTTGATCGGCCGAAGCGTCACGCTCCGGTCGCCGGGTTGATACACGGCCGAGCGCAGGCGGATCGGCCGGCTGGCGTCCGTCAGGTCCACCAGGCGATAGCTGAGGAGATCCTGGGCCCGCGCGGCGTCGAGCGGACGGTCGAAGGTCAGGACGAATCGCGTCGGCAGCGAGTGGAAGCCGAAACGATGGACCGACTGGATCGTCGGGTTCGACCCGCCGCCGGGCGAGGGCGATGGCGTGGGAGTGGGAGTCGGCCCCGGGGTCGCGGCGGGCGTGGCGACGGTTGCGGACAGGGTCAAGGTATTGTCGGCCGGGTTGGGGTCGGCCTGGTCCATGCGGACCCCGGCGACGTCACTCAAGAGGCCGGCGGCGGTGGGCGTGACGACGACGACGACGCTCGTGTCGGCGCCCGCGGCCAGGTTGCCGATGGCGAAGGTCAGCACGCCGTTCACCGGCGCGACCCCGCCGGTGGCCGAGACGAGGGTGGCGCCGGCCGGCAGGGTGTCGCTCAGCGTCAGGCCGGTCGCGGCGGCCGTGCCCTTGTTGGTCACCGTGACCGTGAAGGTCTCCGTCTGGCCCACGGTCAGCGAGCCGTCGGTGTGGCCCGAGACGACCAGGTCGGGAGTCCCGGCGGCGGCCTGCTGGAGCTCGAAGGCCCCGATGTCGTCGCTGGCTCCCTGGGGACGCGCGACGCCGCGCTGGTCGGTGGCCGGGCCGCCGTTGCTGTCGGCGGCGTCGATGGCCGGGCTGCCGGGCAGCAGCGCGTAGGTGAGCGTCGGGCGGCCGTTGTCGGCCAGCGGGCCGAGCTTCGGGTCGGTGTTGTTCCGATCGCCGGGCTGTGTCAGGGCCGACGCGCCGCTGCCGTCGCTGCTGATGTTGTGGCCCAATGATGTGATCGGACCCGCCTGGAAGTTCATCTGGGTATCCGCGAGGATCGAGTTCCCCACGGCCACCCGGCCGCCGAAGACGCCGACCGCGCCGTCGGCGATCGTCACGAAGGAAAGCGTAGCCAGTCCGCTGCTGTTCTCGATGGCGAAGTGGATGCCGCTGAAGGTGCAGTTGGTCACGGTCTCGTTGCCGGTGTCGGCGGTGTCGATGCCGGCATCGATGAAGTTTGGGCTGCCGTGGCCGATGAAGGTACAGCCCGTGGCGCCGACGTCCTGGTCCGCCTGGATGGCCGTATCGAAGTCGCGGAATGTGCTGCCGGTCGCGGTGACGCTTCCGCCCGTGTTGATGTCCGAAGAGATGGGGCCGCTGAACGTACAGCCGGTGACCGTCACGGTCGTGCCGTTCGGGCCTGCGTTGATGCCCTGGGCGGTGATGCCGCCGTTGGAATCCGTGAAGCCGTGGAAGGAGGACGCGGTCGCGGTGACGTTTTCGCCGGTGTTGATGCCGTAAACCGCGTCGCGGAACGTGCAGTGGTCGGCGGTGACGTCCCCGCCCGTGTCGATGCCGAAACCGCCGTTGAAGGTGCAACCGCTGACGTTCACGGGCACCGCGGCCTTCGAGCTGCCGACCTGGTTGATGTTGGTCGTGATGTCGCTGAAGGTGCAGTTGGTGGCCGCGATGCTGCCGGATTCTGTCCCCAGGTCCACGCCCGTGGTGCCGGTGCCGCTGAAGGTGCTGCCAGCGACGGTGATGGCGCCGCTCTTTGTCAGGACGCCGGCACCCGGGTTGTTGGTGAAGGTGCAGGACGTGACGTCGATGGCCGCCTGATCCGCCACGATGGCGTCGTTGCCGGCGAACAGGTCCTTGCCGCTGCCGGCGTTGCGGATGGTCAGGCCGGAGAAGTTGGCGGCGATGGCGCCGATGGCCTGGAAGACGTTGTCCAGGCCGCCGCCGTCGATGATGGTGGTGTCGGCGCCGGCGCCCGTGATGGTCAGGTCGCCGGTGATGTCGAGGTCGCCGGTGGCGGCGGCGTCCTCGTTCGCGCCCGCGATGGTGAGGGTGTAGGTGCCGGCCGGCACGTTGATCGTGTCGGCGCCGGGGTTGGCATTGGCCGCCTGGATGGCCGACCGGAGGCTGACCTGGCCGTCGGCGGCGAGGCCGGTGCCGGCCGCGGGGTCGACGGCGACCTCGTCGGCCGTGGTGGTGACCGTGAACGTCGTGAGCAGGCTGCGCGGCTCCAGCGGCTCCAGGAGCGGCCGGCGGCTCGATCGGGTCCGGCGCAGCGAGCGGCGGCGCATCGGGAGCGGTCGGTTCGTCATGGCAAGGGACTCCAGGGAGGTTCGAGGTGGGGCCACCGTGGCCTGGGGGATGCGTTGCATAACAGGCGCTTCATCGGGGAGCGCCATGTCCAGCAACGGTTCAGGGGCCGGGCGGCGCCGATCGCGCGGAGGCCGGTCCGACCCAGGGCCGCTCCGCGCTATCAATGCGCCGTAAGGTCCGGAAACCAATCAGCATTTTTTTCCGAGGACGATCGGGATCGTCGCCGTCGGCGCAAATTCCGAGCGGCGGCTCCGCATCAACCCGGGCCGCGACGGGGTGGGCGGCAGCCTTGCCGTGCAGGATGAGGAGACGTCGGCAGGTCCGGCGCGGACGGTCCCTCCGCGGCCGATCGCCGCGGCGGTCCTCGATGTCCCCCTTCGCGCGGGCAGCCGTCGGGAAAGCGTCCCGGGGGCGACGGCGTTCCCTCACGGCATCAGCTCGAACCTGGGATCGTCGAAGCCGGGCAACGATCGTGCCGGCCAGGCCGATAAGCGACAGGGTGAGCGAACCTGGCTCCGGCACCGAGGCGAGCAGGCTGATGGGCAGATTGAGCCCGCCGCTTCCCGCCGGTACCAGGGTCCCGAGAAAACCGCCGTCGCTGCCGTAGCTGAGGACCTCGCCGCTGCCGCTGGCGACCAGGAGATCGCCGTTGGGCTCGAAGAGAAGGTCCGCCGGTGAACTCAGACCGCCGGTGCCGCCGGCGACGAACGTCCCGAGGAATGCGCCCGTATGCCCGTCGAAGCTGAGGATGGAATCGGAGCCCTGGCTGGCGACATAGAGATTGCCATCCGGTCCGAAGGCCAGGCCGCTCGGCTGGGACACGCCTCCAGCACCGGCGGAGACGAAGGATCCCAGGAACTGTCCCGTCGACGCGTCGTACCGGAGGATCTCGCCGGTTCCCCGGCTGGCGATGTAGAGATCGCCGTCATGGAATACCACTCCCCCGGGGTCGACCAGGCCCCCTGCGCCGCCGGGAACCAGGGCCTGAATAAACGAGCCGGTCATCCCGTTGTACTCGAGCACGCTCGAGGTGCTGAGGCTGGCGACGTAGAGGTTGCCGTCCGGCCCGAAGACCAGGCTGGCGGGTCCCTGGAGGCCGCCCGCACCGCTCGGGACGAAGGCACCCAGAGGGTTTCCCTGGGCGTCGAACTCGAGGACGCTGGAGTCGAACCCGTTGGCGACGTAGAGATTGCCGTCGGGCCCCAGCGCCAGGCCGGCGGGCGCGTTGAGTCCGCCCGTGCCGGCTGCCACCAGCGGTCCACTGCCCAGGGGAGCACCCGTGGCCAGGTCATACTGGAGGATGTCGCCCTGGCTCGGGTCGGCGGTCATGTTGACGACGAGCAGCGAGCCGGCCCGGGCGGCAGGGGCGAGCAGCACCAGGACGGCGAGCGTGACCGCCCAGCATCCGAGGAGAGATCGAGAATTCAAGTGTGGAGTCCTCCGATCAGGGGTGCCGGAACTTGTTGGGGAGTTGGACGGGATGAGGCTCATCGGTCTCGTTCCCGCGCCAGGTGGGGGAACGAGGAGCGGTGCCACGTCACCGCGCTCTTCCTCGGTCCCGGCTCCGCGATCGACCTGGGATGGACTGCCGCGTAGGTGACCGATTCGCTCACGGTCGCCGACCGGCCGGCTGCGTCCGTCACCGTGACCGTCACCGTCCTGGTGCCGCGGAACCTCGGGAAGGCGTGCCGGGCCGTCACCGCGAAGCGGCCGTCGCTCCCCTCGATCATCCCGGCCACCTTCCGGCCCTTGCCCCAGTCGATCATCGCCCGGTATCCACTCGCCGGCTCGGGCGGCCCTCCCTCGGTGAACGTCGCCACGATCCCCCGGAACGGCCTCTGCGGCGACAGCCGCAGGCCGTCCGCCACGATCGCCAGTACGGCGGGCGTCGTGGATGAGGCGGATGTCCGAGTGGGGCTGGTGGTCGTCGCGGCCGGCGGCGGCCCGGTGGCGTCCTGCGGGTCGACGACCCGGTCCACCGCGGTCGCCGTCCGCCCGTTCCTGTCGGTGATCGTGATCGTCACCAGGTCGGTGCCCGAGAACGCCGCGAAGGTGTGCGAGGCCGTCACGGTGAACGGGTTGGCTCCCTTGACCGTCCCCGTGGTGTCGGCCGTGCCATCGCCCCAGTTGATCGTCGCCGTGTAGAACGACGGGTCCCTGCGCGGGTCGCCGTCGCGGAACGTGGCGACGCTTCCCGAGAAGGATTTCTTGCCGGTCACGGCGAAGTTCTGGGGTGTGATGGTCATCGGCACCGGCGCGACGGTCGCGGTGCCGGTGGCCACCGCGATTTCGCCGGTCAGGGCGTCGGTGACGGTCGTGGTGACGGTATAGGTGGCCGGTCCGGCGATCGGGTCGTCCTCATAATTGTGCGAGCCGGTCACGCTGAAGCCGCCGCCGGAGAGCGCGATGATGCCCGTGGTGGCCGCGGTGCCGTCGCCCCAGTTGATCGTGGCGCTGAACTCGCCCGGGACCGTGAGCGGGCTGGAGTCGGTGAAGCTGGCGACCACCGCGCCGTAGAGCGTGCCCGCGACGAACTGTGCGGACTGGCCGAAGGCCGTCAGCGCCGTGAGGCCGAGCGGTGCCGAGAACTCCGAGGTGGTGCCCTGGGCGTCGGTCGCGGTCGCCGTGAACGCCAGCTCGCCGGGGAAGGGCGTGTACGGAACGCTGAAGACCGCGTTGCCCGCCGCGTCGGTCGTGACGGTGGTCGAGGTCAGATAGTCGCGGCCCTGGGGTCGCACGGCCGAGTCGTCGCTGGCGAGGTTCGCGTAGAAGTCGAGGATGTAGATGCTGTTGGGTGAGGCGTTGAGCGCGCCCCTGATGCTGGCGTCGCCGACCGACGTGAGGACCGGCGAATTATTGGCGGCGCTGGGAGTATTGGGCGTGACCCCGTCGTCGTTGAGATCGATGCCCGGGCCGGCGTTGCCGAAGATCGCGTTGAACCGGACCGTGCTCCCGGACGTACCCGGCGCGGCCGCCACGCCGGGTCCGCCGTTGAATGCGATGATGTTGCCGGCGCCGGCCGTCGCGATCGTCGTCGCGCCGACCGCCTGGGCGAGATAGACGCCGGCTTTCCGGTTCGGGACGGGTTTACTTCCGGTCCAGTCCGTACCGATCCGGTTCCCCTCAACCGAGCAAGGGGCATGGAGATCGATGCCGTCGCCGCCGTTTCCGGAGATGATGTTGGCGGCAGCGGCGGAGGTCCCGCCGATCGTCGCTCCCTTCGCCTCGACAGAAATACCATCAACGGAATTGGGGACGGCGGCGGTGCCCGCCGCATTCGTGCCGATCAGGTTCCCTTCCACCAGGCACGAGACCGGGTCAAAGGAGAGTTCGATGCCGTCGTCGCCGTTCCCGGAGATGATGTTGGCGGCGGCGGCGGAG
>DAIDHB010000232.1 GCA_027452145.1 Planctomycetales bacterium
CGGTCCGAGCCCGGTCCCGGGGGGCTGACGCCCCCCGGCTACGTCCGATCGCCCCCTGACGGGGGCTCGGAGCCCTGCCGGCACAGACTCCTGGCCGGCCCGGCCCCACCGTGAGCCATCCATCTGCAATGCGCTCTAGTCCAGGGACGGGCGAACCGGCGCCGTGAGTCGCCGGGTGAATGGCGAACCGGGGTGAATGGCGAACCGGCGACATGAGTCGCCGGGTCCTGCGTGAAGAGAAAGCACCCGGCGACTGACGTCGCCGGTTCGCCGGGCTGATTCCCGTTACGTCGCGTCGGAATCCGGCACGAGCGACCGGATCGCCGGCACGCCGACCTTCCGCAGATGATCGGCGACACCCTCGGCCGTGCGGTAGAGGTGATGGACGTTGACCTCCTGGCCGGCGAGCTTGCGTCGGAGCTCGAGCCATTCCACCAGCTCGCGCGCGGCCTCGGGCTCGAGCAGGCCGATGGGGGCCTCGAGCGCGGTCGCCTCGCGGAACGTCGCGTGCGGGACGGGCACGAGCTGGCCGAGGCTCTCGCCCGCGGCGAACACGACGGTCCCGGGCTCGACGAGCTTCCAGTTGATCGTGAATGTGTAGTTGAGCCACCAGGTCTCGATGACGCCCTCGAGCGGGTGGCAGTTGGGCTTCCACCGGTTGCTCGGCCCCTTGAGGTAGAGGTCCCAGCCCGTCGGGGTGCGGAACAGCCAGGGGGGCGAGAAGGTGACGATCCCCGAGCCGAACTGGCTCTTGATCGACGGGGCATATTCGGGCGGGACCTCGACGTGCACGCCGGCCGGACCGGGCGTGCCGTCCCAGGTGGCGCGGACCTCGGTCGGGCAGAGGACCTGCCAGCCCCACTGGTTGGCCATGACGAGCGGAAGGCACTGGTAGGCGCGGGAGTTCTCGTCCATCCAGACGCGGCGGGCCGGCGAGGGGCGCAGGCCCCAGCCGGCGCCCCAGCCGTGCGGGATCAGCCGCAGCGCGCGGAAATCCAGGCGGGGCAGCTCGATTGTCGCGGCGACGGGCGAGTCGTCGGCCGGGGCGCGGGACGCGGCGAGCTCGGCCTCGAGCGCGGCGATGCGGGCCTCGAGCGCCCGGCATCGCGGGCAGGCTGCCGCGACGTCGGACGGAGCGGCGGCGGCATGGGGGCACGACGCTGGGCCCGGGTTTCCGTCTCCGTCCCCGGGCTCGATCGGTTGCGGCATGGGGATTAGTCTCGGGTCATGAGCGTCCGGGCGTACACGACCTGGAAGCCCTGGCGCTCGGCGTTGTGCTGCGAGCGGCTTCCGGGCTGGGTGCAGATCACGGCGAGGTCGCAGCCCTCGGCCCGGGCGCGCTCCAGCCGCGCCCGCAGGAGGGCGGCCTGCACGCCCCGGTTGCGGAAGTCGGGGAGCGTGCCGTCGCCGCAGATCAGCGCCAGGCCGTTGCAGACCGCCAACGCGCCGCCGCCGGCGATCCGGCCGTCGGCCCGGGCCAGCCAGCCGCTGACGATCGGGAGCGTCGCCATCGCGATCGCGCCCTCCTTCAGCCGTTCGGGCAGGTCCTGGGGGCCCGGGAAGAAGCAGCGGAGCACCGCCTCGGCCCAGGTCTCGACCTCGTCGGGGCGGATCGGCGCGACGGCGATGTCGCCGCCCGCGTCGTCGGCCCGATCCGTCGCGCGGGACGCGGCCCTTCGCCCGTCCGTCTCGCCCGGCCCGATCGGCCGCACCAGGACGTGCGTCTGCTCGGCGGGGCGATACCCCCGGCTGCTGAGAAGTCCGAGCAACGTCGGGTCTGCCAGCGACGAGAGCTCGAGCTGGATCGGCGTGTCGCGGTCGCGGTACAGGCTCTCCACCTGCTCGAGCTCGGACTCGGCCACCGGCCCGTGCAGGCACAGCCCGATCACCTGGGACAGCGGCGAGCCGGCGCCCATGAAGATCGCATAGCCCCCGCCGACCGGCAGCGCCGTCGCCCCGGACATCGGGTCGATCCGGGCCAGCGCCTGGGCGTTCTCGACCCCCAGGCAGACCCAGCCTCCCTCCACCCGACGCGCCAGGTCCTGGTCCGCGAATGGCATGGTTGACTCATCCCTCCACGCCCCGCCGGGTCCTCGCTCGCCCGTCCGATCCGAGGACCGGACACTTCGCGGCGTCCATCGTGCGATCATGGCTCGTGCAACCCCGGTGCATCCCCCCGGATCGACGGGTCGACGGCCGCTCCGGGCCCGTCGCCATTGTCGATCTTTCGGGGAATTCTCTTCCAGGTCAACGGCAACTGCCCGGCTCGTGCGTCGGAGATGGGCGGGCGGCATCCGTGTCTCCGGCCAGCCCATCGGGTTCTCGCCCGCCTCGCTGGGGTCCGGGCTTCTCCCCTCCCCTCTGGTACGCCCCGCCGCCCGCGAAAGATCGGTGTGTTGTGCCGGATCAACGTCGGGGAAGACTTCATCCATGGGTTGGCGATCGCGAACGGATGCATCTTTGCGCCGTCGGCCGGCACGCCGTTCGCATCCATGAGTAGAATAACGGCCTTTTCATTCCGCCGGTAGCGAGGTGTGCCATGTCCGACGAGTCGCGTGCAGGCGCCGGATCCGCGCAGGAGGGCCAGGCGGCCCGAGGGCCGAATCCCAATGGCCGATACGACCTTGAACCCGACGATCCCAACCGGTTCGGCCCCGACTCGCCCAACGTCCGGGCGGACGACCCGCCCGGCGGCCAGGCCATCCCGACCGCCCCGCCCGTTCGGCCGTCGCGATATCCGCTGGATCACGGCGACTTCGCGCCGGATGAGGGATGATCGGATCGGAGCGGAGCGGATTGGATCGGGCAGGATCTGCCGAAGGGGACAGCTCATGAGCAAGGCCACCACCGAGCCCTGGACACTGCACGAGGACGCCGAGTTCGCGCGGCACGATCGGATGGCGCGCACGCTCGAGCAGGTCGCCTGGCTGATGGACCGCGCCTTCCACATCCCGGGCACGCGGATCCGGGTCGGGCTCGACGCGCTCCTCGGGCTGCTGCCGCTCGGCGGCGACGCGATCACGGGCCTGGTGCAGGCCGGGCTGGTGCTGGTGGCGCTCAAGCATTACCGGGTGCCGAAGAGTGTCGCGGCGCGGATGGCGTTCAACGTGCTGCTCGACATCGCCGTGGGCGCGATCCCGCTTCTGGGCGACCTGTTCGACATCGGTTTCAAGGCGAACACGAGGAACATCCAGCTCCTCGAGGCGCACCGGCATCCGGCGGGCACGGCCGGCGGGCTGGCGAGGGGCTCGCGGTTTTCGGGGTCGGCGCCGCCGTCGCCGTCGCCGTCGTCGTTCGGCATGCCCTGGCGGTTCATCCTGCCGATCGCCGCGGTGCTGCTGGTGATGCTGACCCTCGTGCTGATCGGGTTCATCGCCGTGGCGCGGTGGCTGTTCCAGTTCTGAACGACGATCCGGCCGATGGATGGCGCCGGGGGCGGATCGCGTCCCCTACCGCTGCTTTCGCACCCAGTCGACGTGCTTCTTGATGCCCTCGTGCGCCAGGAGCAGCTCGCGGGTGTGGTAATTCCAGCCGAGGTCCTTCTCGTCGGGGATCAGGTCGTGGATGCCCCCGTGGCAGGGCCGGCAGATCCAGAGCCCCCTGCTCCGCATTTCCTCGATCGAGAACCGCCGGCGGAAGCGTTCCTTGCGATGACAGTGGCGCGGGATCAGGTGGTGGAAGGTCAGGGCCTGGCCGGGCCGGCCGCAGAGCTCGCACGGGCCGGCCTTGCGGTCGTTGTCGTTCCTCGCCGTGCGTGGTTCGATCGGTGAATCGGAGGCCATCGCGGATGAGTGATTTCGGCCTGTCGGATCACGGCGGAATCGGGCTGCTCCGGCACGCCCGACTCTGTGTGATTCTCGATTCATTATAGACGAGCCGGTCGTCAGCGCGGCGCGAGCTCTTGGGCGACGTGTGCCTCGGGAAATCGCTCCGTCCGTCGTTCGGAGTCAAGGAGAATCGGCCGTTGCCATCGGCTACAATTCGTGGAAGGCCGTGCCAGGCCAGCGGGACGGCCGAGATGGACGCCCGGGCATCGTCGCCCGGGTTCAAACTTCCGGAGAGGCGGGAGAGAGTCATGCGCGCCATCGGGTGGGCTGCATTCATCGTGTTCGGCGCGGGCGTCATCGGTGGATTGTTCAATAGCCTCATTTCGGGCAAGGGGTTAGCCTTGCCACGGGCCGAGAACCAGGATGGTATCACCGTTTTCCAGCCGGGCATCGTGGGCGATATTGCGATGGGAGGACTCGCGGCGGTGCTCTCGTGGGGCCTGTACGGTCCCATCAGCGGCATGGTTCTGCTGTCGAATCCGCCGGCTTCCTCCGCGTCGCCTTCGCCGGCCGGCGGGGGAGATGCGAATGTCCAGAGGTCTCCCCAGACCATCCTGACAGTCGCGGGGGCCTGCAGTGCCCTTCTCGTCGGGATGGCGGGAGCCCGCTGGCTATCGAGTGAGGTCGACAAGACTCTGCTCCGCCAGGCCGCGACCCAGGCGGCGCTGTCGGGCCCCAGCGAAACTCTCTCGGCAAAGCTCGCCACCGCGACGCCCGCGGAGGCCCTTCGTGCCGCGGTCGCGGCCAAGCAATGACGACCGTGGTGCGGGAGAATCCTCACCGCCGTCATTCCAGCGACATCAGGTAGGCGAACAGGTCGTGCAATTCCTTGACGGTGATCTGCTCGCCGAAGTTCTCGGGCATGAGCGATTTCTTCTGGAGCTTCACGCCGTCGAGGTCGCGCTTCAGGAACGAGTGGAACCGGCCGTTCTCCTCGCGGAGCTGGATGTTGAAATTGGTCTCGTTGATGCGAATCCCGACGATGACCCGGCCCTCCTTCGTGGCGATGGCGACCGTCTCGTACTCGGGCGCGATGTCCTTCGAGGGCTCGAGGATCGATTCCATGATGAACTCGGGCGCGCGGCGGGCGGCGATCCGGTCGAGCGCCGGGCCGATGCGCCCGCCCTCGCCGCCAATGCTGTGACACCGGGCGCACTGGACCTTCCCCTTGAGGTCGAAGAACAGCACGCGGCCGGCGCGGGGATCGCCCGGGATATAGGGCTTCCAGGTGCTTTCGGATGGGGACCGCGCCAGGCTGCGGATGTACGCGATCACGTGGCGGATCTGCTCGGGCTTGAGCGCGTCGCCCAGCTTCTTCATGGTGGTGCCGGGGACGCCGTTCTGGATCGTGCGGGCGATGTCGGCGTCGGTGCCGCCGTGGAGCCACTTCGCATCCGTGAGGTCGGGGCCCTTGCCGCCGCGTCCCGCGCCGCCGTGGCAGCCGCTGCACAGGCCGCGGAAGAGCGCCTGGCCCTCCGCCATCGCGGCCGGATCGGCCGCCGGGGGCTTCGCGGACGGGTCCTGTGGCGCCTGGCCTGAGGCGGCGGCGAGCGTCCAGAAGTAGACCAGCCCGAGGGCCCCCAACGCAGCCCATCGAAGCCGCGAGGCTCCTGATGTCCACCTGGTCACGGCAATTGTCCTCGTTACGCACCCCGATCGGAACATCCACAACCGTACCGCCATTCCTCCGCCCTTTCCACACGGTGCCGGGCACGCGCCGTGGCGACGAAGGCCAGCAGCCCCAGTGCCGTCATCGCCGCTCCGACGAGGCAGACTCCGCCCCAGCCGGCGACGCTCCAGCCCCAGGCGCCGCCGTAGGACCCTGCCGCGCCGCCGACGAAGTAGGCCACCATGTAGGCGGTGTTCATGCGGCTTCGGGCTTCGGGCCGCACGGCGTAGATTCGTGACTGGTTGGAGATGTGCGCCGCCTGCACACCCAGGTCCAGCAGGACGACTCCGGCCACCAGGCCCCACAGCGTCTGGCCGGCCCCGTAGAGCACGGCATAGGCCAGCAGGACGCACGCCAGGCCCACCCCGATTGTCCTGCGGGGGCTGCCCCGGTCGGCGAGCCGGCCCGCCGCCGAGGCGGCCAGCGCCCCAGCGATCCCCACCAGGCCGAATAGCCCGACCACCCCGCTGGGGTAGTGGAACGGCGGACCGGCGAGGTGGAACGACAGGGTGGCCCAGAAGGCGCTGAAGGCCCCGAAGCTGGCCGCCCCGAGCAGGCACGACTGCCGCAGCACGGGCTCGTCCCGCAGCAATCCGCCGATCGACATCAGCAGGGCCGCGTAGGAGAGTCCCGACGCCGACGGCTCGGATTTCGGCAACAGCACCCGCAGGACCAGTCCCAGGAGCACCATGACGGCGGCGGCGAGGGCGTACATCGCCCGCCAGCCGAGGTACTCGCCGACCACGCCGCTGACGGTGCGCGCCGCCAGGATCCCGATGAGGAGGCCGCTCATGACCGTGCCGACGACCTTGCCCCGCTCGGACGGCGCGGCGAGGTGGGCGGCGAACGGGATGAGCAGTTGGGGCGCGATCGTGGTGACGCCGACGGCCAGGCTGGCGGCGGCCAGCCAGGCGAAGCTCGGGGCGGCGGCGACCCCGAGCAGGGCGACCGTGACGGCCCCGAGCATGATCAGGACATACGACCGCCGTTCGAGCCGGTCGCCCAGCGGGACGAGCAGCAGCATGCCCACGGCGTAGCCCACCTGCGAGAGCATGGCGACCAGGCCCATGCGCCGGTCGGGGACTCCGAAGTAGCGGCCCATCTCGGCCAGGAGCGGCTGGGCATAATAGTTGTTGGCGACCGCCAGGCCGCATCCGACGGCCAGCGCCGCCAGGGTCCTTCGCTCAATCATCTGGTGCGCTCATGGCTGGGGCCGACTCCTCCGAAGTCCCCGCCATCGGTGCGGTCGGCGTTCCGTCTCCTTGCATCCGGCGGGCCGATAGTATCGCATCGGCCCGGCCGCCTGGCCACCTCCGTCGCGCATCGGTCGCCAACTGCCCGTGGCCTGGCCCTATTTCGAAGGCTCGTACGGCAGGTGCCAGCGCGCGAACGCCCGTGCCATCGCCCCGGAGCGTTCGAGATCCTCCCAGGCGCGGTCGATCGCCTCCTTGAGCTCGCGATCCGACTTCCGCACCGCCGCGACGATCGGGAATGCGTCGACGGTGGATCCGGCTTCGCCATCGGCGAGGAACGCCAGCTTGCCCGGCCAGCGCTCGTGCGCCAGCCAGGCCCCGCGGGTGGCGATCACGTAGCCCGCTCGCTCGCGACCGCTTGCGACGGCCTCGAGGACTGCCTCCGTACTGGGGTATTCGTGCGAATTCCGCCCCTCCAGCCCGCGCACCGCGATCCCTCGCTCGACGGCGATCGGAGTCGAGGCATCGGGCCGGCCCTCGCCGGTCCGCACCACGATGCGATACCGCGCGACGTGGTAAGGCCGCGAATACAGCACCCGCCCGGCGAACCGGTCGTCGGGCGTGATGCCCATGATCACGTCGCAGAGCCCCTTGCTCGCCAGCTTCGACGGGTACGAGTCGTGCGCCGAAATCGCCCAGTAGACCCGCAGCGAGACCCCCAACCGCTCGGCCAGCAGCCCGGCGATCTCGTGGTCGAGGCCCGTGGGCCTGGGATGGGCGGATGAGAACGGCAGGTTGTTCTGGTCCAGGCCGACCACCAGCTCGCCCGCCGATCGGATGCGGGACATGGCGCTATAAGGATGCTTCGACGTCTGGACCTTTTGCACGCCGGGGCGTGCGCCGGCCGGGCGGGACGTTGACCCCCCTGCCCCGACTGGATCCGCCAGGTGGTATTTCTCCAGGAGCCGGGCGATGGTCCCGTCGTCGATGAGGGCCTTCACGGCCGCGTCGACCCGGCGCTTGAGCTCGGCGTCGCCGCGACGCAGGGCGACGGCGATGTCCCACCGGTCGGATGCGTCGGCGCCCGGGCCGATTTCGAGCTTCGCCGCCAGGTCGGGCGAGGCGTGGAGGGTCCAGCCCGCGTTGGCCCAGAGGTAGGCGAAGTCGATGTCGCCGTCGGCCGTCGCCTTGAGCGCCGCGAGCTGGTTGCGGTAGAGCCGGCGCAGATACCCGCGCTGCCGCAGCCGGTAGTCGGCCACCGAGCCGGCCTCGGTGCCGAGCCGTTGCGAGCGGTTCCCCTTGAGCTCGGCCAGCGAGGCAATGCGCGGCCCGTCCTTCGGGCGGACGAGCAGATACCCCGTCCGGTAATAGGGCCGCGAATAGAGGACCTTGCCGGCCAGCGGCTCGTCGTCGGCGACGGCGTCGGGCTCGACGGCCTCGCCGAGTGCCAGGTCGCAGCGACCCTGGATCAGCTCGCCGATGGCGGTCTCGCGATGGACGTCGATCCAGTCGAGCCGCAGCTTGAGACCCAGCCGATCGGCCAGCGCCCGCGCCAGCTCGACGTCGAGGCCCGGCCGGTCGCCGCGGGCCGACGAATACGGCAGATTGGCGGGGTCCATGCTGACGACCAGCTCGCCGCGCTCGCGGATCCGATGCCACGAGTCGGGCGCCTCCGCGCGATTCTCCGTCTTCGCGAACGGCGGGCGGAACGGCACGCCGTGCCGTTCGTAGACCTTCCGCAGCTCGTTCGTCTCGGCGAGCTGCGCCAGCGCTCGGTTGATCGCCACCAGCAGGTCGCCGTCGTTCGCGCGCACGGCGATGGCCATGTTCCACCGCTCGCGCGGGACGAACTCGTCGACCAGCTTGAGCGGGAGCTTCGGGTGCTCGTGCAGGTACCAGGCGGCGAAATCGCCGTCGAGGAACGCGGCGTCCAGCTTTGCGCCGGCGAACCCATCGAGCAGCGCGTCGCGGGTGCGGAACCGCGCGACGGCGTGGTCCTTCTCCGAGAGAACCACCGTCCCCGTGACGATCCCCACGCGCTTGCCGCGCAGGTCCTCGAGAGACCGCACGGCCGGCCCATCGCGCGGGACGACGAGCGCGAACCGTGCGCCGGCATAGGGGACGCTCCAGGCCACGCCCCGCGCCGGCCCCGAGTCGAGCGGCTGGCCGACGACGATGTCGCAACGCCCCTCGGGCAGGCAGTGCCACGAACAGTCGGGGCTTGCGCACCAGTGGAACTCGACCGGCCGCTTGAGGACCCGGGCGACCGCCTCGGCCACCGCCGTGTCGAGCCCCCGCGGCTTGCCGTCGGGCGCGCGGTCCGTCCTCGGCATCGAGGCCGGCACGGCGCAGATGACGAGCGGCTTCGAGTCCTCTCGCCGCGCCGAGTGTCCGGGACCGTCGTCGACTCTCGCGCCTCCTCTCGGAACGATTGTCACCAGCAGGCCCAGCAGGACGAGGCGGGGGATGATGGTCACTTCGTCCTCCAGGGAGTTGCCCGGACATTCAGACAGAGTCTGTCCAGAGTTGGGAGGGCGAGGCTCCTGCCGAGCCGGGATGGTGCCTCGGTTATCAGCGAATACCGGCTCGCCGGGAGGCTCGCCCTCCCGCTCGGATTGGCCCGAAACGACTCTCAGAACAACGGACAACGGACAACGGACTACGGACTACGGACATAATCACCGCTTCTCATCCGGCAACGCGAACACAAACAGCGTATTCCCCCGCCGCGCGTTGCGCAGCCACGGCGCGCCGTCGCCGGCGAACCCGGCCGTCCAGCCGCCCCAGCCGACGCAGACGGCGACGTACTGGCGGCCGTCGAGCGAATAGGTGATCGGGCCCGAGTGGTGCCCCGAGCCGCACTGGAACGTCCAGAGATCCTTGCCCGTGGCGGCGTCATACGCGGTGAAATAGCCCTCGGCGTCGCCCGTGAAGACCAGGCCGCCGGCCGTCACGAGCACGCCCGCGACCATCGGCGACCGCGTGGCGACCTCCCACCGGATCTTGCCGTCCTTCACGTCGATCGCCTTGAGCGAGCCCGACGCCTGGTTGTCGATCAGCGTCATCGCGCTGCCCCAGTAGGGCTGGCCCTTGATGAAGAACGCCTTGCCCGAGGTGATCTTCGCACAGTTATTGATCACCGGCACGATCGCCTGGCCATTGGCCTCGTCGTACGCGATCGGGCACCACTCCTTGCCGCCGGCCGGGCCGGGGCAGACGCGCGAGCCCGCCGCGGTCGGCAGCGCCGACGGGCTGACGAACGGCCGGCCGGTCTTCGGGTCCAGGCCGTCGGCGCCCCTGGTGCGGTCGGTCCAGGTCACCTCGCAGAACGGCTTGCCGTAGAGGAACTCGCCGTTCTCGCGGTTCAGACAGTAGAAGTACCCATTGCGGTGCGCCTGCACCAGCGCCTTGACCCGCTTGCCGTCGCGGTCGATGTCGACCAGCACCGGCTCATTGACGCCGTCGTAGTCCCAGACGTCGTGCGGGCTGTTCTGGAAGTGCCACTTGTATGTTCCATCGTCGGGGTTGAGCGCCAGGATCGAGCAGGTGTAGAGGTTATCCCCCTTGCGGACCTCGCCGTTGAAGTCGGGCGAGGGGTTGCCGATGCCCCAGTAAAGGGTGTTCAGCTCGGGGTCATACGTGCCCGTCACCCAGGCCGAGCCGCCGCCGGTGAGCCAGGTGTTGCCTTCCCACGTCTTGAGGGCCTTCTGGGCGTGCTCGGATTTGTCGTCGGCCGAGGGCACCGTGTAGAACCGCCAGAGCCGCTTGCCGGTCTTGAGGTCGTAGGCATCGATGAACCCGCGAATCCCGTACTCGGCGCCGCTGATGCCGACGATGACCTTGTCCTTGACGACCAGGGGCGCCAGGGTCGCGCTATAGGCCATCTTGTAGATGTCGCCGACCTCCGGGCCGCCCTCGGCCCCGGGCGCGGTGATTGGGGTGTCCCAGACCTCCTCGCCGGTGTTGCGGTCGAGGCAGACGAGGTGGGCGTCGAGCGTGGCCATGTACAGCCGCTCGCCCGAGGCGGCGAACCCGCGGTTCACGGCGTCGCAGCAGAGGGCCAGGTTCTCGGGCAGCGACTTCTGGTAGTGCCAGAGCTGTCCGCCGGTCTTGGCGTCGATGGCGTACGCGTGGTTCCACGGCGTGGTCACGTACATGATGCCGTCGATCACCAGCGGCGTGCATTCGAAACCATCGAGCACACCAGTTTGAAACGTCCACACCGGCAGCAGCTTCGAGACATTTTTCGTGTCAATCTGCTTGAGGCGGCTGTAGCGATGCCCGTCATAGGTGCGGCCATAAAGCAGCCAGTTGCCGTCGTTCGAGCCGGCCTTGACCAGGTCGTCATGGTCGACGGAACCCACCGGCTCGCCGGCGCCCTGCTGCTGGGTCTTTCCGGCCGCGGGCGGCTCGATGGCCGAGGCGCGGGGACGCCAGGGTCCCAGCACCAGCCCGGCGGCGATCGCCGCGAGCACGACGAAGGCCGGCCCGCGCAGCCTGCGATTCCAGCGCGACCACGCCCGCGGGGAGACGGTTGATGAGCCCACGGCAGCCACCTCGCTTGTCCTCCGCGAGCGCCGGGCACGGGAGACGCGATCGCCAGCGCGACCGCCTCCGACCGATCTGCCCGGGGCGCCTCGCGGAGCGTTGAGAGAACCGAAGTCGCGAGAAAGGTCTTGAAGCACGACACGACACGAAGATGCCTGGCCGACCCGACCGGGCCAAGGGCTCATCATACTGCGCGCGTCGGGGCAGTCAAGGAACCGCGGGCCATGTTTCCGACCTGCGACTCGCCGTGATTTGTCCTTCGGGGCCGACTCGACTATGCTCAACGGACGGTTCGCGGTCGCGGCGGACGGAGGGAAAACCCGGCCGCGCCGTCGAGTCGGAGGCCGCGGTCCCGGAGCGATCTTTCAGATGAGCATCCCACCCTTTCACCATCGGCGAGCCGGCTTCACGCTGATCGAGCTCCTGGTGGTGATCGCGATCATCGCCGTGCTGATCGCGCTCTTGCTCCCCGCCGTGCAGGCGGCGCGCGAGGCCGCGCGGCGGGCCCAGTGCACGAATAACCTCAAGCAGCTCGGGCTGGCCCTTCATAACTACGAGACGTCGTGGTCGAGCTTCCCGGTGGGGTTTCTCTACGCCTACCGCGGGGTGCTGCCCGACTCGTCGCCGATGCAATACCGATGGTCGGTGCTCGCCCAGATGTCGCCGTACCTCGAGCAGGCGAACGTTTTCAACGCGCTGAACTTCAATTTCCCGCTCGCGCACAAACCGACCGGTGGCGGCGCCCTGTTCTGGCCCTACTACCCGGCGAACACGACAGCGATGGCGACGCAGGTCGCGATGTTCCTCTGCCCGACCGACGGCGCACCCCCGCCCGCCGAGGGCACGGGCCCGACGAACTACGCCTTCTGCGCCGGGTCGGGGATCAACGGCGGGGATGCGACGAACGCCGACGGCGCCTTCATCCTGGGCCCATCGATCCGGATCGCGGCGATCACCGATGGCACGAGCCAGACCGCAGCCGCGGCCGAGCAGCTCCTCGGCATCGCCGGCCCGTATTCACAGCCATCGCCGACGCCCGTACCGTCACCCCTGAACCGGGCGATGGCCCGCCTCGCCGCTGCCCCGCTGACCGATGCCGGCTGCGCCACGGCGAGCGACGGCTGGCTGCTGAACCGCGGCTCGAGCTGGTGGGACGGCAACTATCAAAACGCACTCTACAACCACTACCTCACGCCGAACGCCCCTCACCCCGATTGCATCGTCTACCACAACCCCGGCTGGAAGGCCGCCCGAAGCCTTCACCCGGGCGGGGTGAACCTCGCCTTCTGCGACGGCCACGTCGCGTTCCTCAAGGACACGGTCAATCCCCTCACCTGGCGGGCGATCTCGACGCGCGGCGGCGGCGAGGCGCTGTCGGGGGCATCCTACTGACGTCGGCCTTCTGTCGGCATCACCTCGCGATCGTGGTGAACGTCCGGTTTTTGCTAATCGGGCAAAGTGTAGCGATCCGATAAAGATGTCCGTCCAGTAGGCCGGCGGGCGGTCCTCCTGGCCAGGGCGGATGACACGGCGGACCGGGACGCTGGCCCGTGTTGCCCGATGGCTTGCTCCACGCCGATCGCCACAACTCTCATTGATTCCGAGAATTGGGGCATCGCCGCCCGCACGAGGAGGCCGGGGAATGCTGGTCGGCCGCTACCGAGCTTTGTGGTTGTCACTCGCCGTCGCCGGGGTGCTGGTTGCGAACGCCAGCGCGCAGACGACCCTGCGTGATGAACTGGTCGACCGTTTTTACTCACTCCTCCCACTCGATCACGAGCGGCCGATGACGGTCTCCGAGGCGTGCTGCCGGCTCGATTGCCTGGCGAAGGAATTGCGAAAAAGCGGTCTTGTCCTGATCAAGCAACCGGACGTCTTCAGCCAGGCGCGGATGACGCGGTTTCGCAATGATTTCGAGAATCAAATCAGCACCGATCTGGCGAACTTCCACCTGGTCCTGGCCGCCCGGATCAACCGCCTCGACTCGGCGACGACGCAATCCGCGACGGCCCTCGGTGCGGCGCTGGCGGCGCCGGGGACCACGAACGTGGCGGTGCCGTCCGCCGGGAACACCTCGGCCGCGGCCAGCCTCCTCAATCCCGCGAATGGCATCTTCCAGCCCACTCCCCAGGCGAGCCTGTTCGGCTCGCCTGCGCCCGGCCTGTTCAATAACCTGGGCGTGGGGCCCAATACCCTCAACCTGGGTCCTCCGTCCGCTGCCACCTCGGCGGCGCTGACGATTGGCGTCGACCCGACGGTCTACCTCGACGAGAAGAAGCGGTTCCTCGATTACCTGAATCATCTCCGGCGGCTCAACCTCGGCCCCGACCAGAACGACTCGTCGGGCTACGGCCTCTACCTGGTGCGTCTGCCGGTCTCGATCGTGCCGGGCGAGTGCACCTACCAGGGCCACGGAGCCGACGTTTCCGTGCAGGTCGAGCACGAATTCACACCCGACTTCCTGTCGTCGGCCTTCAGGCGCCTCGTGATCAACGACGTGGTTGATCAGCTAGGACCGTTCCTTTATGAACTCATTCGAAGCGGATACTACGACGATGTCCTGGAACCTCGCTACAGGTCGCAGAGCGGGCGAGGTTTGCTCAACTTCGCGCTCGCGGAGTTGATCGCGAATCACGTCGGCCGCTTCACGGAGAAGGACACGAACACCATCGCCGACGGGCTGACAAAATACATCCTGCGGCAAGGCATGCCCTACAAGGGGACCCAGGCGGAGGAACTGGTGATCCAGTATCGCCGCGAAGCGCTCGCGCGTTACGCGGGGAGCACTCCCCTCGACCCGCTCGATCGCGCGCTCCATGCGGGAGACGAAACTCAGCCGGATCAGAGGGCGAATGCGCTAGTCCTGCGAACCGATCCCGAGATCCAGAAACACGTTCATTGCCAGATCGTGCGGATCATCAACAAGAACCCGACGAATCCCATGTTCCGTGAGTTCCTCCGAGACCTCTACGATCGCGCACTGGAAGACGACGTCCACTTCCTGGACGACCTCCTCGGGCTCTCCCAGCAGGAACGTGCCCGGGTTACCCAGCGGTTCGTGAAGTCCGTCGGCACGCTAGTGCAGACGTCGACTCAGCCGAATCTCAACGTCAGCATGCCTTCTTCCTCGCGGACGGCCAAGCAGTCCTATCCGATCAAGCCGCGCGAGTTCATCCAGTTCTTCGGCGAGAAGAACATCTACCTGCTGGCGCACGAGGTCGTGCAAGCATCGCGGACTCCCGAGAAGACGATCCGCAGCAGCGAGATCCGGGATTACCTGCGCCACCTGCTCGACCCGGCCTACGACTGGATGTCGAAGTCGCCCGACCAGCCGGGAACCCAGGGAGCCCAGCCACCCCCGCTGGCCGACGATCGGTTCATGAGCGCGGTGTTGCAGACGCTCCAGGAGAGGAATTTCGCGTCGAATGCCGAGACGCTCGCCGGGAGGCAGGGGCCTTCCGCGCCGCCTGTTATTGATGATCTCACCGAAATGCTATCGAAACGGCTGGAGGAGTCGCGCCGCAACATCAGCGGGACGCCGTTCAGAGCCCTCTGCTGGGCCATCGCCGTGGACGCGGCGTTGCTAGATTCAGCGCTCAAGGCGGACGCCAGCCGTGTCTTCGCCGCCAAGGGCCGGGCTGTCGAGCCGATCGAGGCGGTCCACTTCTATCGCCCCAATGAATACACCGACCAGCACTCGAAGGACATCTTCTGCGAGTATGTCCGGCTCCGCTGGCCCATCATCACGTTTTCGCTCGACCCGGTGAACGACGAGCAGAACATCGCCGATTCGTTCAGCCTCAATCGCGACCTGCAACTGGCGCTGTCGTTCGCGTTCGCCACTGGCCAGATCAACTTCAGCCAGCTCAACTCCTTCCGCCGCCAGATCCAGCAGTCGTCCGACACGATCGCCCTGAATCGGACGGTCACCGGTTTCATGGAGGGCAACGACACCTTCGGCTTCCGCTTCACTCCCCGGTTCCAGAACCCGCCCAACCAGGCCACCAACATCGGCGTGATCACCAGCCAGCTCATCTCGGGCGGCCCCGGGCCCAACTACCAGATGCGCAAGTCGAAGCTCGAGCCCGGCATCCGCGAGCTCAACGCGATCCTGCTCATCCCCACGTTCCTGCCCGTGATGCGGATGAACGTCGCCACCAACTGGTTCAAGCTGACGGACCCCGAGCACCTGGTCCACCACACCGGCAAGATGATGGAGCGGGGCCGGCACGTGCAGGAACTGCGCGACGCCGTGAACGTCCTTTGCAACGCCCATGAGTACCGCGATGCTGATCTGCGCGTTCTCCGGTCCAAGATGAATCAGCTCGACACCATGCTGCCGATGCAGTCGACCCCCGTCCAGCTCCCGTACGAGAACAGCGCCGCGGGCTTCGACCTGTTCGTCGACGGGGCGGCGGCCCTGGTCCCCGAGCTGACCGGTTTCTCCGGAGTCGACGTGATCACGGTCCAGCCGCCCCCCACGGCGAGCGCCGCCGGCACGGCCAATGCCGGCGCCGGCGCCACCACGACGACCACGACCACGAACACGAACGCTCCTGCCACCTTCAGCATCACGAGCCTCTCGACGCCGACGACGCCGAACTCGACCGCGGTGACGACCTACGCGATCGTGGGCGGGTCCACGGCCATCGCCGACGTATTTGTCTACGGCAAGTACATCAGCCTGCTGGATACGCGCGTCGTCGCCGGGGGGCGCACGGCGTCGTTCGAGATCCTCAGCCGCGAGGTGATCCACGTGCAGATCCCTCAGAACGCGATGGCCATGAAGACCGAGGACGGCAAGCTGTATGTGGAGATCTACGTCGCGACCCCGAACGGGATCAGCAACAGCCTGCTGATCCCCTGCCAGTACCCGCCGCAGCCGGAGGCACCGGCTCCGAAGGTGGCGTACGACGTCGGCACGACCCCAGCACTGGATATCTTCTATCAGTGGCTGCCCGGCCCCGACGGCAGGGCGACGCTCGCCCCGTCGAGCGATCCGAGCAAGAACTCGGTCACCATCACCTGGGACTCTGACACCGGGCTGGCTCCTCGACAGATCCAGGCGCAATTCGCCGCGACGGTCAACAACCAGAACATCGTCATCGAGCTGGCGGCATCGGCGTCGACGAGCGGCGATTACACGTTCGACGGCACGCAATTCACACTGAGGCTCCTGGAGCGGCTCCAGACCATTTATCCCTTCCCCGCGGTCCCGTCGACGCCGCTCGCGTTCACGGTCACCGTCCTGCCGTGGACGCCGGCCGACCCCCAGGGCCTGAGGGTCGTCACGAAGCCGAAGACCCTGCCGACGAAGCTCAACGTGAACTTGCAGTACAACGCCGTCGGCCCGCGGCCCCCCGCCGCGAAGGCGGGCGGTGATGGTTCCGGCGCCTGGCGGTTGTCAACGCCCTCGGGGGCCCGGCTCGCCTCGACCGGCAACACGGGCGATCCGTCGGTGGTGCGCACGGCCCAGTCGTCCTCGCTGCCGACCGTCCCGGGGTTCGGTTCGCAGTCGATCCCGTCTTTCCTCCGGGCTCCCGAACCCGCTCCGGCACTCTCCGCGCCCGCCCTGCTGGCGCCCAACGTCACCTCCGAGGCCGAGCAGATCTCGAAGGTCATGTCCGGCCAGCCGATCGCCCCGCGGGTCTCCGGTCCCAACATGCCGGGGCTGCCCGCACTGCCCCCCACGGTCGCCAGCCAGGCCCCGACGGTCATCGTGAA
>DAIDHB010000233.1 GCA_027452145.1 Planctomycetales bacterium
TGCGGTCCGAGCCCGGTCCCGGGGGGCTGACGCCCCCCGGCTACGTCCGATCGCCCCCTGACGGGGGCTCGGAGCCCTGCCGGCACAGACTCCTGGCCGGCCCGGCCCCACCGTGAGCCATCCATCTGCAATGCGCTCTAGATATCCCCCACCGCCCGACGCAGCTCGAATCCCGCGATGATCGCGTCGTACAGGGCGTTGAAATAGTTGTCATAGCTCTGCACCCGGGCCGATTCGGCGTCGAGGACCTCCGTATTCGTCCCGCGCTGCTGGAGATACCGGCTGCGGGCAACCCGGAGGTTTTCCTCGGCCTGAGTGATCGCCGCGCGTGCGACCGGCACACGGCTCTCGCTCTCGCGGCAGGTCAGCCAGGCGGAGCGGACCTCCAGGCGAATTGCCGAGGCCAGGTCGTTCCGCCGGCTCATCTGGGCTGCGGCCCGATGCTCGATCGCCAGCGCCCGCCGGCGAGACGAGCCGCCATCGAACAGCGTCCAGTTCATCAGAAACGCCGCGGCGCCCGTGTCCGCCTCGGTGGGAAGGAACCGGGCGTTCTGATACAGATTGGCGACCATGAAGCTGACCTGCGGCCGTGTCCTGGCCCGCTCGGTGGCGGCATCGGCGTGCTGGGCTGCCGCCTGCGCCGCCAGAGACGCCAGCTCAGGGCGATTGTGGAGCGCCTGCTGCGCCAGGGCCTCGATCTCGGCCTCGTCGGGGACGATCGGGCGCGGGTCCGGGATACCGAGCGGGTCGATCGCCGGGACACCCCGGGGTAGAACCGCCTGGGCCGGCGGCCGGTCGGTCGCCAGCTCGACCAGCGGGACGACCGTCTCCATCGGGCGGCAGAGATAGCGGTTATACGCCGCCCACGCGAGGCTTTGCCGATTGCGGGCCTGAATCTCGCGCTGCTGGGCATTGGCGCGAGCGACCTGGGCGGCCAGCAGGTCGTTGCGGATCCCTCGGCCTTCCCGCACCAGGTTCGACACATCCCGCGCCTGGGCCGACAGGCTCGCCACGCTGCTCCGCGCGACAACGACGCCCCGGCCGGCCCGCAGGACATCGACGTAGGCCCGCGCCACGTCGAGCTTGAGGTCCAGCGCCGTGACGAACTCGTCGGCGTGGGCGGCATCCAGCCGGGCGCGGTTGCCCTCGATGGTGCCGCGGATCTTGCCGCCTGCGTAAATCGGCACGCTCGCCGTCACGGCCGAGAGCGTGAACGACTCCTGGGCGCTGGCCGAAGGCTTCGGCTGACCGCCCTGTCCAGGGACGGAAATCGGGTTGGTGAGGAAGGCCTCGAGGTTCAGGGTCTGGACCTGGGGCAGCCGGGCCCGAAGCGACGACGACAGGTCGAGGCCGGCGGCCTCGGTCGTCTGCCGGCTCGCCCGGAGCTGGGCGTTGGCGTGCAGCGCGATCGACCAGGCGTCGGCCAGATCCTCGGCCCGGGCCCCCGCGGCAATCGCAATCGACCAGGCCGTCGCCAGGGCGACGGCCGGGATCGCCGCGCGCACCGCGGACCTCCAGCGAACGGTACACATCGGTTGTTCCTCCTCCATGAGGAATCTGACGCCAATCCATCCGGAAATGCCGGGAGACGTGTGGTGATGGCAGCGGATTCGTGGGTGAGGCTTCAGCCTGACGGATTGCTTCGGAGTCAGGCGGAAGCCTGACCTACGTCACAGCCGGACTCTGCTCCTGGGACGGTTTTCAGTGGACCGGCACGCTGCCGGCGTCCGATCGGGCCCGCTTCATCAGAAACACCAGCGGGATCGCGGCGAACGACAGCATCGAGAACAGCCAGAACAGGTCGAGATAGGAGATGGCCGACGCCTGCTGCTGCACGGCCTGGTACATCATCTGGAGCCCCTGACGACGGGCCAGCACCGGGTCGCCGATGCGGGATTGCAACGCGCTCGAGATTCCCGAGACCCAGTGCGACGCGTTCAGGTTCAGCGAGTCGATGTGCTCGGTGAACCGGAACTGGTGGAACTGCGTCCGGCGCTGGAGGAGCGTGTTCGTCAGCGCCACGCCGATGCTCGATCCCTCGTTCCGCACCAGGCTGAACAGGCCCGAGGCGTTGTTGGTCTGGTCCCGGGGGAGGAAGGCGAACGCCACGATGTTGATGGGGACGAACATCAACCCGGCACCCAGAGTCTGGAAGTTCCGCGGCGAGACCACCATGCCTGGCGAGACGCCCAGGTTCAGCCCGGCCATCCACATCGCGGCGACCGCCTGCGTCAAAAGACCCGCGACGATCAGCTTGCGGGCGTCGAAGCCTCGGCTCAGCAGGATGCCGATCACGGGCATCTCGAGCATCGTCACGAACCCGGCCGGCGAGAGCACCAGCCCGGCGTTGAGCGCCGAGTAGCCCATCAAGGTCTGGAGCATCTGCGGCAACAGCACGTTGCTCCCGTAGAGCACCCCGAAGGCGAAGAAAACGCAGACCGACGCCGCCGCGAAGTTGCGATCGCGGAACAGCCGAAGGTTCACGATCGGCGCCGGGTGGCGCAGTTCCCAGAACACCACGGCGACCAGCGACACCGCCGCCACGATCGCGAGCTTGACGATGAACGGCGAGTCGAACCAGTCGTGCTCCTGCCCCTTGTCGAGCATCAATTCGAGCGCCGCCAGCCCGATCGACAGCAGCGACAGGCCGATGAAGTCGACCCGCAGCGGCTTCCCCTTCAGCTCGGCGCGACGGGCCTTCAGGTACGGCGGATCCTCGAGCACCAGCGTGCTCAGGAACACCGAGAGGATCCCCACGGGGACGTTGATGTAGAAGATCCAGCGCCAGCTATAGTTCTCGGTGATATAACCGCCCAGCGTCGGCCCGAGCACGGGCGCCACCAGGATCGCCAGCGTGTACACGGCCATCGCCATCCCGCGTTTCGCCGGCGGGAACGTGTCCATCAGGATTGCCTGCTCCGACGGCTGGAGCCCGCCGCCGGCTAGCCCCTGGAGCACGCGGAAGAACACGAGCTGTTCGATGGACGTCGCCATGCCGCACAGAGTCGAGGCGGCCGTGAACAGGACGACGCACATGATGTAGAACAGCTTTCGCCCGATCAGCGAGGACAGCCAGCCGGTCAGCGGCAGCACGATCGCATTCGCGACGAGGTAACTGGTGAGGACCCAGGTGCTCTCGTGGACCGAGACCGACAGGCTGCCGGCGATGTGCGGCAGGGCGACGTTGGCGATCGAGGTGTCGAGCACCTCCATGAAGGTTGCCAGCGTAACCGTCAGGGCGATGACCCAGGGATTGATCGCCGGACGCGGCGAGGGCTCGAGGGAGTGCGGGTCGCTCATGGGTGGGCCTCCGTCCGCACGGTCCGCGCGGCGAGGCCGCGGAGCCGCGAACCGGCATCGGGTCCGTCAGGCCGGGCCTTGATGTCGACCGACGGGACGACCGACATGCCGACCAGAAACGGGGTCTCACGCGAGTTCGGATCGACCAGGTCGATCCGGACCGGGATGCGCTGGACGACCTTCACGAAGTTGCCGGTGGCGTTCTCCGGCGGCAGCATCGACGACGACGCGCCCGTGGCCGGGGCGAACCCCGAAACCCGCCCGCGGAAGACCCGGTAGGGGTAGGCGTCGACCTCCACTTCCACCGGCTGGCCGATGGCGAGGTCGGCGATCTGCGTCTCCTTGAAGTTGGCCACGATGTAGACCTGGTCGAGCGGCTGGATCGACAGCAATCCCTGCCCGGCCTGGACAGCATCGCCGGGATTGACGGCCCGACGGTTGACGAAGCCCGAAACAGGCGCCCGGATCTCGGTATATCCCAGCCGCAACTCGGCGTCGGCGAGCTCCTTCTGCGCCTTCGCCACGGTCGGGTGCTCGTAGGGACGATTCGGGTCAAATGCTGGGCCGCCGAGCATCGCCACGGCCTGGTCGAGCTGCGCCCGCGCGGCCCGGACCGACGGGACCTCGTCGTACCAGGCCTCGCCGGTGCGTCGGGTCAGGTCGACGAGGGCGCGGTGGAGCGACTCGGGCTGGAGGTCGGCCGCCGAATCGATCCCCAGCTTCGCCAGGATCTGCCGGCCGGCCGCGACGGCGCGGCGGACATCGGTCGCGGTGTGTTCGAGATCCTCGGGAACGCGCTCGGGATGGGTGTAGTCGGGCGGCAGCGCGAGCAGCGCCCGGGCCTGCTGCACCCGCTCGGCGGCCGCGCGGACCTTCTCGCGGGCGCCCTGAAGCGCCGCGACGCGCTCGTCCAGCTCCGACGCCGTGGCGGTCTGCTGCGCAGCGAGGTTCTTGATCCGGTCGTGATCCTTCTGCGCCAAAACCATCTCGGCCTGCGCCGACCGAAGAGCGGCGGCCTCGGCCCGAATGCTGGCGATCCGATATCGCACCTGCTCCTTCTGCCCCTCGACCGCCCGCCACGCCTCCTCCAGCGCCGCGACCGACGATCGGACCTGGTCGCGCGCCGACTCCAACTCGGCGCGGGCCGCCTCCAGGGCGCGGACCATCCGGTCGAAATTCAGCATCGCCTGCTTCCAGTCGAGCCGCTTCTGGTCCACGATGAGCTGGTACGGTTCGCGGTCGAGCCGCACCAGCACCGTCCCCCGCTCGACATAATCGTTGTCGTGCACGAAGACTCGCTCGACGACGTCCGCGATCCGACTGGGGACCGTCGACGCATCGCCCGTCACGAATGCGTCGTCGGTCGAGACGTGCGACAGGTAGTGACGGACCAGCGGCCCGCCCTTCCACGCGCCCACCCCGGCCGCCCCGATCGCGGCCGCCAGCAAGAGCGCCCCCCGCCATCGACCACGCCGCGACGGCGTGCCCGCTTCCTCGGCCGCGCTCATCGACTCATCCCCTCCCTCGCCGTGCGGCCCGTGCCGCGTCCCCTGGGTATGCCCGGCCGAGACGATCCTTCGCGGCCCGGTCACCGCGACACCTTCTCCCCCATGCCCATCCGGCTCGCTCATGGCACGTCCTCCCTGCACGCGCGACCATCGCAAACCGCGCCACAGGCACGGCCGCCGAGATCGGCTGGCTGAACTGACCAGTCAGTCATTTTACAATACTGACTGGTCAGTCATTATAGAGCGGTGCGGAAAACGGGCAAGAGCAGGGGCGACTGATCTGCTAGAATCGATGGCAGGCGGGTGCGAGGTGGACGAGTTCGGCCGGGCGCGGCGCGGTCGGGCCGGACCGGATCGGGTCAGGGGTCAAGGCAGGGGCGAGGTGGGGCGTGCGAACGGAGGATCCCGCGAAGGCGCGGAGGATCATCGAGGCGGCGATCCGGCTCTTCGCGGAGCGGGCGTATCACGAGGTCCGCATGGAGGACATCGCCGCACAGGCGCAGGTGGCCAAGGGGACGCTGTACCTGCATTACAAGGACAAGGAGGACCTGTTCCAGGGCATCATGCACCACCAGTTGGCGACCCTGGTCGATCAGATGGAGGCGACGCTCCGGGATAACCCGAATCTCCCGCCCGAGGAGAAGCTGCTGGCGATGAATCGCTCCGTACTCGGTTACTTCGAGCGGAACCCGATGCTGCTGGACATCATGCAGCGGGTCGAGTTCCTCCGCTTCGGGGCGAAGTCGGCGTGCGTCGAGGAGACGCGCGGACGGCTGCTCGGCAACCTGGCGCGAATCCTTCGCGAGTTCCCCAGCCGCGCCAGGGCGACCGATGAGGAGATCACTCTGGAAGTTGTGGCGCACTCGGGCATGATGAAGGAGATCCTGCACAGCCTGCCCCGACCCTGGCCCGAGGATCTGCCCGAGCGTGTCACGCGGCTGTTCGTTCACGGGGTCGGGACCGTCGAGAAGCGAAGGACACCTGCGAAGCCGAAGGCGCGGTCAAACGCGGCACGCCGGTAGCGACGGCCGGTGCGCTGGCCGCGTCCTGCCGGGTCACTTCAGGCCCCTGAGCGTCTCGAGGACCGCGTCGCTGTGGCCATCGACCTTGACCCGAGGGAAGATGGCGCGGACGATCCCCTGGCCGTCGATGACGAAGGTCGTGCGCTCGACCCCCATCGACTTGCGGCCGTACATGTTCTTCTCCTTCCAGACCCCGAACGCCTCGCAGACCTGGCGCTCGGTGTCGGCCAGCAGGGTGAACGGCAGCTCGAATTTCGTGGCGAATTCCTCGTGCGAGCGGGTATCGTCGGGGCTGACACCGAGGATCCGGGCGCCGAGCTTGCGATACTCGGCGAACGCGTCGCGGAACGCGCATGCCTCCTTCGTGCAACCGGGCGTGTCGTCCTTGGGGTAGAAATACAGCACGACGGGAGAACCCTGGCAATCCGACAGGCTGACCGGATTGCCGGACTGGTCGCTCAGCGTGAACGTCGGCGCGGGCTGACCCACCTCGATCATGGAGCTTCCTCCTCTTGGGACCGACCGCGATGCGGAATCGACTCGGCTCGAATCGGTGCGATCTCGACCATCCATCGCAGCCTGTGCCGGCCGGGAGCAATCGCCGATCGCTCCCCGAGTTTAGGCATCCCGTCGGCGAGGGCAAGGGGAACGCAGGAACAGGAAACGGAGGCCATCCCGTGGGACATTCCGAGACCTTCGAGCACACCGCCGACCTGGGACTGCGCGTCACCGGGACCGACCTGGCCGATCTCTTCCAGGCGGCCGCCGAGGGGCTTTTTGACGCGATCGTCGCCAACCGCGACGAGGTCCGCGACCAGGAGTCCGAGTCGGTGTCGCTCGCCGCGGAGACCCTGTCCGACCTGCTGCTGGCCTGGCTGAACGAGCTGATCTTCCGCTCCGAGACGCGGCATCGCCTCTATCGCCGCTTCGACGTCAACGTGGGTGAGAGCCCGCCGCGGCTCGAGGCCACGATCGCCGGCGAGCCGATCGACCGCGACCGGCATGTCCTCGATCATGAGGTCAAGGCCGCGACCCACCACGGCGTGCGCCTCGAGCCGGGGCCGAGTGGCTGGATTGCGGAGGTCATCGTGGATATCTAGAGCGCCGAACAATCGGATTGCCCACCACGGGACGGTGGGCTCGCGAATCAGGCGATCGGCTCGACCGAGAGCTCGTTGCGGGCGACGAAATCGACCGCCTCGCCGCGGGTGAAAACCCCGGCGGTGGTGCCGACGGCCCGGACGCAGCTCGCGCCGACGGCGCTGGCGAGCTTGAGGCACTCGATCTCGGGCCGGCCTTCGAGCAGGCCGAGGATGTAGCCGGCGTTGAACGCATCGCCCCCTCCGGAACCGTCCACGTAGCTGGTCGGATACGCGCCGATGCGGACCTGGAGTTCGTCGGACATCGAGATGGCGCCCCGCTCGCCGAGCGTGATGACCACGCGCCGCGCGCCCATCTCCCGGAAGGCCCGCGCCTGGCGGACGGGGTCCGACTCGCCCAGGATCAGCTCGGCCTCGTCGGTATTGGGGACGAAGATATCGGTGTGGGGCAGGACCGTGCGCAGGGGATTCGCGTAGTCTCCCGGCCCCGGCGTCACCACATCGAGCAGGGTGATCGTCCCGCCGGCGCGGACGCGACGGAACCGCTCGGCGAGGGAATCGGCATCCAGGTTGGGCAGGATCAGGAAATAGCCGATGTGCAGCACGCGCGGGGACCTGTCGAGCAGGTTGTCGAGGTCCTCGGCGACGAAGCCGCGATTGGCCCCGACGGCGTGGATAAATCGACGATCCTCGCCGCGAACATTGACGATCAATGTCTGGCTGGTCGGCAGGGTCGGGTCGACCTTCAGCCCGGAGCAGTCGACCCCCTGATCCCGCATTGTCTCGGCGGCGAAGCGGCCGAAGGCGTCGTCGCCGACGCGGGCGCAGATGGTCGCCTGCACGCCGAGGCGAGCGAGGTCGACGGCGGTATTGGCGGCGCCTCCACCGATATTGAGCACCAGGTCATCCACCGCGACCAGCTCGCCGGGGCGAGGCATGTGGTCGATCGGCAGCGAGACGTGATCGGCGACGACGAGACCCGCGCAGACGACGGGCGGGTCATCCTCGCGCGGGCGATCGGATACGGGGGCCATTCCTGAGCTCCGGAGGCGGGCGGGGAGAGGGACGTTCGCTCGTTCGCTCGATCACTCAATCGGTCGATCGCCGGCGGGTCGGAGCCGACGCGCCGGCGAGAGGCGTCCGTCCGGGCGCTCTCGCCGGCCAGGGGCCATCCTTCGCGCGGAGCAGCGGCTCAGGACGGGTTGTCGATCGAAGCGATCACCGCGTCGGTGGCCGGCGCCTCGACGCCGTCCTCCTCGTCAATGACGCGCTTGCCTACGAGTTCTTCGAGCTCGCGCTCGGTGAGGATCTAGCGCTCGATGAGGGCCTCGGCGATCCGCTCCAGGTCGTCGCGGTGCTTCTCCAGCAGCCGGTAGGCTCGCTCGTCGGACTCGCGGAGGATCCGGGCGACCTCCTCGTCGATCACCTGGGCGGTGTGCTCGGAGTGGTCGCGCAGCTCGGACATCTCGCGGCCGAGGAACGGGTGCTCCTCGCTGGCGCGGAAGAACACGGGCCCGACTCGGTCGCTCATGCCCCACTGCGTGACCATCAGCCGCGCCAGGCGGGTGGCCTGCTTCAGGTCCTCGGCGGCGCCGACGCTCAACTCGTCGTAGGCCAGACGCTCGGCGGCACGGCCGCCCATGATCGAGTCCAGCTTGGCCAGGATCTGGCTGCGGTTGTAGTTGAACCGGTCCTCCTCCGGCAGGTACTGGGTGACGCCCAGCGCCCGGCCGCGGGGGATGATCGTGACCTTGTGGACCGGGTCGGACTTCGCCGTCTTCCACCCGACCAGGGCGTGACCGGCCTCGTGGTAGGCGGTGACCCGCTTGTCGAACGCCGTGATGATGTCCTCGCGCTTGGCCCCCAGGACGACCTTGTCGAGCGCGGCGTCGAGGTCGCGGGAATCGACGGCCGACTTGTTCTCGCGGGTGGCCAGCAGCGCGGCCTCGTTGACCAGGTTGGCGAGGTCGGCGCCGCTCATGCCGATCGTGCTCCTCGAGATCCTCTCGAGGTCGACGTCGGCCGCCAGCGGGACATTGCGGGTGTGGACCTTGAGGATCTCAAGTCTGCCGCGCTTGGTCGGGCGGTCGACCGTGACATGCCGGTCGAAGCGGCCGGGGCGAAGCAGGGCCGGGTCGAGCACGTCTGGGCGGTTCGTCGCGGCCAGCACGATCACGCTCTCGCTGGGCGAGAACCCGTCCATCTCGGTGAGGATCTGGTTGAGCGTCTGCTCGCGCTCGTCATGCCCGCCGCCGAGCCCGGCGCCGCGGACCCGTCCGACGGCGTCGATCTCGTCGATGAACAGGATGCACGGGCTGTTGTCCTTGGCCGTCTTGAACATGTCGCGCACGCGGCTGGCGCCCACGCCGACGAACATCTGGATGAACTCGGAGCCCGAGATCGAGTAGAACGGCACGCCCGCCTCGCCGGCCACCGCGCGGGCCAGCAGGGTCTTGCCCGAGCCGGGCGGCCCGACCAGCAGCACGCCCTTGGGGATGCGGCCGCCCAGGCGCTGGAACTTCTCGGGCGTCTTGAGGAATTCGACGATTTCCTGGAGCTCGGCCTTGGCGTTCTCGAGCCCGGCGACCTCCTCGAACGTCGTGCGCTGCTTCGACTTGTCATGCCGCTTGGCCGGGCTCTTGACGAAGCTCCCCAGGATGCCGCCGTCGAACTGGTCGCGCGCCCGCCGCATCATCAGCCAGACGATGCCGAAGACGAAGATCATCGGCAGGATGAGCATCACCCAGGCCAGACCGCCGGCCTGGTTGGGCGGCGCGGCGGTCACCTTGCCGTTCTTGTCGCCGATCCGCTTGACCACGTCCTGGATCATCTCCTCGGACGGGACATACGTGTAGAACTTGCGGACCTTGGTCGTCGCCCCCGACGGCGGGCTGAACTCCGCCTCGTGGAGCAGCTCGCCCCGGACCTCGGTGCCCGACATGGTCACCGATTTGACGTTCCCCTTCTCCACCTGATCGACGAACCAGGGATGGTAGGGCACCTCCTGGTCGGGTCGGGGCACGACCTGATAGAAGATCACGGCGAGCATCCCGAGGACGATCAGCCAGAGCCAGGGCGGGGTCGGGGGCCCGCTGGACCCCGAAGGCTTTCGCGGCGGATTGGGAGGCCGCCGCGGGGTCTCCTGCTGCGGGGGTCGATTCTCCATACGATCTCACCAGTCTCGGAGCTACGAATAAAATCAGGCGCCGTCCTCGCGGAGACGCGGCACGGCTCACGTCGTCC
>DAIDHB010000234.1 GCA_027452145.1 Planctomycetales bacterium
ACGGTCTTCCCGCTGCCCGCGTGGTCCACGGCCTGCGGAGCCGCGTAGCGAAGTCATGAGCCGAAGAGCCGGATGCGTTTAACGCGCACGTCCGGATCCGTGGGGGGCCTGGGTGGGCGACCACCCAGGTCTACCCGGCCCAAGTCCCCAAAGAATCAGGAATCCGACCACCGACTGACCCTCCGTCCGGGCGGGTCGAGTCTCGATCGGTGCGGTGCTGTCGAGTGACGCGGTCGTAGCCGCCCGAACAATCCCGTCTTCCGTGGCTTCCCGGTCTTTCGCTCGAAACGGCTTATCGCCTTCGAGGTCGCGGTGGTGTTGGGCGAGGAGTCTCGGATTTCAGGATGTAAACCACGCTCCTGTGTCAGGTATCCAACACCGGCTGGCCAGGGTGGTCCACGCGGATGTGGTTGTTCAGAAACGAGTTCGACTTGAACGACCTCGGGCAGTACGGGCACTTCCCCGGCGTGAGCGTTATTGTCTGCGCCTGCTTGGTTATCTGCTTCTGCCCCTGGCGCTGGAGCAATATCGAGGTTTGGCTGGCCTTTGCCCCACTGGAGCCGTGAATATCCCGGTAGTTCAGCCGCCGCTTGATTCCGAGCTCATCGCAAATCGGCCACTCGTGGCGGGCAATATTGTCCGATTCGATCCGCAGGCTGTACCCTTTGATCGGCTTGATTTGATCGAGTTCGTCGCGAGTGAGAAGCCAGCCGCCGTCGGGGTTTATGAGGGGGTCGGCCATCGCCATTCCCGACTTCGCCCGGGCCCCCGCCACTTCCGCGGCCCGGCGCTGGATCGCCTGGGCGAAGGTCTCGCCCAGAACCCCCTTCCCCTTGACGTTGACGTTGACCGGCTTGAAAACCCCCTTCGGGTTCAGCAGCGGGTCGCCGTCGCCCACCTTCTTCGTGACAGTCAGCGAGGGTTTCTGCTCCTTCCCCGTCTGTTGCATGAAGTGATTATCGAAGTAGAGCGGGTTCTCGATCCACTGCTTTGCGTGGCCGAACTCGTGCAATAGCGCAATGCGGTTGTCCATCGCCTCTGCGGTAACCCCCTGCTTGGAGCAATCCTCGGGCGCGAAGTGAAGCTGATGGGGCTGGCGGACGAAGTTGGTCAGCCGTCCATCCAGATCTATGAATACCACTGCTTTGTTCTTGTCTTCCGTGCCGGTGCTGTCGAAGCACTGGTAACCGCCGCGCATCCCGACGACGAGGATCTCCCGGGCACTGGTCTCGACGTAGCCCATGAGCTTTCTCGCGGTCTCGGACCTATCGGACCAGATCTTGGCGTCCTGGACTGCCTTGCGGGTCTCGTCGGCGGAGTAGCAGCCCTTATAGCCGGCGGAGGTCACCCACTCCATCAGCGTGGTTTCACACCGCTTCTCGGCTTCAGCCTCATCCAAGAATTTCAAAGACATGCGGGACCTCCGTTTATTGCCTGTGGCGGCCCGGGGGCTGACGCCGCCCGACTACGGCCTGGCGACCACTTCGTAGGATCCGGGGACCGGTTCTACTTCGGCGACGACGCAGTCGGGCCGGACAGCCCGACCGACGTCGTGACTGCTCTTGCTCGCGGCGGAACCGATCCGCCAGGGGGCGGCTCCCTCGCACGAGGTGCCGGCCGGCGACCTCGGCGGTCGCCTCGGCGCAGACGCGATCCAGGTCGGCCCGCAGCCCGCCGGTCGGGTCCAGTCGGTTGACACCTTCGTTGATCTCGACGTTCCGGGCCAGCTCCTAGACCGCCGCGACTCCGCCTGCATACCGAGGAGCGTCCGCGCGGCTTCCTTCGTCCTCCGGTCCGGGGCCAGGGCCGCGACGCGGGCCAGTCGCTTGTGATGAGTACGGCGTGCGGTGCGTGAGGGCATACCATCCCCCCGGGCGGCCGGGTGGTTCCGGCCGCGTGATCGCGCCTTCCACTGGCCCGAGGGCCGTGCGGGCGCTGGGATATCTGCATTCACCGCGCCGGACCGGATCACGGGTCCAGGCCCGCCGCCGCAACCGCCACCGTCCGCCCCGACCGGATCTTCCGGTTCGGCGTCGCCGGGCGCCCCAACGGACCGTTCGCTGCGGCCGGCAACCGTTCCCGGTTCGCCGACCCAGGTCTCCCTTTGGCTTCCGAGCCGTTCCCCGGACGCCCACTGGCCAGGGAAGCGACATATTCGTGAAGCACTCGAAACGATGGATTAGCTCAGGACCATCCGAGCCGGGCCGACGTTCCGGCGCCCGCGTCACGGACAAACGATCCACGAACCCTGAATCGAGCCGACCGTCGGACCGACCTCGCGTTGTCATTGCTCCGACACGTCACATTTCGCCTCCAAAAGATATGCAGCGACGCGGCAGTCCGCAACCCTCTGGTCCAAAAAAAACGCTATGCCCACGCATCTTGTACCGGTCGATGTTTCCCGAGAAGACAGCGCCGGCGGTTCAAGCGGTGGAGCACCTGTTTCCGCTTCATGAAAGGACGCCAGGCTTTTCAGCCGGACGGTTCGGCGACGTTGGGCCAAAAAGCGTGGACGACTGGTTCGCCAGGGGTGAACGGTCCAGGGCCAGCCCGCTCAAGGAACGTGGCCACCTGCTGGCCGGAGTCGGTGGAACATTCCTGCCCGAGGCGGGCCGGCTCGTTCCGTCCGCCGTCTGCCCGACCGACGTGGAGTGCAGCGATCTGTGCCGGGTCGGCGGAAGACGGGTCGTCGGTCCCGGCCGAACCGTCAGGTGCAGCCGGCCTGGAGGACGACATCCGCGAGGAGGAAAGCGCCTTCGGTGACCTTGACGTTGATGGCTGGACTCTGGAGTCGTACGACGTCCGGCGATTGATGTCAGGTCGCCGAACAGCGCCGCCGCGACCAGCGGAGTTCGCCCCGATCGGTGCACGGCTCCGGTCCACGATGCCCGACTCATTGCCTCGGAAGCGGGACCAAATCGGGTGGATCGGGGTCATGCAGTTAGGTCAGTCAGTCCTTCGAGTCCGCCGCTGTCCCGGGTGGAGCGGGTGGCCTGGGACCCGAGTCGGGCAGGAATGCTCGACCTACTTTTCGGACCCGAGTCGGGCAGGAATGCCTGACCTGCTTTTCGGACCCGAGTCGGGCAGGAATG
>DAIDHB010000235.1 GCA_027452145.1 Planctomycetales bacterium
GCGTCCGCACATACGAGCGGACCTGCTCGATCGATGAGAGCGTGACCAGGTTGTCCGTGCTGTAACGGTAGTTCCCGGCCCAGTTCGTGATCGCCCCCTTCGGAGGGGTGTCGTCGGGCATTCGCCCGAGGACCCGTCGCCTGGGGGCCGCGCCCAGAATCGACGCCAGTAAGCCGAGGAACGCCCTCTTGTTCATGAGCCGCCCGCCTTTCCTCGAGCTTCAATACCCCTCCGAAAGGATATCTGGGCCGGCGGGGAGGTGACAGTGGCCAGCACGGCCACCTGCACCTGCCGTGGCCTTCGCGATCTGAAGGCTCTGATCGATGCGGTGCGAGGGGCGATCGGCGCCTGAGACGCCCACAGCGAGCTGGGGTCCACTCACGGGCGGAACGCCCTCGCGGCCGATCGGCGGCCTGGTATGGGACCTGACGCGGCGCGGCCTGCTCGACGAGGCGCCGGTGGTCTTCGCAACCCCGTTCGGCCGGACCCGCCGGGTCGCAGGGTTCGGACGGCCGCGCCCACCGCATCTTCGGCATCAGCGTGTGGTGAAGCTCATTCGCGAGATTCCACAGAAGCTGCACGGCCTCACTACCCCGATGGCGATACCACGACTCGCCAGGACCGATCCGTCCCCGGCCGTGCGGGCCGCGGCCCAGGAGTGCTCCAGAGTCCTTCGCCAGCGCGCCCACGAGCGGGGCGAGCGTCGGGCGCAGCTGAGGGACCTCCAGTGGGACGCGACCCAGGATGCGGCGGCGAAGGCGGCCGCGGAACGCGAGGCCGCGGGGTAGTGTCCGTGGCGGCCGGGCGATACAAGGGCCGATTCGGGGCCCTGCTGGTCGAGCTGGCCCATGGGACCGGGTTCTCGGTGGGAACTGGCTCCTCCGACGCGGATCGCAACTCGCCGCCGCCGATCGGCGCCGTGGTCATGCTGCGCTACCCGGGATTTACCGAAGCCGGCGTGCCGGCTCGGAGTAGCCTTCTGATCGGCACACGCGTTGCTGTACTTCGGTTCATATTCGCCGTGTCACGACGGTCTCGTGGAGACCGGGAGCGGCGGGGACCAGACAGCGAGATGCGACCGATGAGCGACCGCAATACCACGGACAGCGAGAACGGTACGATCAAGGACCCGGCCGAGTGGACCACGGGCGAAGAGCCGATGACCGGGGCGCAGGAATCCTACGTCCACACGCTCGCCCGCAAGGCCGGGGAGGACGTGCCCGACGAGATGACCAAGGCCGAGGCGTCGATGAAGATCGACGAGCTGCGGGAGAAGACGGGCGTCGGCGACCCCCCGAAGAAGCGGAGGGCCAGGAAGGCCTGACCCGCCGGCCCCGTTCTCTCAGGCGCCCCCGATGAGCTGGCGGAGGGAATGGTAGGCGGCCTGCACATCGCGCAGGTCGCCGATTCCCATCATCCGCTCGGTCGCCCCGGCCAGGTCGGCTGGGTTGATGATGCCGACCGACCGGAGCAGCGGCTCGTAGCCGTTCTGCAGGGCGTAGCTGGTGTGGCCGCCGGTGGCCTCCGGGGCGCTTACGCCTTCGGCCCGGAACAGCCGATGGAACTCGATCTCGAGGTAATACAGTCGGACATGCCCGGCACTTACGGTCCTGCATGAAGCGGTCCGTTAGGGCTGTCACGGTGCTCGGACGATCGACACGCTGATGGCGGGTCGTGGGGCATCACGTTGCGGCGAGGGCTCCGCCGGCCGAGAAGGGCGCCAGGCCCTCCGGGCGAGCCGCCGAGATGAGGTCGGCCGAACGCCGGGTGAACGTCAAGTCGGCGTCGGAGGTGGATCTGGAAAGCCTTCCGGGCATCGGGCTAGTGATTGCCCGCCGGACCATCGACGGGCGGCCCTATCGGTCGGCGGATGACTTGCGTCGAGTCCGGGAGCTGCGCCCGAAGCGGCTGGAGGAAATACGGCCGCCGGGGAGCATCCAGGGAGCTGCGGAGATCAAGGCGTGGCGCCGTCCGATCGGCCTCCTGCGGCGTCGGCCGAGTGCTCTCCTGTCGGGAAAGTTGGTCGATGACGACGTTATTCGTCGGGAGACCCGCCCCGAGTGCCTCTTGATCGAGCTCGGTCGCGGGGAACGCAAATTGGCAGGCTCTACCGTCAGGGTGTCGCGGGCAGACGTCGGCGTTAGAAGGGCCGGTCCCGCCACTGAGACTCGAGCGCGTAACAGGCATCGCGATGGCGGCGGTAGGCGCGGTCGATCTCTCCCACTCGGCGACCGTATTCACCTATCGCGGCCGAGTCGCCGCCCAGGGCGCGGTCGACCGCCTCTCCGGCCCGAAGCCCGGTGAACAAGGCCGTAAGTATGCCCTGCGACGACAGCGGATCCATCGAGATCGCTGCGTCGCCGACAGCCGCCCACCCCACATCGCCCACCCGATCGAGC
>DAIDHB010000236.1 GCA_027452145.1 Planctomycetales bacterium
TCGGCAGGAGGAACACGGCCCAGCTCGCGTTCCAGCCCCAGCCGTTGCTGGCGCCGAGGAACATGTTCTCGGCGGGGAGGGCGTTGGTCTGCTGGTGGTAGTTGTGGACGGCCAGGCCGAGCTGCTTGAGGTTGTTAGTGCACTGGGCGCGGCGGGCGGCCTCGCGTGCGGCCTGGACGGCCGGGAGCAGGAGGGCGATCAGCACCGCGATGATGGCGATGACCACCAGAAGCTCGATGAGCGTGAAACCCTTCCGAGTTGGATTCTTCGCACGACGCATGGATACGGACCCTCATAGGGGAGAAATGAGAACGGCCAGAATGACCTTCATCAGTTTGTACCACTGCCTGATCAGATCGCAAGGGCCTTTACGGGACATTAGGAGATTTCGATGAAGGCGCTAACCATCCGACACGATCTCCAGAATAAGATTTCGCCAGTCGGCCTGATCTATCCAGGGCGACGGCGAGGACTGGCTTCTACATGAACGTTTTTTCATTATACGGAAGATCGGGATCTGCCTGTCCGGCAGGGGTCCGCGCGACGGATGGGGGGGGGACGGGCCAGGATACCCAGGCCGAATAGGATCGGAAAACGGCCTCGGTTTCTTCAGTGCGGGCGGGTCATACCTGGCCGGCCGCCGGCCGTGGACGGCCGGTCACGGGTCGAAGACGATCCTGCCGGCGATGCGGGCGGGGCGGGGCGGAGCGGGGCGCGCCGGAACGGTCCCGGCGGCCGGGCCGGGGTGTGCGGGTGGGACGCGGGGCGCGGGATCTCCCTCACGCAGCCGGTAGATCCGATCGGACGCGAGACCGCCATGTCGATCCACCCGCCCGGAGGGCCAGCGGACCTCGACCTGGTCGACGCGATCGCTGCTGCCCAGGCCGAAGTGGAGCCGCGGGTCGCCCGCCGACTGGAAGCTGCCGCCGCCGGTGCGGACCGCCACGCGGTCCCGGCCGCCGGCGCGGATCGTCACGCGGGCCCCCACGCCGTCACGGTTCGAGCTCGCCCCCTCGAGCTGGAAGGTGACGAAATGGGACGTCGGCTTCCCAGTCCGATTCCTCAAATAGACGATTGGCTCGTTCTGGGCGATCAAAAGTGCATCGGGGCGTCCGTCGTTGTCCAGGTCGCCGGCGGCCAGGCCGCGGCCGACGAACAGTCGCTGGAATGGCGGCCCGGCCTCGGCGGTGACGTCGACCAGCCGGCCGTCGGGGCCGCCGCGGAAGAGCTGCGGGGGCATCGCATACGGAAAGAGCGGGCGCTCGTCGCTGATGTGGCCGTTGGCCGTCATCAGGTCGAGCCAGCCGTCGGAATCGGCGTCGAGGAAGGCGATGCCGAAGCCCAGCCGGTGCCGGCTCGCCGCGGCCAGGCCGGCGGCCGCCGTGTTGTCGGCGAACAACCCGCCTCCCAGGTTGCGGAACAGCGTCGTCGATTCTCCGTAGAAATTTGTCACGGCGAGGTCGAGCCGGCCGTCGCCGTCGAGGTCGCCGCACGCCACGCCCATCCCGGCCTGGTACCCGCCGCCCGCGTTGGCCGCGACGCCCGACTCGTGCCCGACCTCCTCGAACCGGAAGTTCCCGAGGTTGCGATAAAGGTAGTTGGCCGTGCTGTCGTTGGCGACGAACAGGTCGACCCGCCCGTCGTCGTCGAGATCCGCGGCCACGACGCCGAACCCCCGGCCGTCGCGGTCGACGACCCCGGCCTCCGCCGTGACATCCACGAACCGGCCCCCGTCGTTGCGGAACGCGTGGTCGGGAAGCGCCCGAATCCGCCTGGGGTCGCAGGTGACGACCTTCGTGCCCGACTGGTCCTTGCAGATCAATGGGTTCGAGGGGTCCCACTCGCCGTAGTGGCAGACGTACAGGTCGAGGTCGCCGTCGCCGTCGAGGTCGGCGAACGCCGACGACGTCGGCCAGTCGCGCGGCCCGCCCAGGCCGGCCGCGGCGGTGATGTCCTCGAAGGTCCCGTCCCCTCGGTTGCGGTAGAGCGCGTAACTGCTCCAGCGGGTGACGAACAGGTCGGGGTCGCCGTCGTTGTCGTAGTCGCCGACCGCGACGCCATTCCCGTAGCCTTTCGGCATCTTGCCGATTCCGGAGCGCGCGGTGATGTCCTCGAAGGTCCCGTCCCCTCGGTTGCGGTAGAGCCGATCGCCGTCGGTGCCCCCGGGAATGCCGGCTTTCGCCTCGGGGGGGAAGTGCCCGCCCTGCACGCAGTACACGTCGAGGAAACCGTCGCCGTTGTAATCGATCAGCCCGACGCCGCCGCTGGACATCTCGGGGAGCTGGTGGATCGGCGTGGAGCCGTTGTCCTGGATGAAGCCGGCGAGGCCCGCTTCCGCGGCCTCGTCCTCGAACCCAGGGGCGGGCCGACGATCCGGGTGGGGCGAGTCGGGCCGGCCCAGGCCCGGCGATCCGGCGGCGCCGGTGCGGCCGGGCTCGACCAGGTCGGCCAGGGTGGCGGAGGCCGTCGGCGCCGGCTCGTCGGCGGGAGGTGTGGGAGGCCGGTCGGGTGCCCCGGTTGCCCCGCGTCCGGCCAGCTCGCGGAATCCCCGTTCCTCGAACCGGCGGCCCAGGCGGCCGGCGAGGCCGGCCAGCTCGGCGAGGTGCTCGGCATATCGGTTTTCCCGGTAGAGCCGGACGTAGCGGTCGACGGCGGCATCCAGCTCGGTCTTGCGCCGGCGGAGTCCGGCGGCGGCCGCGGCGTCGCCGGTTTGCTGGGCCAGCTCGGCGAGCCGGGCCAGGGCCTCGGTCCGTCCCGGATCGCGGGCGATCAGCGTGTCGAGCGCCCGGCGCTCGGCGGCGAGGTCACCGCCCTGGCGCGCCAGCCAGGCGCGGATCTCCGGAATGCGCGACGGTTCGATCCGCCGGGCCGGGATATGTGTCATGGCCTCGCGGGCGGCCGCGGCCTGCCCCGCGGCGATCGCCCAGTCCAACCGGGCGCGCCAGAGGATCGGGTCGTCGGGTCGGCGGCCGAGCCAGTCGCGGAGCAAGGCGTCGGCGCGGTCGAAGTCGCCGGCGCGGGTCGCGAGGTGGGCGCGGGCCAGCGCCAGCGCCATCCGGTCGTCGTCGCCGGCGGGACTCGCGGCCTTCTCCTCCATCAGCGCGAGGTTGAATTCCAGCGGAAAGGGCTCGAGATCCAGCCCGACGTGCTCGCGGAGCAGGCCGAGGCGGTCGTCGTCGCCGGCCGGGATGGCGGCCGGGTCGTCCCAGGTCGATTCGATGAGCCGGCGGGCCTCGTCGGCCCGTCCCTGCTGGCCCAGGATCGTGAGCAGCAGGTGCCGGGCCTCGGCGGCCCTCGGCCCGGTTGCGCGGATCGCCGTGCGCAGAAAACGCTCGGCCGTGGCGAGCCGCCCGAGCAGGACCGCCGCGTGCGCCGAGTCGACGGCCGCATCGCCGGCCTGGGGCGCATCGACCGGGATGCGGGCCCAGGCGTCGAGCGCGGCCTCGAGCCGCCCGCGCGTCGCCTCGCACCGGCCGAGCAGGTAGGCGACATCGGGGTCGCCGGGATGCTCGGATTCCAATCGGGTCAGCCGCTTCCAGGCCGTGCCGAGCAGGCCCGCGTCGAGCTCGCGCGTCGCCTCGGTCAGCTCGGCACGGAAGCGGCGGTCGGCCGCTCGCCGCAACGACCACACGGCGAACCCCGCCAGCGCGACCGCCAGCGCCAGCAGGCCGATCAACAGGGGCTTCGGTCGCATGAGAACCCCGACGCGAGCCGGGCCCCGGTGGTTCCGCCGAGCGTCGGCGGGTCGACCCTGTCCTGCCGTCCGTCGACCCGCCCGGTCGGCCCGCGCCCATTATACGGCATGCCGCCCCGATCGCTCAGCCCGGGCGTCGGGGTGCGGCCCCGGCCACGGAAAGCGGCTCGACTCGGAGCAGCACGGCGAGCGAAGTCAGGGGATACGAAGGATCTTACACGTCTCCTCGTAGCTCGCCTCGAGTTCGAGGGGCACGGATAGTTCATCGGCGAGCCAGAGCGGCAGTGTGGGGAGCTCTTGGCCCACGGCGAGGGGGTACGCCCAGGTCTGCAGACGTGAGCGTGGGCGTGGCGAATCCGCCGCTCGCTTCCATCGGCAGGTGGCCGCGTACAGCGGGGGCGGCTCGGGCGCCAGTGTCGGATCAGCCTGGCCGATGAATGCCAGCAATTCGGCGTAGAGGTTGAATGGGCGTATCGTCACGACGTCGACGATCGTCACCGACACATCTCGCCGGAGCAGTGCAGCGCACTTCGCCACAAAGGCCCGCCGCGACTCGGGACGGCCCTTGTTGCCCGGGCTGACGATCTCGATGGCAGCCACCAGGCGGCGTTCGTGCTCTTCGTCGTAGACCCTCACCTCGTAGGCATCCTGGTCCGGCAATTCCGCGGCTACTTCCCAGGTCGGTCGCGGCGGCGCCCAGACCGCCGTCGCGATGCCGGCTTCCTCTGCAACGCGGCCTGAAGCCACCCCTGTCTGCTCATCGTTTTCGAAGGAGGCGACATCGATCTCAAAATACGGGCCCAGATGGACACGCGGCCCGGCAATGTAGCGGGGTGGGAGTTTGCTGGCCAGGGCCAGGACCATCATGGCCGGCCACTGGCCGTGGAGCTCCTCCCACGACCGCTTCTTGCTGAGTGGCGGGTGAAAATGGTCGCGTAACGGCATGGCAGGGTCCTCCGCCCCGTCAGTGTATCCCCGCACGGGCAACAGAGGGCAGGCATATTACCGCTGGGCTCCATGCAATCTCGCCACAACGAAACCGCAGGGTGGCGAAAGATGATGTCCCAGGTTTAGTGGAAAGTTGACAAGCACGGTGGCGGCTCCGGCGCTCGATGATGCGTATCATCGGGTTGTCGAATCCCTTGCACAGGAGCCACCACCGATGTCCGAATCTTACCAGATCGTTCCGCCACCA
>DAIDHB010000237.1 GCA_027452145.1 Planctomycetales bacterium
GCCGCCAGCGTGGCCAGCACGGCGACCGAGCCGGCCGCCAGGGCGCGCGTCCGCCGCGGGCCCAGCCGTGCCGTCGCCATCGCGGCGTAGCGGCCGAGGCCGGCGGCCAGGAGCAGGCTGCCGGCGGCGTGGATCGGCAGGCGCAAAAGCGCCGACCAGATCGCCAGCGTCGCCAGCGGCCACGCGCCGGCCGCGACCGGGACGCGGCCGCGGGCCAGCCGGCTCGCCAGCGCGAGCGCCAGCCCCGGGAGGAGCAGGAGAGCGGCATGTCCGAGCGGGACGGTCCAGGGGAAGTCGCGGGGGCTGCGGAAGTAGCCCTCGGGGTTGAGCAGGAAGCGCCTGAGGACGATGAGCAGGACGTCGAGGCAGCCGCCGCAGAGGCCCAGAGCGATCGCCAGCAGGATCGCGGACGACGGGGTCAGGGCGATCGGTGCGGGCGCGGGACGATCCTGGGGTGCGGGCGCGGGACGATGCTGGGGTGCGGGCGGCGTGGGGTCCATCGGGGTCTCGAAACGGCCGTCGGTTCGGACCTGGATATCATGAGGCCCGAACAAAATGGGGACGGGCACCTGAACACGCGGAGCCCATCCCATTTTGTTCTGGCCTGACCTGGATGTTAAGGCCGGGTGCCGGAAAAGCCAATCGCCGGTCCCTCGCCGGGCGGGTCGCAGGCGAAGCACCTTCAGCAGCTTTTGCCGGTAGGGCGTCAGGTCAGGCTTCGGGTCGGGCGAGCCGAGGACCTCGCGCCGCTCGTACGGGCCCTGGGTCAGGCGGTAGAGCCGCTCATCGCCGGCCCCGTCGCGGAGGCTGCACGCGCCTTGCAGCGGCAGCCTCAGGAGGGCGCCCCAGAGCCCGAGCGTCGCCAGGAGCCAGACCCCCTATGCGCCGAGACCCTCCCGCTCCGCCGCCGACAGATCGTCCCGAGCGCCAGGTCGGGGATCGCCAGCATCGACACGTGGACCGCCGGCACGCTCCACGGGAAATCCCGGGCGGTCCGGTAGTAGGCCTCGGGGTTCAGCAAGAATCACTTGATCACGATGAACGCCGCGTCGAGATAGCCGCTGGCCAGCCCGAAGGCGATCGCCAGCAGGAACGCCGCCAACGCCGACAGCGCGCGGGGGCACGGACCGCCGGCGTGGGGCCTTGCTCTGCCCATCGGAGGACTTTCCTTCGAGATAGAAGTTCGCCCACCCGATTGCGGTCGTCGCCGGCCGACAGCCCTCGATTTCTCCGGTGCAGGATTCCCGGATCGACGCGCGCAAGACGACCGGGCCATTTGGAGATGGTGGGGTTTCCCCGAATAACTAAAGAGCATCAGCGACTTCCCCGGCGCGGCGTGCCGGGATCATGAGCGGGATTCGGGGGATTGACCGTATCGATGTGTTAACGTGCTCGCGATCGGGCGATCAGGACGGGACGCCCGGCGCGACGGCCGCGAAGGAGGCTTCGAGCAACAGCCACATCTCGACGCGCTGGACCCGGCGGGCCAGCGCCTCGCGCGGGGTGCTGGCGTCGGCGCGGGTGCAGAGGTCGATCATCGCCATGGGGTCCCAGCCGCCGCCGGAAAGGAGTCGGGACGTGAGCGCACCGTCGCCGTGCTCGTCGAGGAGGGGCCGGGCGGCCTCGGCCAGCGCGGGGTAGACCGGGTGCCGGCCGACGCGACGGAACCAGTAGGCGGCGTTGCCGGGATCCGGCTCGCGCCGGTGGGCGATGCCGTGCCAGTAGGCCGAACTGCCGCGCTCGCCCAGGTCGTCGGCCTGCTGAGCGGCCTCGTGGCTGGCGTCCCAGAAGTCGAACACCTGGAGCAGCCCGGCACACAGCGCCAGCCGCGCGGGACGCGGGGCGTCGGGGAAGACGTCGGCCCAGGCGGGCTCGAGCAGGATTCGCTCGAGCCGGGGCCGCGGCGGCCGGGCCTGGACCAGCGGCGGGCCGAGCGTGCCCTCGGCGCCGAGGGCCTCGAGCGCCAGCGCGGCGGCCACGTCGGCGGCCGTGATCGCGCCCGGGGCGATCGCCGCGGCCGGCCGCTCCCCCGACTCGAGCCGGCCGACCAGGTCGCGGACGGCGCGGCCGTCGGACCTGAGCCGGTATTCCGCCCCATCCAGGATCAGTCGGTCGGCGAGCACGCCCATCGATGAAGTCTCCGCGGTGAAGTGAGATCGGGTCAGATCAGCGGCCGGGCCCGGCCCGCCCCGCGTGATCCAGGGACCCGCTGATGATTGCACAGCACCCCTTCCAAGGGGGTTCAGCCATTGATAACCTAGTGGCTCCCAACAGGATAGCCAACCCTCAGGGACGGCCGCCAAGATTCTCGGCGGGACCTTTGGGCGATTCCTCCAGGGCGACCGGATCGCGGGGATCGAGCACGCCCTCCGAGAGCGAGCCCTCGACCTGCACGACCGGGTCGCCTCTTCGAGCGCGCGGCCGACAGTCAGTCTACCAGGGAGTGCTCTTCTCGACGCTCGGCGAGCTGATGGCCACGCTCGTCCAGGGGGGCAAGCCGATGATCCGCGCCGCCTGCCTGGCGTCCCGGGCGAGAGCCCACCCGACCGAGACACGACCGGCCCGGATCTCGGGCGAAATGAGACATCCCGGCAAACCGGAGATCCCCCAAGTGAACCGCCGCCAGATGCTCCGCCTCGGCCTGATCGGCACGTGCGCTTCGTCCGCCGCGAGTCTCGTTCCGGCCGCCGGGTCGCCCGCGCCCAAGGCCCCCGACGAGGACGTGGCGATCGACGACGCCACGGCGCTCCTGTATTCCCAGCAGGCGCCGCTGGTCCCGGCGCCGGGGCTGCGGGACGCGCGGGCGGTCTGGAGCCACGTCCCCGAGCGGCCCGATCGCGGCGTGCTCATTTACCTGCACGGGCACAACGGGTATGTCACGGTCGACGCGAACGGACGGCCGCGCGTGCCCGACTGGGCGGCCGGCGACGAGGCGGCCCGCAAGGGTGCATCGGGCAAGCCGGCGGCCCCGCTGGTCTACGGCCTCGACCGGCTGGAGGAGAAGAAAACCGGCCGGCGGCCGATCGTTCTGGTGCCGGAGGACAGCACGCTCGCCACCGGCTCGTTCTGGGCGAAGGAGCCCGCCGGGCAGTACGCCGATCCGGATCGCCTGGGCCGGCTGGTCGCCGATTGCCTGGGCCACCTGGCGGCCCTCCGCAATCGCGGCGGCCGTGCCTACCTGTCGCCCGGGTTTGCCGGCCGCCCGAATGCCCCAGGCGCCGCGGATGTCCCGGCGCTCGATCGTGTGTACCTCGGCGGACACTCGGGCGCCGGCCTGCCGATGGAGCAGGCCGCCGTGTCCCGCCTGATCCTCCCCGACCGCGGCGTCCCGGCCGACCTCTGGCTGTTCGATTGCACGTACTGGTCGAAGGTTGATGGCTTCGTCGAGTTCTGCGCCCGGTGGAAGGCCGCCGATCGGCTGGCCGGCGGGCGCCGCGACGCCTCGCGGTTCGTCTGCCTGTATCGCCCGAAAACCTCGACCGAGGAGGTCGCCGACGAGCTCCGCGCCGCCGTTGCGAAGGCCATCGCGGCCGATCCCGCCACGCTCGTCGTCGATCACACCGCCGAGAACCTCGAGAAAACCGTTCGCCCCGCGCTCGGGCGGGCCGGGGCGCTGTTTGTCCGGACCGAGCTGCCGCACGACGAGATCCCGACCGCCTTCATCCCCGAGCTGCTCCGCACCGCCGCGTCCTGACCCGACCGAAATCGGAGGACCTTCGATGAGACTCCTTGCCCTGGCCGTGCTGCTCGGCGGGTTGCCTCTCGGCATCGCGCAGGCCGGCGAGCTGGCCCGGCGGCCCAACGTCGTCATCATCATCGCCGACGACATGGCCCGCGAGGATTGCGGCGCCTACGGGAACAGCAAGGTCCGCACGCCCAGCATCGACCGGCTGGGGCGCGAGGGGATGCGGTTCGACCGGGCGTTCGTCACGACCAGCTCATGCAGCCCCAGCCGGTCCAGCATCCTCACTGGGCGTTATCCGCACGCCACCGGCGCCGAGGAGCTGCACTGGCCCCTGCCAGCCGATCAGATCCTGTTCGTCGAGCGGCTGAAGGCCGCGGGCTACTGGACGGCCGCCGCCGGCAAGTGGCATCTAGGCGCCGCCGTGAAGGGCCGGTTCGACGTGGTCCGCGAGGCCAATCCATCGGGCTTCTCCTCGATCGGCCGAAACGGCGCGACGAGGCGGATGACGGCCGGCGGCTCGAACGCGGCGCAGGCCGGTTGCGACCAGTGGGTGCCCGTGCTGAAGGATCGCCCGCGCGACCGGCCGTTCTTCCTCTGGCTGGCGTCCCTCGACCCCCACCGCGACTACGAGCCCCGGTCGATCCCCGAGCCCCACACGCCGGCCGACGCCGTGATCCCGCCCTATCTGCCCGACACCCCCGAGGTCCGCGCCGACCTGGCGCTGTACTACGACGAGATCGGCCGCCTGGACCACCATGTCGGCGAGGTGCTGGCCGAGCTGGACCGCCAGGGAGTCGCCGGCGAGACGCTGGTGCTGTTTCTGAGCGACAACGGCCGTCCGTTCCCGCGCTGCAAGACGACGCTTTACGACAGCGGGATCGCCACGCCGTTTTTGGTCCGATGGCCGGGGCACGTCCCGGCCGGCAGCCGTTGCGGCGGGCTGGTCAGCACCGTGGACATCGCCCCGACCGTCCTGAAGCTCGCCGGGATCGAGCCGCTCTCGACGTTCCAGGGCAAGGACTTCGGGCCGATGCTGGTCAATCCGTCGGCGAGGGTCCGCGACCTGGTCTTCGCCGAGCGGAACTGGCACGACTACGCCGCGCACGGCCGCATGGCCCGGTCCGAGCGGTTCAAGTACATCCGCAACGACGACGCCTCGCTCCCCCTGACACCTCCGGCCGACGCGGTCCGCAGCCCGACTTACCGGGCCATGCAGCGGCTGAACGCGGCCGGGACGCTCAAGACGGCGCAGCGGGCCTGCTTCATGAGCCCCCGGCCGAGCGAGGAGCTTTACGACATCGAGGCCGACCCGCATGAGCTGGTCAACCTGGCCGGCGACCCGAAGTTCGCCGATGAGCTCGACCGGATGCGAGCCGCCCTGGCAACCTGGGAAAAGGAGACCGCGGACCCGCCGGCCGGCACGTTGACCCCCGACGAGTTCGACCGAGAGACGGGTGCGGCGCTGCCGAATGTGGTCCGTCCCCGCCGGCCCAGGAAGACGGCCGCGAGCGGGACGCAGCCCTGATAGCGGTCGTCAGGGTGAACACAAAAACCGCCGAGTCGGAAGGGCGGGAGCCGGTTGGTGGCGACGTCGCCAGGCTCCCGCTGGCAGATGGCAGGCAGGAAGAAGCACCCCCACGGGGACTCGAACCCCGGTCCCTTGGCTGAGAACCAAGTATCCTAGGCCGCTAGACGATGGGGGCGGCTGAGACCCTATTATCATACAACCTTCAGCCCGGCGATCAAGGGCTTTTGGACACGTTCGATCTCGCGAATCCGCGCCGGGAAACCTGATTGTCCCGGCGGTCCAGGTCCCTCAGAAGAGGAAAGCGTTCGAAACTCCGGGGAGGGCCTGGGCCATGACGAGCTTACCGACTGGCGGCGGCGGCGCCTTGCGAGAGATGCATCACCTGTTCGCCGAGGGGACCGCGACAGCCCTCCCCGACGGGCAACTGCTGGAGCGGTTCCTCACCCGCGGCGATGACGCCGCGTTCAGGGCCCTGGTGCGGCGGCACGGGCGGATGGTCCTGGGCGTCTGCCGGTCGGTCCTGCGCAACCCGGCCGACGCCGAGGATGCGTTCCAGGCGACGTTCCTGGTGCTGGTCTCCAAGGGCCGGTCGATCCGAGGCCACGAGGCGCTCGGCGGCTGGCTGCGCCAGGTCGCCCATCGCGTCGCCGTCCAGGCCGGGGCCGACGCCGTCCGCCGCCGCGCCCGCGAGCGGCGGGCCGCCGACGCAAGTCGATTGGCCGAAACAACTCACGGCGCCGGCCTCGACGACTGGCGTGAGATCCTGCACGAGGAGCTTGCCGGGCTGTCCGAGAAGCACCGCCTGCCGCTGCTGCTCTGCGACCTCGAGGGCAAGACGCACGCCCAGGCGGCCGAGGAGCTCGGCTGCGGCCCGGCCACGGTCCAGCGCCGGCTCAACGCCGTCCGGGCCAGGCTCCGCTCGCGGCTGATCCGCCGCGGCGTCGCGCCAACGGCCGGGATGCTCGCCCTGGGTCGCGACGAGCTGGCGGCGGCCCAGGTCCCCGCGTCGTGGGTCGAGGCGACCGTGCGGGCGGCCGGGTCGTGGGGCTCGCGGGCGGGGCGGCTCGCGTTTGGCCACGTCGCGGCGACCTCGGCCGCGGCCCTGGCGAGCAAATCCGTGCGGGCCATGATGTTGAGCCAGCTCAGGGCGGGCGCGGCCGCCGCGGTCTTCCTCGCCGCCGTGGCCGGAGTCGTCTGGAAGGCGGGTCTGGCCGCCCAGGACGGGGCCGGCCGAGGCGCGATGCCCGGGATGAAGAAGGCCCAGGCGGCTCGGGCGTCTTCGGTCCCCCCGGTCGAACCGGGTGAGACGAAAGAGGCCGTCGTCTATCAAGGGCGCGTCCTCGACCCAGATGGGAAGCCGCTGGCGAAGGCCGCCGTGTCCTTCCTGAGCTACCGGCTGAGGAACCCCGACGACAACCCCATCCGGGCGGCCACCGGCGCCGACGGCCGCTTCCGATTCGCGATCGCAGGGTCGGAGTTCGATCGCTCGTCGGCTGACGAGCCGGGGTTGCAGGGGACCGTCCTGGCCGCCGCCCCGGGCCTGGGCTTCGGCATGGTTGATGTCGGCAAGAATCCCGGCGAGCTGATGATCCGCCTCGTCCGCGACGACGTTCCGATCTCGGGGCGAGTCATCGACCTTCAGGGCAGGCCCGTCGCCGGGGCGACCGTGTCGGTCTTTGCCGTCGGCGCCACGGCGGACGGACGCCTCGACCGGTTCCTGAATGCCTTGCAGGAGCGCAACGAGGTCCAGCGGGTGTTGCAGGAGTTCGTCACCCAGAGGTTGGAGGACCAGCCCGATCCGCCGCTGGTTCCGGCGGTCGTGACGGGTGCCGACGGCCGGTTCCGCATCAAGGGCGTCGGCCGAGAGCGCATCGCCGGACTCCAGATCGAGGGACCGACCATCGAGACCCGCCTCGTGATGGCCCTGACCCGCCCGGGGCCGACGATGCGAGTTCCCCTGTACAAGCTCGACGGCGGCATGCCCGCCGACCAGGTCGAGCGGATGACCTTCTACGGCGCCTCGTTCGACCACGTCGCCGGGCCGACCCGGCCGGTCGAGGGCGTGGTCTCGGACATGGACACCGGGCGTCCCCTGGCGGGCATCATGGTTCATGCCGAGGCCGACCCGGAAGCCGGCCCCGGCGAGCACATCCGGGCCTTCACCGACGCCCAGGGCCGCTATCGCCTGGTCGGCCTGCCCCAGGGGAAAGAGGGCCACATCCTGGCGGTCCCGCCCTGCGACTTCCCGCGCAATGGCCTCCACCGGGCGAACCGGAAGGTTCCGCCGGACGAGGCCCTGCCCTATCTCCGGGCCCGGCTGGAAATCGGCAAGGTGGACGGGCCGGGGCCGGCTCACCTGGATATCGAGCTGAAGCGCGGGGTCTGGCTGACGGGACGGGTCCTCGACCGCCAGACCCGCCAGCCCGTCGGCGGTCAGGTCGAGTACTTCGTCTACACCGACAATCCCCACATGGCCGCCTATCCGGTCTTCGGCTGGACGATGATCGGCCCGCACCTCGCCAGGGCCGACGGGGTGTTCCACTTCGTCGTCTTCCCCGGCCCCGGAGTGCTGGCGGCGCGGGCCGGAGGATCCCAGTACATCCGGGCGGCGGGCCTCGAGAAGCTAGGGAACAAGGTCGAGAACGGCCTGTTGATGACCCATCCGTACAATGCGGCTCCCACCAACTTCAACGTCGTGGACCCGATCGACCCGGCGCCGAAGACCGGGTCGATGACTCACGACCTGCTGCTGGAATCCGGCCGGACGCTGCCCGTGAAGGTCCTCGACCCGGACGGCCAGCCCGTGAACCCGGCCGAGCTGATGACCGTCGGCCTGAGGGACATGAGCGGGTGGGAAAAGGTGCCCGCCGGACGATCCGAGCTGAAGATCGTGGGCCTGGGGCCCGGACGGGGCCGGACCATCGAGGTGCGCCACGAGGCGAGACGGCTGGTCGGCGAGTTATCCCTCCGCGGCGACGAGACCGGCCCGCAGACGATCAGGCTCCAGCGCTGGGGCGTGCTGACCGGCCGCATCGTCGATGCCGATGGCGAGCCCGTGGGCAGCGGAAACATCTACCCGATCGCCCGGCCCGCCGGGTATCCCGAGATCGGCAAGGACGGCCGCTTCCGGGTCGACGGAATCATCCCGGACAAGCCGTACGACCTCCAGCTTCTCAAGGACGCGAGCCTTCTGTCCGGCTACATCGCCCACGGCGTGAAGGTCGGTCCCGGCGAGACCGGGGACCTCGGCGACGTCCGGCCCGGCAAATAATGCGACGTCCCAAAGGTCGGCCAGGCTGTCAGCCTGACCCGGGCGGGCGAAGCGGAGCGAACCGGGCCGGCCCTCGGTCGCGGTTTCCGGCCCACCGATTCCGGCCGCGCCCGCCGATGGCAACCAACCAGGCAACCGCCCGGCCGACCGGCCGCCCGCGATGTCCAGTCCGGGGCGTTGCCCGCGCGGATCCGCCCCGCGGAATCCGGCCGGGTGCGGACCGAGTCGGCGCCGGGCGGCGTTCGGGTGGCAGTCATGGGGTCCCAGATGGCAGTAATGGGGGGCCAAATGGCAGTGATGGGGGGTCAAATGACAGTAATGGGGGGTCAAATGGCCGTTTTTGAGGCTCCTGACAGCCGGGTTTTGGCACCAGGTGGCACCTGGTGGCAGGTTTTTGGGGCCTGGCAACTGGGTTTTGGCACCAGGTGGCAGCTGGTGGCAGGTTTTTGGGGCCTGGCGGCACCTGGCGGCCGGATTTCGGACTCCTGGGCTTTGGGTTGTACGGGTCGCAACGATTGCGAGGCTGCGATCGTCGCAGGCGAGACGCACCCACGCGATCTCGACTCATTGTCGCCTGCGCCCGATTTTTTCTCCCTATATACAGGATGTATCAGGTCCGCAAATTCTGTACGGCGTCCCTTTCGGAAATCGCCAGGAACTCGACGTAACTCCATGTGTACAAGGTAATTAGATTTTTGATTTTTGCCTCAAGTTTTTTGGAAGTCAGCAAAGTCAACACAATCGCTAAAGTTTGCCAATCCGGATCTCGGCGATATCGCCGAGGCGCGGGGCCAGCAGTCGGGCAACCGGGTGTTGCCTTCGGGCGCGGCGGCGGCCGACCGGTGCGGGTGATCGACCCACGTGCCGGTCCGGTCCGGCCCGTCCAGCCGGCCTGTGTCGGTGAGGGGCGGACGGGCGGGCCCGACAGGTGCGAGCCGGCGGTCGCGTCACCCGATCCGGCGCGTGGTCATCTCCCAGGACGGACACATCCCCAACAGGGACAGGCATCTTTCCGTTGCTCTTCGATTGCGTGGTCGCTAGTTTGCATGGGTGATCCAGCGGCGGTAATATGCCTGTCCTCTGCTCTGGCTGCTCTGCTCTGTATTCCCGCTGGCCAGCCCCCGGAGGAGGGAACCACAGAGACACCGAGACACAGAGATCGGACCGAGAAGAGAAGCGGACTCGAGACCGGCTCACCCCGACCGATCTCGCATGCCCCGTCCCCCGACTGTCTTCTCTTCCGGTCTCTGTGTCTCGGTGTCTCCGTGGTTCATGATTCCTGATTGGGCGACCGGCGGAAGATAAACTACCCGCTCCCGCCGGAGTCATACGAGGACACTCCTCGCCGAACACCACCTGGTTCGGGCCCGGCATGGGCGGATCGCTGGGACCGGGCGAACCGGCGACGTGAGTTGCCGGGTTCTTCCTCTCATTCACGAGCCCGCTGATGCTTTCCGGTCGCGTCGGGGCGAGGCTCCTGCCGAGCCGCAGGGAAGGCTCGGCAGGAGCCTCGCCCTCCCGAAACCAGACAGGATCAGCGGGTCCGTGTATCAGACTCTGTCCCGGACGGTCGGTTCAAGGGTTGTCGGGTGGGTGAAACCCACCGAGGAAAGGCCGTCGCAGTCGGTGGGTTTCACCCACCCGACAAGACGCTGCCGCGGCTCTCGGGACAGACTCTCCGCCGGATGACCCGGCGCCTCCCGTCGCCGGTTCGCCCGGAGGTGGCAAGCGGCGCTGACCGAACTCGCGAGTTTACCCGGCGACTCACGGCGCCGGTTCGCCGGAATTCCCCGGTCGGGTCCTGTGACGGCTTCCTGGCCAGTCGCCTCCTGGGTAGAACTTCCCCAGCCGGTCGCCTTGATAAGTTGTTGGCGGCTCGGCCGCGCTGGGCTCTTGTGCTCTGCTCTGTCGTCCTCTGCTCTCTCCTCTCTGCTCTGTCCTCATCAGCCGAAGACCATAAGTCCCCGCCGGATCTTCTGGACGAGGGACTTGGTCGCCAGGCAGCCGTAGGCGCATCCCCGGGTGCAGGCGACCGTCGCGCGGCGGACCTCGCCGGCCGCGGCGCTGGTCCAGATCTCGCGTGCCGTCTGCCGGGCGAGATCCCCCAGGGGGGCGAAATGGTCGCAGGACCGGACGATCCCGACCGGGTCGATCGCGAAGACCCGCAGCCCGACCCGGCAGGTCGCGACCTCGAGCGGCACGGGCTCGCGCCGGAAATGGGGAAGCATTCCGAGCAACCGGCCTGACGATGTTTCGATCGGTGCACCGGCGGCCTGCATCTCCAGCAGGCGGCCCAGGATCGCCTCGAGCTCGCCGAGGTCCTCTTCGGTCGGCCACAATTCGCCGCGCGACTCGTCGGTCCACTCGCGGATCGGCTCGAAGTCGATCGACGTGACCCCGCGCTCGACGGCCCAGGTAACGAGGTCGGGCATCGAGCGGAAATTGACGGCGTTCAGGGTGGCCTTGATCCGGATCGGAAACCGCGCCGCGTGGCGGCGCCGCGCCTCACCCAGCCTCAGCAGTCCGGCGGTTATCCGCTCGAGCGAGCCGGGTACGCCGCGGAGCCGGTCGTGGATCTCGGGCGTGGCGCCGTCGACCGAGATCTCCAGCTTGAGCGGGCGAGCGGCCACGAACCGATCGGCGACTCGTTCTCCGGCGAATGCGGAACCGTTCGTGATCACCCCGGCGTCGAGCGACTCATCCCGGCAGAATTCGAGAATGTCCAGGAAACCCTTCTTCACGAACGGTTCGCCGCCGACAAACTGGATCGTGTAGGGGCCCAGGAAGTCCTTGATGCTCGCCAGCGCCGCCTTCCATCTCTCGATCGACATCTCGCGGTATTCTTCCAACCGCCAGCAGCCGCACTGAAGGCACCGATAATTGCACCGTTCGGTGACCGTGGCGCGGATCTCCGTCGGCCGGGTCGTGTCGATGCCCGTGTTCAGGTAGAGGACCTCGGGAAGCAACGTGGCCAGATGCCGCCTTCCCAACCGACCGATCACCCCGATGTCCATGGGCTCCTCCGTCCGCCGGTGAACCGTCCGACCCGCTTCGCCCCGGTGCGATGCTCGTCAAGAAACCCGTTTTCGTTGTTAGACGGAAACGGCCGATAGCATGCGAATGATTTGACGAATCCGAAGACCCGTTCGCGATAGATCAGGCCGCCGGGGAACAGTTCCCCGAGTTCGGCCTCCGGGACGGGTTCCGTGGATGCGATCTCGTCATGCCAGTCTGGCATCCGCCTGCGCCGATACCCGTCGATCCACGCCCTGGCCCAGCCCGGCCATTGCCAGTAGAGCGGCAGCCCGGTGTGCGCCTCGACGAGGAATCGCGGGTTCGGCGCCTGGACCCACCAGGCCGCGGCCAGACGCCTCACCTCGCCCGCGAACCGCTCCCTCCTCGCCCTGCCGCCCAGGTGCTCGATCGCCGAGTTGCTGAAGGCCAGGTCGAAGCTCCTGTCGTCGAACAGATTCCGCAGGTCGCACGCGTCGGCCACCACGATCCTGACGCGGTCCCTGAGCCGATCGGGGACGCTCGGCCACGGGGACGTGTTCACGAGCGTGACCCGGAAGTCATGCTCGATCAGACCCCAGATTCCCCAGGTACCGCCCAGATCGATCACCCGCGCACGCCGAGGGGGCCTGACCAGATCGAGCAGGGCCCGCATCCGCCTGGCACGGGCCCGATTCCTGGCCCGTGCCATCCACGCCGAGCGAAGCACCAGCCGCCGAAACAGTACGGTCATCAGGCCTCCTTCGCCTAACCACGTCGCCCGGCCCGAGGCGCGACCCTTTCCGACGGACCATTATCTTCATATTTGGTTCGCTGCGGATCTTGATGTTCAATTTGCCACCACACAAGAGCTTGTTGGAAAGAATCAACAATCGATTCCTAATGATTCCTTTGTCTGTAAACCTAGACAGCAACAGGCCGGTGAGCTGCAGCAGGAGAATGCGAGCAGGTTTCCACACATGGCCACCTCGCCGAACCTGGCGCATCGTGGGCCGCATCTCGCTGGTCCGGCACATCGGCGCGCCCGTCGTCACCGGCTTGCTTCCTCGCGAAGTCAGTCAGAGCAGGGCTCGCGATCCGGGTGATTACGGCGGCCTGAAAGGAGGTCGGGCTGAGAGCCTGACCGACTTCGGACGGATCGGATCGGTGTGGCCGGAACGCCCGGGGTCGTCCCCTGCGATTACGACCGGGACTGCGTCCGCCCCGGCTCCGGCCCGCCTGGTCCGCTCGCCGGCCGCGGACAAGCGGACGGTCGGACGGTCGGACGGCCGGCCGGCCGGCGGCCCTCCGGCCGTTTCCGGCGGATCAGGGCGCGGGAAGCGGGAGGGTGATCACGAAGACGGCCCCGGGGGCGTCCGGGCGGTCGCCGAGGCTGATCTGGCCGCCGTGGGCCTCGACGATGCGCCGGACGATCGCCAGGCCCAGGCCCGTCCCGTTTGTCCGGGTGGTGTAGAACGGTTCGAAGACCTTCTTCGCGTCGCCCGCGCCCAGGCCCGGGCCGTTGTCCTGCACCGACACGCAGACCGCCGGTTGGCCCTTTAGCTCGCCCAAGGTGCAGCGCAGGTCGATCTCGACGGGGTCGCGGCAGGCGGCCAGGGCGTTCTCGAGCAGGTTGCGGAAGACCTGGACCATCCTGTCGAAGTCGAGGGGGCAGGTCGGCAGGTTGCCCGCGATGTGCTCGCGGAACTCGACCCGGCGCGCGGCCCACATCGGCTTCAGGTCGTCCCACGCGAGCCGCCAGATCGCGGGCAGCTCGCAGGGGCGGGCCTCGAGCCCGATCGGGGCCGCGTAGTCCCGGATTTCTCGATGGACCCGGTTCAGGTCGTCCAGGGCCCGCTGCTGCCGGCCGATCATGTCCCTTGCGCGCGGGTGATCGCCCACCTCGAGGGCCAGCATCTCCAGCGTCGCCTGGGCGCGCTGGAGGGCGTTGCGGCTCTCGTGGGCTATCCCGGCGATCATCTGCCCGATTGCGGCCAGCCGCTCGGACTGGAGGGCCCGCTCCTCCGCCTGCTTCCGGTCGGTGATGTCCCGGTAGTTGGCGATGATTGCCCCGACGCTCGGGTCGGCGATGAGGTTGCGGCCGAGGGCCTCGATCGTACGCCATTCTCCATCCGAGCGGCGGAGTCGGAACTCGGCCGCGACCGTGACATTCGGCCGCTGCCGGGCCTCGTCGAGGAAGGCCCGCTTCCTGGCGATGTCCTCGGGATGGACGATCGGATCCAGCAGGATGTTCCTCCCGATGCGGTCCTCGGGGCGGTAGCCGAGGATCCTCTCGATCGACGGGCTCTGGTACAGGACCGTGCCGTCTGGGTCCAGCGCGGTGATGATATCCGAGGAGTTCTGCACCAGGAGGCGGAAGCGCTGCTCGGCCTTTCGTAAGGCCTCCTCGGCCTGCTCGCGCTCGGCCGTTTCTCGCTCGAGCTCGGCGACCCGCCGCTTCAGCTCGTTGTTCAGGCTGCGAACCTCGGCCATGGTCTGATGCTGCCGGGAGATCAGGCCATTCACGCGCGCCAGCAGCTCGTCTTCCGAAAAGGGTTTGAGCAGATACTCCTGAACGCCCTGCCGGATCAGCCTCACGCGGGTGTCTTCATCGGCCCTGGCGGTGAGGACGACGATGGGCACGTCGCGGGTCCCCGGATCCCCGCGGAGTCCCGCGACCAGTTGGTCGCCGCCGAGCCGCGGCATCATCAGGTCGCAGAGGATCAGGTCGGGCCCGAGCTCGCGGGCCTTTCGCAGGCCCTCCTGGCTGTTGCAGGCCGTGGCGACCCGGTGACGCCGGCCCAGGGATGAGCTCAGGAAGTCGCGCATGTCGGGGTTGTCCTCCACGACGAGGACGAGCGGCGCGTCCGGGCCGGCACCCGCATCGGCGCCTGTGCCTGTGCCCGTGCCTGCGCCCGGGCGAGGGTCCGGGGGGATGGCCCGCGTCGGGCCGGTTTGCAGCTCCTCCAGGGCGCGGCGGCCGAGCTGGGGATCGAGGTCGGCGGGTGTCGGGTGGTCGTGCGTGCCGGCGGCGGCCAGCGGCAGGGAGACCGTCACCAGGGCGGCGCCGGAGGGAGCATTGTTCAGGGTCACGGTGCCGCCGTGCAGCCCGGCGAACTCCTTCACGATCGCCAGGTCAAGGCCGGTGTCCCCGAATCGCCGATCGACGCCGCCGTCGCCCTGGCGGGAGCGATCGAAGGCGGCGTCGCGCGGGGCCGCGTGCGTCCCGGGGCCGCTATCCTGGACCTGCAACACGGCCCGGTCGCCCGCGGCGTGGAGGCCCAGTTCGACGCTACCGCCGGCGGGCGTGAACTTGAAGGCGTTCGAGAGCAGGTTCAGCAGGACCCGCTGGACCTTCGCCACGTCGAGCCGGGCGGGAAGATGGGGAGGCGCCTTCACCGCGAACCGGATGCCCCGGTCCCTGGCCAGCGAGTCGAAGTGCGACGCCGCCACGCGCGTGAGGTGGGCCAGGTCCGCCGGCGAGCACCGCAGTTCCATCTGCCTGGCCTCGAGCCGGGCCAGGTCGAGCAGGTCGCCGACGTGCCGGTAGAGCAGCCGGGCGTTGCGCTCCATGACCTCGAGGTCGTGCCGCTCGCCGTCCGGCAGGTCGGCCGCCTTCATTCGCCTCGCCAGCGAGCCGAGGATCAGAGTCACCGGCGTGCGCAGCTCGTGACTGATGTTGGCGAAGAAGTCGGTCTTCAGGCGGTCGAGCTCCAGCGTCCTGGCGTAGAGCCGCGTGATGTCCTCGTTGGCCTGCTTGATCCGGGCGCTGGCCGCGGCCACCTCGCTCGCCCGGGCGAAGATCTCGGCCCTTATCCGCAAGGCGTCGTCGCGCAACTCCTCGTCGAGCCGGCCCTGCTCGACGCCTTGCTGCTTGATGCGCACGAAGTCGGTCACGTCCTCGACACGATGGATGATGAAGGCCACGGTTCCATCGGCGGCCAGCACGGGCGCGTTGTACGGGCTCCAGTAGCGTTCTTCGAAAGGACCGCCTCGCCCCCCGGGCCTGGGGATGTCGTACCTCTGCACGGGCATGGCGTCGGCCGTGCGATCGCGCAGCACTCGCCTCAGCGAGGCCTCGAGGTTGCGCACGCCGCCGGCCGCCGGATCACCGGGGTTGTCGGGGAAGACCTCGAAAAGGCCCTTGCCCAGGATGTCCTCGCGGCGCGTCATCGTGGCGCCGGTGTAGGCGTCGCTCACCGCGAGGATGCGCAGGTCCGGATCGAGGACCAGGTACAGCCCGGGTAGCGACTCGAAGAGGGCCTTGTAGTCGAGCGGGTTCGACGCGGTGGTCATGTCGGGACCCTGCGGAGGGCGCGCTCATGCGTCGTGGTGACGGCTCGTCTTCGAAGCCGGTAACTGGCGATTCTCTTCGACGGTGTGGCCACGGGAGTTGTTCGAGCGTCTCGCTCGTGCGCGGTCGGCGTCTTCACCGACCTCCCTTCTATTCTAATGCCATCGGTGAGGCCAGAACAGTCCGGGCGATGGCCAGGGCGTGGAATTATCGGTTTTCTTGAGAAATTTTGCTTTTTATAATTTGTTGGCATCGAGCAACCACATCGGGAGCCGTTGCAAACCGGCGTCTGGGCTTGCCTGGATGCAGGTCGCCGGACGAACGGTGTCTTGCCGGCGCCCTCGGGCGGCGCCGCTCGGCAGACCCCTCGGTGGCCGCCACCTTCCGGCCGAAGGTCGGGTCCCGGTCATCCTCGTGGACGGGGTCGGACGGGCGCGGGCTGGGACCGCGTGGGAGGACGGCGCAAGCGACTGCCCCGGAAGCTCAGGGATAAAGCCCCTGGGCGATCAGCTCCGCGCGGACATTGAGGCGGTGTCGGGCGTTCATCGCCAGGATTGTAGACGGTCGCCCGCCCGGTGGGCGTCGGGCCGCCGAAGAAGGCGCCTCGCATGGCGAAATGATCGGCCCAGCGATCGTGTCGAGGGTGGAACAAGGGGACGATCACGCCGCCATCCGGGTCGAGACCCGTTAGATTGGTGCATTTATGTGAATCGTAGTGGATGCAGGCAAGGGCGAGATTTCCCGGGCCATGGCTCCCGAAATGCTGCCTGGCGACGATGTGCTCCATGTGATGGGTCGTCTGCGCGTGCTCCTGGGGGTTGCAGGCGGTACTCACACCGATCGCCGGCGCGCTCGCGAACGAGCTTCCAGATGATTTCATTCATCAGCCGGAATCCTGCTCCCTCAGGAACCGCGGTGCCTTCAGCTTGATCGGGCTGACGATCTCGGCACCCTCGACGTACCCCTGGTATTCGGCGCGCTCGGCCTCCGTGAGCCGGCCCTCGTGGCAGCGATCGGCCAGGTCCTGGATTCGGGTCTCGATCTCGGGCGCGATGCGCAGCGCGACGATGCGCCTCGCCACCTCGGTGTTCAGGCAGTCGCTGAGGGGATCGAGCATCCGGTCGAGAGCGGTCATGGGAGATAATGCTTCCATGCTGTCCAAACAACCAGAAGGGGTTGGTCTCCCAAAGCGGAATCCCGGCCGTCTGCTCTGGTCTGCTCTGCTCTGCTCTGCGCCCCGCGAGCTCACTCGTGACACGACGCCGTCCGATCGGCCCGACGGTTTGCCGCGATCCGGTCGGAATGGAGCCGCCATTCCTCGACCGGGGGCCGTCCGGGCGGCCGGCGCTCCGGGGGCCCGGAATTTGACCGGGGGGATAACGGAGGGCATGCTAGGGGTATGCGGCGCGATCGATTCAGGGCCGGGTTCGTCGTCCGGGCGGGCCGGCCCGGGGCGGTCGAACCGCGTCCCGAACGGAGAAGAGCGGAGTCGATCGGTCGAGATGGGACGGATCGACCGGACGGATCGCGTTCGCGGGGCAACCTGGCACGAGACAACAACGAATCGCACGAGAGTGACGGTCGAGGGGGATTTGCGGGGTCCCGGAGCGCGGGCCCGCCTCCCGACGGGGGATCAGCCGCCATGTGGAACAGACGACGCGACGGCACCAGGTCGGCGGTAGTGGCCCTGAGCCTGGCCTTCGGCGGCGGGTTGGCGTCCTGCGCGCAGGCGCAGGACAACCCCCCGAGGCCGGGCCTTTCGTCGGGGACCGGGGTGGGCACCGGCGCCGGCGCCGGCGCGATGTCGACCGCGAACCCCAGCGGATACGGCTCCTACGGGGCCACCGACAGCGGTTCCGGGGCGATGACGGCGAGGGGGCCGGGCTCGCCGATGGGCGGAGGCCGGGCGCTGCCCCTGGGCCCGCGGCGGGGCCTGGTGCCGTACGGGCCGGGGGTGGACGTCTCGTTCCCCACGGATCCGTATCTGGTCCCGTTCCTGGTGCCCCAGCAGGTGGGTAATGCGCTGGAGGGTCCGGCGACCGGCCGGGTCGGCAACACCCTGCTGGAGGACGCGCGCAAGATCGTCGATCCCGCCGAGCGCAGCCTGGCGCTGCGGCAGATCGCCAACGGGGCCATGGCCAGCAACCAACTGGCCCTGGGGCACCACATCCTCGAGGAGTCGATCAGCGCCTCGTCGCACGTGACGGTCCCCCTGGTCCGCGACCAGCGGCTCATCGGGCTGGTGGTCTCGCTGACGACGCTGTCGGACGGCCTGTTGCGCGCCGCCAGCGAGAACCGCGACGTCCTCGGCGGTGCGACTGATGCCGACGTCGCCGACGTGGAGGGGGGCGCCGAGGGGGTCCGCCGGCGCGACCCGGTCGTGCTGATCCGCATGGCCCGGCTGGAATGGCGACGGGCCGTGTACCTGGCGGCGCTGATCAACAACCCGACGTATCGCAACGAGATGCTCTATCGCATCGCCGAGAGCGAGGCGGTCGGCAGCGCGCGGGTGGCCAACGACCTCCCACGGTCGCTGGACCTCAGCTCGCTGGGCTACCGGGCGCCCGCCGAGCTGGCGCGCGGGGCCGCTGGGGCCGTGCCGCCCCCGCCGCGGCCGCGGTTTGCCCGCCCGCCCGGGCCCGGCGCTCGCGAGGACCAGCCGGTCGCCTTGCCCGTGCCGCCGCGCCCCTCGGCCGGCGACGCCGAGCTCAATATCGACGTCCTGAACCGGCTGGCCGACGAGATCCTGGTCGACTCCTGGAACGTCGCCCGCCAGGCCGACCGCCTGATCTGGAAGAACCGGGCGATGGTGCGGATCACCCTGGCGGCGGCCGACTCGCAACAGTTCCGCCGGGCCTTCGAGCTGGCCCGCACGGTCGAGAACGCCGAGTCCCGCGCCGAGGCGTTGCTGCTGCTGGCCGACGCGCAGTGCCGCCGGAGCATGGAGGAGGCCACGGTCCGGGTCGACACCCTCTCGGCCTTCGCGGGCGGTGCCGCGATGCGCGAGCTGAAGCGGCCCGAGTGGACGACCCGGATGTACGAGTCGTTCAGTGCCGTCGCCACGCCGACCTACCAGGCCGCCGCCGAGGCGGTCGCCTCGATCCCCCAGGACGGCCTTCGCGGCGTCATGACCGGCTTTCTGGTCGATAGCCTGATCGCCGCGGGACGGTTCGACGACGCCCGCGCCTGTGCGGGCATCTATCCCGAAGAGTCGGAGCGGTTCGTCGCCCTGGGCGCGATCGCCGAGGCGCAGGGCCGCCGCGGCATGGCGGTTTCGGCGAGGCAGTGGATCGCGACCGAGGCCCCCGAGGCCTATCGCCCGGCCCTGTATCGCCGGGTGGTCACCGGCGAGCTCTGGGCCGTTGAGAACGAGCGGAGCAAGGAGTCTCCCACCGGCGGCGGCGAGGGCGCCACTCGCTGAGGCTCCCTGGAGCGCCTGGCGCCTGGCTTGCCCACGGAAGAAGGGGACGACACCCGGCCCTGACGCATTCGGAGGCTGTTCCTGCGGACCGGGCGGGCCGGGAGCCAGTCCCCACGTCTGTTCGGCTCGACGTTTGCAAAACGCTGGCGGATCTCTCGGTAACTCCGGTGTGACACGGCCCGCCGGGTTACAAGGCCCGTCCCCGCGCAGTGCCTCTCCGATGGCTCGATGACCACGGCGCAGCCGCGAACC
>DAIDHB010000238.1 GCA_027452145.1 Planctomycetales bacterium
ACCACCCGGGGCTGTGCTTACCGATGCTCCTTCTGCGACGTGACCGCGCTGTGGGGCAACCGGAGTGCCTACCGCGAGATCGATGCGGTCATCGACGAGATGGAATACCTGCGCGACGTCCACGGCAAGGCCGCCATCACCGTCGTCGACGACACGTTCGTCCAGGACCGCCGCCGCGTGCGAGAGTTCTGCCGGCGGCTGATCGAGCGGCGAAGCCGTCTCGCGTGGTCGTGCTTTTCGCGGATCAACCTGATGTCGCCCGCGCTCGCCGAGACCATGGCCGAGGCGGGCTGCCGATCGGTGTTCTACGGCATCGACTCGGGCTCGCCCGCGGTCCTCGCGCGGACGCACAAGATGGTGCGCGCCGGGGACGTGCTGCCCGTGGTCGAGTATTCCGCCCGGATCTTCGACAGCGTCGAGGCCTCGTTCATCTGGGGCTATCCGTTCGAGGAGCTGGACGACTTCAAGATGACCCTCGACCTGGCCGCCGCCGTCTCGCGATGGGCGCCCCGGGTCAATGTCCAGCTCCATCGCCTGAGTCCCCTGCCGAATTCACCCATCTACAGCGAGTTCCCCGGCCCGCTGCTGGAGCCCGATCCCCGCGATAAACCGTGGCTGCTGCTGCCGGCGGTCCTGCTCGAGCCGGGAGCCGCGGAAATCGGTCGGCTGGTGCGGGCCGCGCCCGACGTCTACCCGGGCTTCTTCACGCTGCCGACGCCCGCGGTCGAGGAGAAGCGCCGGCTCATGGGGATGATCAAGCGAACGCTCGATCGGACGGTCGGCGCCACGCTGTTCGACCCCGAGACGGCCCGCCTCCTCGTCGAGGATGCGGCCGACGTCGAGACCTCGCTCCTCGAGGCCGAGACGGACCCGGTCGGACGGATCGGGGTCGGCCTGGCGATCAGCTTCTTCCGCCGCCGCCGACGTCGCGGAGCGAACATTGGCCAGCAACTCGGCGCCCGCGGGCCGTCACTCGTCAGGGAGGCGACCGGATGAGCCGGACTCCTCCCCGCGACACCCGGCCCTGCGTCTTCATCGGCCCCAGCCTGGACCTGGACGAGGCGCGATCGCTGATCGACGCTGACTTCCGCCCTCCGGTCCGCCGCGGGGACCTGGCGGACCTCGGCCCGGATCGGGTCGTCGCGATCATCGACGGTGAATTCCATCAGAATTACTCGGTCTCTCCCAAGGAAATCCTCGGCCTTCTCGACCTCGGCGCGACGGTCGTCGGCGCCTCGAGTATGGGAGCCCTGCGCGCGGCCGAGCTCGCCGAATTCGGCATGGTGGGCCTCGGCTGGGTGTTCGCGGCCTACCGCGGGGGCCGGATCGTCGGCGACGACGAGGTGGCCGTCTCCTACTGCCCATTCAGCCTCCAGGCCCTGACCGTCCCACTCGTCAACGTGAGACACTGGCTTGGTCGCGTCGAATCCGCCGGTCTGATCGACGTCGCGTCCTCCGCGCGTGTTCTGAGGCGAGCGCGACAGATCTTCTACGCGGACCGAACGCCGGAGCGACTCGATGTCGCGATCGCGACGGCGCTCGGACCGGAACGCCACGCGCGGATCCGGGGTTCCAGCCTCGCCCAGATCGGGGACGTGAAGGCCGCGGACGCAAGGTCGGCCCTTGCCAGCATTGCGCGGTCTCGGATCGGTCGTCAACTCGAAAGGAGCCGAGCGTAGTGAGTCACGCCGTCGCGTCGAATACGCTGAAGGAGATCATCGGTCAGGCCCTCGTCGATCGCGAGTACCGGGAGTTGCTCTTCGCCGATCGCGAGCGAGCCCTGACGGGAATCGAACTGTCGCCCGACGACGCCGCCACGCTCTTGCGTCTCGACCGCGAGACAGTCGAGGCCCAGGCGGCGAATCTCGGCACGGGTGAGATTGTGCTGATGATCGTACCCGAACCGCCGCCCCCGCCGCCGCCCGGGCCGCCGAAGCCGCCCGAGCCGAAGCCCGAGCCGCCGACGCCGCCCAGGCCCGATCCCAAGCCGTAAGGGCCCTGACTCGGCCAGGGGCAGGAACCGCGGTCGACGCGAAGGGTTTCCCGCCGTCCGGGTGGGAGACCCTTCGTTCGCGCCAGGAAGGACGTTGTCGACCCGCGGTCCCGAGTCCATCGCGGTCCTCGGTGGGACAATCGCCGATCGGATCGGTGGACGGAGCTCGCCTTCAAGCAGGTCGGGCATTCTTGCCCGAGACGCAGGCCGCGTCGGGCGATTCTGGTCGACCGGCTTTCCTCCCGCCGCTATGGCGAGGAATCATCCCAGCTTCTTGAGCGCCTTGTACGCCGCGACGGCCATGCGATCGCACGCCTCGTTCTCGGGGTGGCCGCGGTGGCCGAGGACGTGCTTCACGTCGACCCGATGGACCGCCAGCAGCTCGTCGATCCGACGCCACAGATCCTCGTTGATCAGCGGCTTGAGCTTCCCCTGCTCCTTGCGCTTCCAGCCCTGGCGCTTCCAGTTCGGCATCCATTCCTTGATGCCCTTGGCGACGTACTGGCTATCGGTGATGATCTCGACCCGGCAGGGGCGCTTCAGCGCCTGGAGCCCCTCGATGACCCCGGTGAGCTCCATCCGGTTGTTGGTCGTCTCCTCGACGGCGCCCCACGACTCGGTCGTCTGGCCGCTGGCCGGATGCTTGAGGATGTAGGCCCATCCGCCCGGGCCGGGGTTGCCGCTGCACGCCCCATCGGTGAAGAGATGCACGCTATCAGGCGCCGTCCCGCTGTCGGGCTCCATGCGATCGATCCCCACTGGCTTCGACGGCCGACGCTCTCCCGGCCGTGCTTATTACCCCGGCGAGGAGGATTCTCGCCTGGGTCAGGCGGGACAGCCTGAGCTGCTTTCATGCCGCCGTAAAACTCGTCGTTCTCCCGCCGGCGCAACCCGTGATTGCGGCGCAAGGATACAGCCCACCGGGGATCGCGTCGAGACGACTCGCTTCGCTCTTCGCCGGTGGGCGGTTCGGACCTGCATGGCGTCACGGGCTGGCCGGTTCCTCGGCGGGGTCGGCCCTTCAGTACTTCCGCACGACGCCCACCAGCACGCCGAGGATGTTCACCCGATCGCGGAAGATCGGCTTCATCCCCTTGTTGGCCGGCTCCAGCCGGATGCGGTTCCGCTCGCGGTAGATCCGCTTGAGCGTGGCCTCGCCGTCCTCGTCGCGGACCGCCACGATCTGGCCGTCGCGCGCCTGCTCCTGCTTGCGGATGATCACGTAGTCGCCGTCGGCGATGTGCTCGTCGATCATCGACTCGCCCGTGACCTTCAGCGCGAACTTGTCGCCGGGCTCGACCCACTCGGAGAACGTCAGCTCCTCGGACTGCTCCACGGCCTCGATCGGATGGCCCGCGGCGATCCGCCCGACGAGCTTCAGGCCCATCTGCTGCGCGTTCACCGGGTCCTCGAGCAACTGGATCGCCCGCGACATGTTCGGCTCGCGATGGATCAATCCCTTCTTCTGAAGGGCCTTGAGATGGCACATCACGCCGTTGGGGCTCTTGATCTCGAAGTGCAGCCCGATCTCGCGAACGGTCGGACCGTAGCCCCGTCCCTGGATCTTGCTACGGATGAAGTTGTAGATCTCCCGCTGCCGGGGAGTCAACGAATCGAGGTCGGCCATGGGAAACCTCCGCGTCTGGGGAATCCGGGACAGGGGCTAGAGCCGGCGTCTGACTCGCCTGATCCGACAGGTGGACGCGACGCGCCTACTGACTCTTTGGTTGCTAATGTACAGCGGTAGGCTAGCGCACGCGAGAACATTTTTCGGATTTTTTCGCGAAATCCTTTTGACCGAGCCGACCCGATTCGGGAAAAAACGACCTTCGGGACCATGCGACCCGCCCTCGCTGGCCATCTCGCCGCGCTTTCTGGAGTCCGAAGTCCGATGTCCGAGCCCACCCGAATCCTCGCCCTGCACGCCCACCCGGATGATGTCGAGTTCCAGTGCGCCGGCACGTTGATCCGGCTGCGCCGGCTCGGATGCGCCGTGACGATCGCCACGATGACGCCGGGCGACTGCGGCAGCGCCGAGCACGATCCCGACGCGATCGCCGCCATTCGCCGGGCCGAGGCCGCCGCGTCGGCCGCCCTCATCGACGCCGAATACCTCTGCCTCGAGTTCCGCGACCTGGCCGTCTTCAACGACGACGAGTCGCGCCGTCGCGTCACCGAGGTCCTGCGCCGCACCCGGCCCGACGTGATCCTCACGGCGCCGCCTTCGGACTACATCGCCGACCACGAGATGACGAGTCTGCTGGTGCGCGACGCCTGCTTCGCCGCCCCGTGTCCCAACTACGCCACGCGGCAGTGGGAGCCCGCCGCTCCCCTCGCGCGGATCCCGCACCTGTACTTCGTCGACCCCCTGGGCGGCCACGACCGCGACGGGAATCCCGCCCGCGTCAACCTCCTCGTCGACGTCTCGGACGTCTTCGAGACCAAGCGCCGGATGCTCGCCTGCCATGCCAGCCAGCGGGACTGGCTGCTGCGGCAGCATGGCATCGACGAGTACCTCGAGATCCAGGCCCGCTGGGGTGCCGCGCGAGGCGAGGACCTGGGGGTGAAGCAGGCGGAGGCGTTCCGCCAGTACCGCGGGCATCCCTATCCGTCCGACGACCGGCTCGGCGAGCTGCTGGGAATCCGGCCCGTTCGGGAGCCGTGAGCGAATCGTCGGGACCGAGCGGGGGGCGAAGCGCGAAGCAGCATCAGGCCATGCTGAGGCGACGCTCGCATCCTTCACGGGCTCTCAGGGCGTGGCGTAGTCGATGAGCTGCGCGATCGTGCTCTGGAGGTCGCGGCGGTGGACGATCCGGTCGACGAAGCCGCGCTCCAGCAGGAACTCGCTGGTCTGGAACCCGACCGGCAGCTTCTGGCGCACCGTCTGCTCGATCACTCGCGGCCCGGCGAAGCCGATCAGTGCCCTGGGCTCGGCCAGGATGAAGTCGCCCAGCGAGGCGAAGCTCGCCGCGACGCCCCCCATCGTCGGGTGGGTCAGCACGCTGATATAAAGCCCGCCGGCCGCGTTGTAGCGCCCCAGCGCGGTCGAGACCTTGGCCATCTGCATCAGCGAGAAGATCCCTTCATGCATCCGGGCGCCGCCGCCCGAGCCCGAGACGATGACCAGCGGCAGCCGCTGGCGCGTCGCTTCCTCCACCGCGCGCGTGAGCTTCTCGCCCACCACCGACCCCATGCTTCCCATGATGAAATTGCTATCCGTCACGCCGAACACGATCCGGATGCCGCGGATGAATCCCTGGCCGACGAGCGCCGCCTCCTTCAGGCCGGTCGAGGCCTGCTCGGCCTTGACGCGATCGGGATAGGGCCGCCGATCGTTGAAGCCCAGCGGATCGCCCGGCACGAGGTCGGTGAACCATTCCTCGAAGGTGTCGGTGTCGAGGAGCTGTCCGATGCGCTCGCGCGCCGAGACGCGGAGGTGATGATTGCACTCGGGGCAGACCAGCAGGTTCTGCTCCACCTGCTTGCGGAAGAGAGTGGCCTGGCAGCCGTCGCACCGCATCCAGACGCCGACGGGGACGCGCTTGGACTCATTATGCCCGTGCCAGGAATTGCCCGCGCCGCCCTGCTGCTGATCCATCGTCCGGCCTCTCCTGTCCTCTCCGCCCCGCACCTGGTCCCCGATCCGACCGGGACCTTCTCATAACTGCCCATCCACCCGCGTGCGTTCGTCCGGCCGTCCATCGTCCTCCGCGGCCGGCCGGATGCCGTTTCCGATCGAGGGCGGAGCCGCGATTCCGACCCGACCCTCCCCGTATCCCGTCGCGTCGCGTCGCGTCGCGTCGGATCGAGGGGTTCGGGATCGGGGATCGGCGGCGCCGGCGGCCCGTGCCGTCAGTCGTGCTCGCTCAGGCGGTGCCGTTGCGGAGCAGCACGGGCGCGATCTTGATCCATTCGAACTCGCAGCAGGACCACCGCTCGTCGAGCTGCACGCGGGGCTCGCATCGCAGGTAGCAGGCGACCAGCCGGGCCAGGGGCTCGCCGACGACGAGGCCGATGGCCTCGTCCTGGTGGCGGCGGAGGAGCGGCCGGAACGCGGCCTTGATCCGCTCCATCGCGCGCTCCACCGTCTCTCCCTGCGGCGGGCAGATCGTCGCGGGGTCGTCCAGCCACTGCCGGAACAGCCGGGTGTTCCTTCGCTTGATCTCGTCGATCTGCAACCCCTGCCAGAGCCCCTGGTCCAGGTTGCGGAACTCGTTGATCCGCTTGGGCCGGATGCCGATGACCTTGCCGACGATCTCGGCGGTGCGGGTCACGTTCTCGCCCGGCCCGCTGTACAACGCGGCCAGCGACGAATCACCCAGGCTGCTCGCGATGGCCCGCGCCATCCGGACGACCGCGTCATGTCCCCGCTCGCTGAGCGGGATATCGAGAACGCCCTGGACGCGCTGCTGCTCGTCGTACAGCGTCGCTCCGGGGCGAATTAAAATCACTTGCGACATTCTTGGATCGGACAAGATACGGGAGCCGGGAGTCATCATCCCACCCGATGACTCGAGCCAGAGCGGTCCCGGCAAACTCGATCGTATACCACTTCCTATTCTGCCACGGAAGTCCCAAGCTGGCAACGCGCACCGGCGAGCGGGCCCGATGGGAGGCCGCCTCGGCCCATCCGCGCAACCTCGTTTTACGATCGGCAGCCTCGCACGCGGAGTTGCGTCCGCCCGGACCCGCGGCCAGAATGGTCCCTCCGGATCGAACGATTCTCGGCGTCCTGGCGTCCGCGCCGCCCTTCTTTGCTCCGGGCGAAGCGTACCGGAGGCGTCGATCACCTTGTGGCTGGATGTGGCCACCTTCGCCAGGCGGGCCGGCGTGAGAACTTCCGAGACCTTCGACGACGCAGTGGTCGGCGCCGGCATCCTTGGGCTGGCGCACGCCTACCACCTGGCGCGCCGGGGCCGCCGGGTGGTCGTGATCGAGCGCGACGACAGGGCCCGGGGCGCCTCGGTGCGCAACTTCGGCATGCTCTGGCCGATCGGCCAGCCCCGCGGCGCGCTGCGCGAGCTGGCCGACCGCAGCCTGTCGGCCTGGCTCGAGGTCCTCGGGGCCAGCGGGATCTGGCATCGCCGCACCGGGTCGCTGCACCTGGCCCATCGCGACGACGAGGCCGCCGTCCTCGCCGAGTTTGCCTCGGACCAGCGACCCGGCGAGGGGCTCGAGCTTCTCGAGCCCGCCGAGGTCATCCGCCTCGCCCCGCGAGTCCGCCCCCACCGCCTGATCCGCGGCCTGTGGAGTCCGCACGAGGTCGCGGTCGATCCCCGCGAGGTCGCCGCCTCCCTGCCCGGCTGGCTCGCCGCCGACCTTGGGGTGACCTTCCGCTTCGGCCTGGCCGTCACGGGTGCGGGGCCGAACGGGCTCTCAACGACGGCCGGGCCGATCGAGGCCGGGCGGGTCTGGATCTGCTCGGGCGACGAGCTGCGCTACCTTTATCCGGACGATCTCCGGCGGAGCGGCCTGGTCCGCTGCAAGCTCCAGATGCTCCGCACCCGGTCTGCCGGGCCGGACGGGAGCCTCGGCCCGATGCTGGCCGCCGGGCTGACCCTCCGCCACTACGCCGCGTTTCGCGAGTGCCCCGGCCTAGATCGCGTCAGGGCTCGCATCGCGAGCGAGTCGCCCCGACTGGACCGCTTCGGCATCCATGTCCTGGTCTCGCAGAACGCGCTCGGCGAGCTGGCCATCGGCGACTCCCACGAGTACGGCGAGCCCGTCGAGCCCTTCGACAGCGCCGAAATCGAGGGCCTGATCCTGGACCATCTGGGCGCGTTCCTCGACGTCGACGGCCTCGAGATCGCCTCGCGATGGCACGGCACCTACGCGAAGCATCCCGAGCGGCCTTATGTGCGGCTCGAGCCCGCGCCGGGGGTCGTCGTCGTCACGGGCGTGGGCGGAGCCGGCATGACGCTCTCGTTCGGCCTGGCCGAGCGGGTCGTCGCCGACGCGCTCGATGATCGCTGAGGCGACAGATCGCGGCACCGTTCCGCGCGGGAGAGAACCCCAATGAGTCCGATCGAGCTGGTCGTCTTCGACATCGCCGGGACGACCGTGGAGGACCCCGGCGTCGTCAACCGCTGCCTGCGCGACGCGCTGGCGGCGGCCGGCCTTTCGCTCGACGCGGCCGGGGTGAACCGCGTGATGGGCCTCCCCAAGCCGCTGGCGATCGCCCGGCTGATCGACGACGCGGGCCGCGCGCCCGACCTGGGCGAGCGAGCCGAGGCGATCCATCGCGATTTCGTCGCGCGGGCACTGGCCTTCTACCGCGAGGATCCGTCGGTGCGCGAGGTCCCGGGCGCCGGCGAGCTGTTCCGCATGCTCCGCGCCGCGGGCCTGCGCGTCGCGCTCGACACGGGCTTCGACCGCCCGATCACCGACGCGCTCCTGCGGCGGCTGGGCTGGGCCGAGGGGACCGCGGTCGACGCGACGATCAGTAGCGACGAGGTCGAGCGCGGCCGGCCCTACCCCGACATGATCCGCGCCCTGATGCGGCGCCTGGGGGTCGAGAGCCCCACGCGGGTGGCGAAGGTCGGCGACACGCCGTCCGACCTGGAGGAGGGAACGAACGCCGGCTGCGGCCTGGTCGTGGGAGTCACCGGCGGCACGCACTCGCGCCAGCAGCTCGAGCCGTTCCCGCACACCCACCTGATCGCCAGCATTCGCGAGCTACCCGCGATCCTGGGCCTGGCGTTCTGAAGCCCAGGGTCGGAAATCCTCCGGGATCGTTCGAAACGACGCGGGGGCGCCGCCAGTCGGCGGCGCCCCCGGTCGGATTCGATCGGTGGATCGCCAGGGATGACCCGTTGTTGCCGTATCACTCGGGGCTGGGCGGCTGCGTGTCCGGGGCCGGGCGGATCCGGCCGTAGAAGTCGGTGATGACCTTCGGATGGGCCGACGGCGGATTGTTCAGGTCGAGCTTGGCGTCGGTGAGGATCTGGTCGCGGGTCTGGTCGAGGACCGCGTAGAGCTGCTGGTAGGCGCGCCGCTGCTTCTGGGTCGTCGCCGGCCCGAACCGCAGGTTATAGGAGTGCATGAAGCCCAGCAGGGCGCCGATGGTGGTCTGGTCCTTGGGCACCTTGCGGAGATCGGCCAGCGCCGCACGCGTGTCTGGCTTGTCGAGCAGGCCGAGCAGTGCCGTGCTGGCGTTGAGGAACTTCATCGCCGCGTCCTGGTCGTCCTCGTCCTTCATCGGCTGGAGGGTGATCTTCCGCCGCAGGTTGCTGACGAGCTGCCGGGCCTCGCGCAGGGTCTTCTGCGAGACGTCGCCCGACACATCCTCCTTGCGAAGGCGGCTGACCACCTCGTCGTACAGCTTCTTGTCCTCGGCGAACCGCGGCTCCTCGAAGACCTGCGGCCAGTCAAACGCGGCGCGGAGCTTGTCGAGCATGAAGGTGACGCGGTCGGAATGATTCTCGAACGGTACCTCGGCGATCAGCTTGGTGTCGACTGGTGCCGTCGCCACGCGGGCGACGTTCGACTCGCCGAGCCGCGGGTCGCTCAGGTCGGTGACGGCCTGGTTGAGGGCGTCGCCGTTGGCGATCTGCTGGGGCGCGGGGTTGTCGCGCAGCTTCTGGATGTGCGCATCATAGAGCGTCTTGTCGTGGAGGAATTCCTGGTGGACCCTCGCGGCGTGGAATCGCGCCGACTCGTGCGTGATCTGGGCCATGTAGTCGTTGAGCTGCATGGCGGTCTGGGTGTTGATCTGGTTGGCCAGGGCCGTGTCGTAGTTGTAGATGCCGGCGCCGACGGCGTAGCGGCCGAGCCCGGTGAGGCCCGCGCCGGCAAATGTCTGGCCGCCACCCCAACCGCCAAAGCCCCAGCCTCCCGCACCCCAGCCCTGGGCATGGGCGGATGGGGCGGTCGTCGCGAGAAGCACCATCAGGGCTGCTGCCGTTTTCAAGGTTCGAATCATGGAAACCTCCTGGGGCCCCGCGCCGGGGCCCGCCTGCGACGTCGATCAAATCGGATGCCGTCGTCTCTGGGGCCTGTCGTAAGGAATCCGCTGCGGGTCGAGTTATCACTCATACGCTCGTCCGCCCCTCGATGTTTGATCCGGGCCGGCGGGCCGGTCGCGGCGACGGGGCCGGCGGGACGCGGCGAGTCGACTCGACGTCGGTCGGGCCTCGTCGCTCGCGATCGCGGCGTGAGGATCCTCCGGACCGGGAACTGCCCGAGCGTGCCATGAGTACAATCTATCACAGCCCGCGACCACCGGGACAGTGTTCGTCCCAGGTAACTCTGCCGGAAGCGCCGGTCGAAGGGCGTCGCCCGTCGCGATCGATGACGGGCCCCGCGGTCCGTGGTCGAGCGGCCTGCCCTCGGCCCGATCAGACGGCCATATCATCACAGGTCGTCAAGCGGTATGAGATCCAGATCGGGGTCGTCCAGCAGGAAGTTGCCCGGCTCGGGGGCTGACGGCGAGGCCGGCTTGCCCGGACCGGCGGGGCCGGGCCGCGAGGCGGACCCGGGCGAGGCTGCATTGCCAGCGCCGGCGCCTTCTCCGTCGAGACGGAAGATCAGCGGGCCGATCGCGATCTCGTCGCCGACCTCGAGCCGGACCTCCTCGACCTTCCGCCCGTTGACACGGATACCGTGGCGGCTGCCCAGGTCGCGCAGGATGATCCGGTCGTAGGCGATGGCGACGCAGCAATGGCGGCGAGAGATCTTCGCGTGATCGATCCGAGCATCGCAATCGAGGTGCCGGCCGATAAGGATCACCGGACGCTGTAGCGAGATGAGCGGCGCGATCCCGACATTCAGGGGGACGAGCTGGAATGACATTCCTCACGGTGCTCCGAGGCTTGCCCAACTGGATCGTCGCTCGCCGGCTCATTGTGCGCCGGCTCGTCGCTCGCCGGCTCGTTGTGCGCCGGCTCGTCGTGCGCCGGCTCGTCGTGCGGGGGAAGCATGGCGTCCGGGGCCGGAGCCCGGCCGCCCGGGGCCATCGCCGGGGCGTCCTGGCCCTCGGGCATCTGAACGATGACCTGGATGCGGCACTTGTCGGCCAGCCCCGCGGACAGGAGCTTGCGAAGCTCTGCCGCGATGGGATTGTCGGCGGGATCGGCCGGGGCCTGCCCCTGCCCCCGGGACATCGGCACCAGGGGCACCGACGGGGGTGCGCCCGGCAGCCCGTTGGCCACCGGCGCCTTCTCGTCGTGCCGCTCGCCCTGAAGCAACTGCCCGTTCGATTCCGCGATCGTCTGCTCGTGGCCCTGGCCGTTCTCCAGCCGGTAGCGGATATGTGCGATCGACAACTCGTCGCCGGGTCTGAGCCGGCCGATCTCCACTCGCTGACCGTTGATTCGTATCCCGTTCGTGCTCCCGAGGTCGCGAACCACGACCTCGCCGTTTTCCTGCGTCATGCAGCAATGGTGGCGCGAGACTCGCAATGAATCCAGCCGGGTGTCGCATGCCGGGTGCCGGCCGACGACTACCATGCTGTGGTTCAATGTGATGTCCGGGCCTTCATCGAGGGCCACCAGTCGAACGGGCATGGAAAGCCTTCCTCAATCGAAGCCCATAACGAGCTGCGATGTTTACCTTCCGCCAAGACTAAACAGCTATTATAGATCAACTCGCTTCCACCTGGCTAGCGCATCGAAATCGGGATTTGCCTGCGGGTCCCGTCCGACTCGCCGAATTCAAGTCTCCGTCGCCGGTCCGGATCCGGCCTACCCCGGCTCGCATCGCCAGGGCCGCATCCCCCCGGGACCACCCGAGGGCATCGGCACTTCGCGTTCTACGCCAGATCGGTCGCCCGGCTCCACGCATCCCGGATTGCCGTGTTCGCGATTGCTCACTCTCATCCCAGAACGGGCAGCAACTGACATGCCGGCTGCCGCGCCGACCTCAGAAGTGTAGACCGCCCGCGTCCAGCTTGCAAGTATGCTAGGGCCCACATTGCGAAAGAACCAACCAGCAGATCCGGTTTTAACGGAATTTGCCCGACAAGGCCAGTACGAATTTGGTATGGAAACCCTTCCCGAGAGTCACGCTCACGGGCGGCCGGTCGGCGATCGATCCTCTCTGTACCTTCATCGCCGAAAGCCGGGGCTCCCGGACGGATTTTTGCTTCTCGAGCCCGGATTCTCGCGGCGACGACTCGCTCGGGGGTCGAATGCAGTGGTCGGTGCCGATCATCCCGGCAGCAGTCCCTCGGCCCGCAGCCAGGCCACGGCATCGGCGAGCGCCTCGTCGATTGGTCGCGGCGCCAGGCCCAGCTCTGCAAGGCTCCTCGTGCCGTCGAAGTGCATCAACCGCCGCGTCAGCCGCAGCCCGGTGATCGTCGCCTTCGGCATCCGACCGCTCACGCGGCTCGACCAGAACTCGCTCACCCAGGCCGTCGCCAGGCCGACCGGGTAGGGGACCGTCCAGCGCGGCACGGGCACGCCCGTCAGCCGGCTGAGGCGCTCCAGCAGCCCCAGCAGCGTGAGGTTTTCGGCGCCCAGCAGATACCTCCGCCCGGGCTGGCCGCGCTCCATCACTCGCACCAGCCCCAGCGCCGCGTCCCGGACGTCGATCAGGTTGAGCGTGCACTCCATCGCCGCGGGCAGCTTTCCCCGGCAGAAGTCCAGGATCAACCGCGACGGCGGCGACAGCCCCCGGTCGCCGGGCCCCACCGGCATCGTCGGGTTCGCCACGACGACCGGCCGGCCCGCCGCCGCCAGCTCGAACGCATAACGCTCGGCCATCAGCTTGGACAGGCAATAGGGCCCGACCGTGTCCTCCGGCGCGATCGCCACGTTCTCGTCGATCGGGCCGCTCGCCCCGGCCTTCGTCAGGATGCTCTCGGTGCTCGTGTGCAGCACCCGCTCGGCCCCGCTCGCCAGCGCGGCGTCGAGCACGTTGCGCGTCCCCACGTGGTTCACTTGGTCGAATTCGGCCGGGTCGCGCGCCCACAGGTTCGGATTGGCCGCCAGGTGGTAAACTCGCCGCGCGCCCCGCATCGCCGGGCCGAGCGCCTCCCGGTCTCGGATATCGGCGTACGTCACTTCCACCCCCGCCGGCAGATGCCCGGAAGCCGCGCCAGGCCGCTCGATCACCCGCACCGCCTGGCCCGATCCGGCCAGCCGCTCGACCAGGTGGCTGCCGATGAAACCGGCCCCGCCCGTGACCACGGTCAGCTCGCCCATGACCGACTATCCTCCTCCCTGCGCCCGGCCGTGTTCGACCGACCGGTTGCTGGAATCCCCGGTTAACCGCGAATCACGCCAAAAGGCGCGAAAACAACAGGGGGCGACGATTTCGATCGCCCCGGGCACGACTGCGTGTCCGTCGCGCGTCCTTCGCGGTTCATCTCCCCCTCATCCTCGTCACCGGACCCTGTAGAGGCCCTGCTGCTGGCCGATCGCCAGCGGCCGGTCGAGGACGCCCGCCGCGACCCAGGCGGCGAACCGCTCCGGCGTCACGTAGTCCGTGTATCCGTAATTCCCCGGCCGGCGGTAGCGCTCGATCTCGTGCCAGTCGACGTAGACGTGCGTGACCCCCAGATCATGAAGCGCCCGGCGGAACGCCTCCGCATCGCGGTCCCGCGACAGATCCTCGATCCGCTCGCGATTGAACACGGTGTTGTACAGGACCCGGTGCCGCAGGTGGAAAACCGATGCCTGGCCCACCAGCAGGATCCTCGCGTCGGCGGGCAGCCTCGCGTCGAGGCCGGCCAGCGGCGGGTTCAGGTCGCGGGGCACGGTCCGCCGCAACACGTCCAGGTCGCCCGTCCATTCGTTGAAGCCCGCCAGCGCCGTCGAGTCGTACACCAGGCAGGTGAGAACGGAAAGCCCCAGGACCAGGGACAGGAGCGCTGTCCACTCGACCCGGCGGCACCAGTCGGCCCCGAGGCCCGCCAGCACCGCCAGCACCGGCAGGATTGGCAGCCAGAACCGGTCCAGCCGGTGCGTCGCCAGCCACCACGAGAGGAACAGGTACGCCGCCAGCATCCACAGGAGCGCCGCGAGACGGCGGCGATCGCCCGCCAGGAGCGCCAGCGGCGCCAGCGCCAGGTACAGCGGCGATTGCCAGTCGGACCGGCCCGCGACGTCCACGACCGCGCCGGCGAAATCCCCCGCGCTGATCGGCCTCGGCCCGTGGACGCGCTGCCACTTCGCCTGCATCGCGTCGTCCCAGTCGCGGCCGTGGAAGACGCGATAGCCGAGCGGATAGACCGGGTCGCCCGTGTCGACGACGTTCTTCGCCAGCCACGGGCCCAGGACGATCCCCCACCCGAGAACGAACGCCACCGCCGGGCCGGCCCCGCGGCGTCGCCACGACTCGACCAGCGCCAGCAGGCCGAACGGGATCGCCGCCGAGAGCAAGGCAGTGTACTTGCACCCCATCGCCGCGCCGGCGAGGAGCCCGATCAGCAGGTGCCGCGGCGCTAGCCGGCGCACCGGATCGTCCGCCACGCAGACCGACGCCCATACCAGCGCCGCCTGGTAGAAACAGAGCGGCCCCTCGACGTAGGCGATCACCGCCGTCCGGTACACCCAGGGTGTCGACAGGTAGACAAGCGCCGCGATCCAGCCGGCCCGCGGCGACACCCGCGCGGCCGTGGCGCCGATCAGCACGGCCGCCGCCGGGGCGAAGAGCGCCACCAGCAGTTGGCCCGCGAGCGCCCCCCACCACCAGTCCCCAAGGACCTCCATCCCCAGCAGGTGGAGCATCTCCACGTCGAACGGCATGTTGGTGTAGATGTTATGCGCCAGGTAGTGGATCCGCCCGTCCAGGAAGTACTCCTTCGGGCCCTGGAGGTGATACTCCAGCACGTCGAAGTCCATCGGCGGCAGCATCGAACCCAGGATCATGATCGTCAGGAACGGCAGGATCGCCGGCGCGACGAGCCAGCCGATGCGCGTCGAGGGACGCGCGACCTGGCTTTCGGGATGTCCCACGCCCGCGTTCGGATCGTCCGGGCGCGTTCTTCCGAGCCAGGCCCCGACCGCGCCGGCAACCGCCACCGCGCCCAGCCCGAGCCGAGACGACCACGGGGTGAGCCATCCCATCCTCCCGGCGACGAGCGTCAGGCCGCCGAGCATCGCCGCGCCCAGGCCGTAATCGAGCGCCAGCCGGACCGGCCACCGAAGATGCCGTCGCAGGCCGAGGATGCCCGCGACCAGGTCTCCGAGCCCCACCGCCGCCCCGGCGATCAGCGCCGCGGCCAGGACGACCGGCAGGCGCTGCGGCAGGTTCTCGACGTGGCCGAGTTCGGCCAGCGCCCGGCCGGTCAGCGATTCGCGGAAGCTCGTGCCCGGCACGACCTCGGGGAACGCGCTCAGGAGCAGCAGCCCGCGCCGGACGACCTGGTTTTGCACCACCGCGTTCGGCAGCGGGACGAACAGATACCAGCCGAGCCAGAGCAGCTCGAGCGCGGCGAGGGCCACGAGGATCGCGGCGAATCGGCTCTCGCTCCAGGATTCCCCCGGCCCGGCCCGATGCCCCGCGCCGGCCGGCGGCCGGCTCAGAGCGTCGGCCCTATCGACCATGGCGCGAACTCCTCCTCGCCGACCCCCTGGCGCTCGCTCCTCGTCGGCTCGCCGCTGGCGACGTCCAGGATCAGGTCGAAGAGCCGGCGGCCGACGCTTTCCACCGGCTCGCCCTCGAGGATCGGCCCGGCGTCCAGGTCCATGTCGTCGGCCATGCGCTCGTACATCGGCGTGTTCGTCGACACCTTGATGCACGGCGTCGGCTTGAGGCCCAGCACGCTCCCCCGCCCGGTCGTGAACACCAGCACGTTCGCCCCGCCCGCCACGAGCCCGGTCGTGCACGGCGGGTCGTAGCCGGGAGTGTCCATGTAAACCAGCCCCGGCTGATCGACCCGCGCCGCGTACGGCACCACGTCCACCAGCGCCGTCGAGCCGGCCTTCGCCAGAGCGCCCAGCGATTTCTCGTAGATCGTCGTGAGTCCGCCCGCCTTGTTCCCGGGCGACGGGTTGTTGTCGATCTTCGCGCCGAAGACGCCGGTGTACCACTCCCACCACCTGATCCGCTCGACCAGCTTCTCGCCCACCTCGCGCGAGACGGCCCGCCTCGTCAGCAGGTGCTCGGCGCCGTAGATCTCGGTCGTCTCGCCCAGGAACGCCGTGCCGCCCTGCGCCACCACCAGGTCGGCCGCCACGCCGAGCGCGGGATTCGCCGTGATCCCCGAATTCCCGTCCGAGCCGCCGCACTCCATCGCCAGCGCGATCTTCGACGCGGGCTGCTCGGTCCGCACCCACGAATTCGCCGCGGGCAGCAGCTCGTACACCGCCTTCACCGCCTCCTCGACCGTCCGCGTGATCCCCCCCTGCTCCTGGATGTTGAGCACGCGGGGCCGATGGCGGCCGCCCCCGTCGACGGACCCGTTGCCGGTCCCGGGCATGGCCAGGGTGACGAGATCTTGCGCGTCGACCAGGTGCTGCGCGAATCCGACCTCGCACCCGAGCCCGACGATCAGGTACGCCGCGACGTTCGGATGATTGGCGAACCCGGCGAGCACCCGCTCGAGGATCCGGTGATCGGGTCCCTCGAACGGCAGTCCGCACCCGCCCTTGTGGGTGATGGCGAACACCCCGTCGACGTTGGGAAACTCGCGGCGCCAGGCGCCGTCGCGGAACCGGTCGGCGATGTACCGCGAGGTGCTCGCCGAGCAGTTCACGGTGCTGATGACGGCCACGTAATTCCGGGTGCCGACTCGTCCGTCCGGGCGCAGGAACCCGCGAAACGTCCGCGGCCGGTCGGGCCTGGGCGGCCCGGGACGCTCGGTGGCGTAAGCATAGTCGCGCTCGAACAGGTCGGCGCGCAGGTTCTGCACGTGGACGTGCCCGCCCGGCTCGATCGCCCGCGAGGCAAACCCGATGATCTGGCCGTACTTGCGCACCGAGGCGCCCGGCGCGATCGCCTCGACGGCGACCTTGTGCCCCAGCCCGATCGGCTCGCGCACCTCGACGGTCCGCCCCCCGAACGACAGCATGGCGCCCCGCGGCAGCGGCCGCGCCGCCACGGCAACGTTGTCATCCTCCCGGAGCAAAACCGCCCTCGGACTCGCACCCTGGCCCTCGCCCTCGCCCGATTCACCCATGTCCCGCCGCTCCGCACACATCGACCCTCGCCCCGACCGATCGACCCCGAAACCGTCAGTCTACTGGCTGGCTGAGGGAAAAGTAAACGCAGCCGACGCGGTGAGACACCAGGATGCCTGAGTTTCGACCAGTCTGCAAAAATGGGCAAATCCCGCCGGGCCTCCCATCTGCGGGGATTAGCCTGGCGGGATTCGTCCTTCGTTTCCTGTCGATCCGGCCAGTGCCGGCTCAGTTGGCCGCGCTGCCCTCACCAACGGTGGACGCGGTCCGGTCGCCGGCGCCGGCGCCGGCGCCGGCGGAGGACGTGGCTTCGCGCGGCCGGAAATCCAGCGAGGCCGAGTTGATGCAGAAGCGCTGTCCCGTGGGGGCCGGGCCGTCGTCGAAGACGTGGCCGAGGTGCGCGTCGCAGTGGCGGCACATCACCTCGGTGCGGGTCTGGAACAGGCTCATGTCGACGGTCTGCTTGATGTTCCGCTCGTCGATCGGCCGCTTGAAGCTGGGCCAGCCGGTCTCCGAGTCGTACTTGCTCGTCGAGTCGAACAACGGCTTGCCGCAGCAGACGCATGCGTACACGCCGTCGGCCTTGTGATCCCAGTACTTGCCGGTGAAGGCCGGTTCGGTCCCCTTC
>DAIDHB010000239.1 GCA_027452145.1 Planctomycetales bacterium
GTCAAGGCGAGCGAGGTCTTCCACGGCCTTTCGACCGTGGACACGGTCGTCTTCGACAAGACGGGGACGCTCACCTACGGTCGGCCGACGGTGACTGATGTCGTCACCTTCGGCCTTCAACGCGGTGAGGTGCTGGCACTCGCCGGGGCGGTCGAGGCGCAATCGGAGCATCCCCTCGGCCAGGCCATCGGGTTCTACGCCGAGCGTGAAGGGGTGAGGAAGCTCACGGTCGAGGGCTTCCGCGCCACGCCGGGCAAGGGCGTCTCCGCGACCCTGGACGGGGCGGAAATCCTCGCCGGAAAGCCCGCATTTATTGAAGAGCGGGGAACGTCGCTTTCCGGGGAGGTCCGTGCGAGAGTGGAGGCACTCGGCGCCGAAGGGAAGACGGTTGTGCTCGTCGCCCGCAGCGGCGAGGTCATCGGTGCCATCGCGCTTCAGGATACGCCGCGGCGCGGCGCGGAACGGGTCATGGCGCGGCTGCGGGGTCGGGGTGTGAAGACGGTCATGCTCACCGGTGATGCCAGGCAGGTAGCCGAGGCGATTGGCAAGGCCCTCGCTGTCGATCAGGTCCAGCCGGAACTCTTGCCCGCGGACAAGGTCGCCGCTATCGAAGCGCTTCAGAAAGAGGGACGAAATGTGGCGATGGTTGGGGACGGCATTAACGATGCTCCGGCGCTGGCCCAGGCGGACGTGGGGATCGCGATCGGCGCAGGGACCGACGTGGCGATCGAATCGGCGGGCGTCATCCTCATCGGCGACCGGCTCGATGACGTAGTCAGTGCGCTCATCCTGGGGAAGGCGAGCTACCGCACGCTCACCGGGAACGTGGTCGTCGCCGTGCTCTTTAACCTCGTGGGCATGGGGCTTGCGGCCTTCGGGTACATCACGCCGCTGTTTGCCATCGCCTTCATGATCGTGAGCATCTTCGCCATCCTGCTGAACACGCTCCGCATCTGGGGCATCGACCTCGGGCGCGAAGAGGCGGCCGAGCAGGGTTCGCTCGCCGAGCTGGAACTGCTCGTCCCGAACATGGTCTGCGAGGGGTGCGCGAGCAAGATCAGTGGGGCGCTGACGGCGCTGCCCGGCGTGCGGGAGGTGAAGCCGAAGGTGGCGCAGAAGCATGTGTCGGTGCGGTATGAGCCCGCGAAAGTGCAGGAGCGGGGCCTCAAGGAGGCCGTCGAGAAGGCCGGATTCACAGCGGTCGAGGCTTGAACGATGGGACAGCCGAAGCGCGCGAATCCAGCAGGAGATCTCCGGGTCGAGGGAGCCCTCAGGCGCGGGCCGGAGGTCGAGATCATCGTGGACGGGCTCCCGGTGCGGGCCTTCGAGGGCAAGAGCGTGGCGGCGGCGCTGCTCGCCGACGGCCGGCGGGCGCTGCGGACCACATCGCGGCTCGGCGAGCCGCGTGGGATGTACTGCGGCATCGGCGTCTGCTTCGACTGCGTGATGACGATCGACGGGCGGCCGAACGTCCGGACGTGCCAGACCCCCGTCCGCGCCGGGATGCGAATCGAGTCCCAGCGGGGCGAAGGGACGTGGAGGGCCGAATCATGACTGCCTCTCGGCCTCTGGTGGTCATCGGCGGCGGACCTGCCGGAATGGCGTCGGCCATAGAAGCGGCCCGCGCCGGGCTCAATCCCACGCTGATCGACGAATCGCTGCGGCTCGGCGGCCAGGTCTATCGCCAGCCGCCCGAGGCGTTTCACGTCGCGGATGCGCCTCGGCTCGGGCCGGACTTCGCCCGCGGGGAGCGTCTCCGCGCGGAGTTTGCCGAAGTTGCCGACCGGGTGGAACTCCTTTCGGGCACATCCGTCCTCGGCGTCTGGCCGGACCGTGAGATCCTCTGGGCCAGGGACGAAAGGTCCGGCGTGCTCCGGGCGGAGCGGCTCATCATCGCCGGCGGGGCCTACGATCGCCCGGTCCCGTTCCCCGGCTGGACGCTCCCGGGGGTGATGACGGCGGGGGGCATCCAGGTGCTCTTGAAGACGATGCGCGTCCGCCCCGGCCAGCGTGCGCTGGTGGCCGGCACGGGGCTTCTCATCCTCAATGTGGCCCATCGCCTTCACGAACTGGGGGTAGAGGTCGCTTGCGTCCTCGACGCCGGAGATCCGCCCTGGGCGTGCGGAGAGTTTCCAAGCGAGTGGGGCGAGTGGGACTTCCTCGACGATGCGCGGGTACATTTGCAGGACCTGACGAGCGCGGGCATCCCGCTGCTCCCCAACCACACGATCTTCGAGGCGCATGGCCGGGATGAGCTGAACGGAGCCACGTATGGCCCGGTTGACCGAGAGACCTGGCGGGCCTTGAAGGATCGCCAACAGAGGATCGACGTTGACCTCGTGGTCGAAGGCTTCGGCTTCGTGCCGAACACCGAACTGACGACACTCGCGGGTTGCCGGCACCACTACACCCCCGAACTCGGCGGCTGGGTCCCACTGCGGGACGACCTCATGCAGACGACGATCTCCGGCATCTTCGCCGTGGGCGACGGTGCCGGTATCGGCGGTGTGCTCGCGGCACTTGAAGAAGGCCGCGTCGCTGGTATCACGGCCGCGGAGCAGTCGGGGACGATCTCCCCGGATGAGGCGGAGCGTCGCCGCGCAGGCTCGCTTGAGCGGCTCCGCTCGCTTGGCGCGATGCGCGCGGTCCTCAATGAGGTCTCTCGCCTGCGGCCGGGGCTCCTCGACCTGGTAGGCCCCGAGACGCTCGCCTGTCGCTGCGAGGAGGTGACGTTCGCCGAAGTTCAGGAAGCCATGAATCAGGGGGCGAGCGATCTCCAGGCCGTGAAGCTCCTCACCCGGCTCGGGATGGGGCCCTGCCAAGGCCGGAACTGTGCGCCGCAGGTCGGGATGCACCTGTGCCGCGCTACGGGGCAGACCCCCGAAGCGGTTGGGCGGATCAACCCCCGCCCGCCGGTGAAGCCGGTCACGCTCGGGGCACTCGCCGCGATGGAAGGGATTTTGGGGTCGGCCGCGGCCGATCCCCTCGACGCCGTCGGCGGAGGTGCGTCATGAGCCGCTCGTCCAATGTCGTGGTGATAGGAGGCGGCGTCATCGGCTGCGCCGTCGCCTACTACGTTGCCAGGCGGGGCCTGAAGGTGACGCTCGTCGATCGGCCGAAGCGGGGCCGGGCCACGTCCGCATCCGCGGGCGGCCTCTGGCCGCTCGGCGAGTCGGTGGGCCTCGGCTGCGGCGTCATCTTCTACAAGGCCCTGGCCGGGATGGGGACGCTCCCGGAGGGGGTGCACGGGCCGGGCCAGCTCCCCCGGGTCTTCCTCGATTTCGCGCTCCGCTCGAACGGGATGTTCCCCGCCCTCGCCGAGGACCTGCGCGAAATCTCGGGCATGGAGATCGAATGGGAGCGGACGTCGCTCCTTTTCCTCATGTACGACGAAGGGGACGTGGCCTTCGCAAAACCGCTCTGGGAACGCTGCCCCTGCGGGCGTGATCTGACCGAGTGGATGACGCCGGAGGAGCTTGCAAAGGCTGAGCCCGCGGTGACCCGCGAGGTGCACGGGGCGCTTCGGTTCCACGGCGATGACCAGGTGAACCCCTACCGGCTCGCCGATTCCTTCCGTGCCGCCGCCCGAAACCTCGGCGCGGCCATCCTCACGCATACCGAGGTCACGGGCCTCCGCGTCGAGTCGGGGCGCATGACCGCGGTTGAAACGCAAGCCGGGCCGATTCCCTGCGGCATGGTGGTCAACGCCGCGGGGGCGTGGGCACCGGAGGTCGGGCGGATGGTCGGTTTGGACATCCCCGTCCGTCCGGTGCGAGGGCAGATCCTCGGCACGGAGACACTCCCCGAGATGCTCTCCGCCTGCCTGACCACGACAGACTGCTACCTGGCGCAGAAGGGCCACGGGGAGGTGATCATCGGGAGCACGACCGAGGAGGTCGGCTTCGACGTGGGCACGACGCCAGCGGCGATGAAGACGCTCGCGGCCGGGGCCATCCGCGCCCTGCCCTTCCTGCGGGACGTGCGGGTCAAGCGGGTGTGGTCGGGTCTGCGGCCCGGGAGCCCCGACGAGTTGCCCATCCTCGGGCCCGTCGAAGGGCTGGACGGCTATCTGAACGCCTGCGGGCATTTCCGGACGGGCATCCTCAATGCGCCCCTGACGGGCCTGCTCATCGCCGAGCTGGCAAGCGGCGAGCGGCCCTCCGTCCCGGTCGAACCTTTCCTCCTCGCGCGATTCGCCTCAGCCGGGGACGGACGCCAGGTGGTCACGATCGGGTAGGAGCGGCGATGGCGATGGAGGGTAGCAACAGGCAAGGGCAGAGCGACGGGCGGCAGGAGCGCCTGCTCTGGGTGCTCTCCGCGGCGACGTTCTTCATCTTCTTCCAGGCGTACATGGTCGCGCCGCTCATCCCCCGCCTCGCGGCCGTATTCGGGGTTTCGGCGCAGATGGTTGGCCTCATCGTGCCGGCGTACATGGTGCCGTACGCCGTCTCGACCCTCTTTTACGGCCTCCTCTCCGACCGGCTGGGCCGCCGGCGTATCATGCTTGCCTCCTTGTTTGCCTTCGTCGTCCTAACCACCCTGACGGCGACCGCCCAGTCCACTTCGCAACTGATCACCTGGCGGCTCCTGACCGGGCTGGGGGCCAGCGGCGTCGTGCCACTAGCGCTGGCCTGGGTCGGGGCCACCTTTCCTTACGAGCAACGTGGTCGTCCGCTGGGCTGGCTCTTCGGTGCAATGGCCGGCGGGATGGCCTTCGGCTCTGTCTTCGGTGCTCTGCTCGAACCGCTCGTCGGCTGGCGGGGAATCTTCCTCGCCGTCAGTGGCCTGGGTGCGGTCCTCATAGTCGTCCTCTTCCCTCACCGGCGTCTCCTCGGTGATGCGCCTTCAGGGACGGCAGGCAAGCTCGGTGACCTCTTTGCTGCCTACGGGTCCTTGCTCGGCTCCGGGCGGGGACGCCGGACCTACGGTTATGTATTCGTGAACGCTGTCTTCCATTCCGGCGTCTTCACCTGGCTCGGGTTGTATTTCGCCCAGCGTTACGGCTTGGGCGAAGCTGGCATCGGCCTGGCCCTCCTTGGGTATGGCATTCCCGGCTTCTTGTTCGGGCCGGTCATCGGACGGGCGGCGGATCGATGGGGACGCCGGTGGTTGGTGCCCTTGGGACTTGCAACCGCCGCTGTATCCAGCGCCGTGTTGATCCTGTCTTTGCCCTTGGGCGTTACAACCCTGGCCGTCATCGCCCTGTCGCTCGGCTACGACCTGACGCAGCCCTTGCTGGCGGGGATCGTCACCGACCTCGGTGGTCGGCGCGGTGGACAGGCGATGGGCCTCAACGTCTTCGCCCTGTTTACCGGCTTTGGGTTGGGAAGCTTCTTGTTCGGGGATGCACTCCGACTCGGGTTTTTCTCCGGCACTGGGCATCTTCAGCACCGTGCAGTTTCTGGCGGCCCTCCTCGCGATCCCGCTCTTTCGCTCCGAGACGGCGCGCCGCCCGACCCAGCGCTCCGATTAGCGTGTACACCCGTCCCGATCCCGCATTTTTCAGGAAGATCGCCCGCTCGCCTTCACTCCGTACCGAAGTCCGGAGCCGATAATCAATAAATCAGGCAAATTCGCACCAAGGGAAGGCACGGACTTTTGGGGCTTTCCGGGGATTGGGGCGAAGGGGAAGGCTGGGGCGTTTTCCTCCTTGGTTCTGCGAGGTGCTTCGACCATGAATCCCATCGTCTTTGCGCTGCGGCACCCGCTCACGGTGATGGTGGCGGTCGTCGCCTTATTCTTGGGCAGTATCTTGGCTGTGCAGCGGACCCAGGTCGAAACCTTTCCGAATATGAACCTGCCGGTCATCTACGTGGCCCAGCCTTACTCCGGCATGGACCCCGCCCAAATGGAGGGCCTGATCACCAGTTACTATGAACTCCTCTTTTTCTTCATCGACGGCATCGAGCGCATCGAGTCGCAGAACATCCAGGGCATGGGCCTGATAAAGCTCTACTTTCATCCGGGCACCGACATGGCCGAGGCGCTGGCCGAAACGATCAACTACGCCAACCGCGCGAAGGCTTTCATGCCTACCGGCACGCAGCCGCCTTTCGTCATGCGTCTGGACACGGGTAGTGTGCCGGCCGGCTACCTCGTGCTGTCGAGCCCGACCAAGAGCATCGGCGAAATCCAGGACCTGGCGTTGTTTCGCGTCCGGCCCATTTACGCCCGCCTCCCCGGCGTCTCCTCGGCGGCACCCTTCGGTGGGAATCAGCGTACCATCGTCGTGCACCTGGACCCGGAAAAGCTCCGGTCCTACCACTTATCCCCCGAACAGGTCATGGCGGCCCTGAACGCGGGAAACGCCGTCTGGCCTTCGGGCAACGCCCTGGTCAAGGACCAGATGCCCATCGTGTCGGTGAACTCGATCGTCGTGGACCCAAAGGACTTGGGGAGTATCCCCATAAACCCCGGGGGCAACGTCTACGTCCGTGACCTGGGCTACGTCGAGGACTCCATGGACATCCCCACCGGCTGGGCCCACGTAAACGGCCGCCGGTCCATCTACATGCTGGTCACCAAGCGGGCCGACGCTTCGACGCTGACGGTCGTCAACGCGGTGAAGGCGAGCTTGCCGCAAATGCAGGCCGCATTACCCGAGGACGTGAAAATCAGCTTCGAGTTCGACCAGTCGGGCTATGTCACCGGGGCCATGTGGGGCGTGGGCAGTGAAGCGCTTCTAGGAGCGCTGTTGACGGGCCTCATGGTGCTGCTCTTCCTGCGGGACTGGCGGAGCGTCGTGGTGGTCGTCCTCAACATCCCGCTCGCGCTCCTCGGGGCCGTCATCGCCCTGTGGCTCACGGGCCAGACAATCAACATCATGACGCTGAGCGGGCTGGCCTTGGCCGTCGGCATCCTCGTGGATGAGGCCACGGTCGAGGTCGAGAACATCCACACCCATATGACGAAGACCGACTCCATTGCCTTGGCGGTGCGGCTCGGGAACGCCGAAACCGCCGTGCCCCGGCTGCTGGCGATGCTGTGCGTCCTGTCGGTCTTCCTCCCGTCCTTCCTCATGGAAGGCACGGCCCGGTCCCTGTTCGTGCCACTGTCGCTGGCCGTGGGCTTTTCGATGGTGACCTCCTACTTCCTCTCCAGCACGTTCGTGCCGGTGCTGTCCGTCTGGCTCCTCCGCCATCACCACCCGGCACGGTCCGACTCCCCCGGGCGCTTCTCCTTCGCCCGGCTGAGTGCGGCCTACGCCTTGCTCCTGCGGGGGGCGGCGCGCTTTCGCTGGGTCCTCGTGCCCGCATACCTGGGCGCCGCCGGCCTTCTCATCTGGCTCGCCGGCGGGCGGCTCGGGACGGAAATCGCCCCGAAGGTTGATTCCGGGCAACTCCAACTTCGCCTGCTCGCTCCCACCGGAACCCGCCTTGAGCTGGCCGAAGAAATGACGGTCCAGGCCCTGGAGGTGATCAAGGAGACGGCGGGGCCTGAGAACGTGGAGATCACCGTCGATTACGTCGGTGTCACCAGTCTCAATTATCCGCTCAACGCCGTGTATCTGTGGACAAGCGGCCCCGGGGAAGCGGTCCTCCGGGTAGCGCTTCGGCACGGCAGCGGCGTTCGCGTGGAGGAGCTAGAGGAACGGCTGCGGGAGGAATTGCCAAAAAGCCTGGGCGCGTGGTTAAAGGAAAAACTCCTCGCACAAGGGCTCCCCCCTGCCGACACGCAGAAGCGGGTTGGGGGGGTGAGGCTCGCTTTCGAGCCCGCGGACCCGGTGAACCAGGTCATGAGTTTCGGGTCCCCCGCCCCGATCGAGGTCGTTGTCCGCGGCCCGAAGCTGGCCGACAGCCGGGCCTTTGCCGAGAAGGTCCACAAAGAACTGGCACAGATTCCATCGCTACGCGATCTCCAGTTTGTGCAGGCGACGGACTACCCGACCATCGAGGTGAAGGTGGACCGCGAGCGCGCGGGTTTGAGCGGCATGACCGTGGACGAAGCAGCTCGGTCGCTCGTCGCCGCCACTTCGTCCAGCCGCTACATCATGCCAAACTTCTGGCTCGATCCCAAGAGCGGCATCGGCTACCTGGTCCAGGTCGAGATCCCGCCCACGCGGATGGATTCGGCCGAGGAGGTGGGCATGGTCCCGGTTAAGGGGACCCCCACGGGGCAGCTCCTCGTCCGCGACGTGGGCCAGGTCCAGGAAGGCACGATGCCCCAGGAGTTCGACCGCTACGGCCAGATGCGGATGGTGAGTCTGAAAGCGAACGTCCACGGCGAGGACCTGGGACGGGTGACCGACCGGATTGCCCACGCCATAAAGGCCGCCGGCGAACCGCCCCGCGGCGTGACGATGGAAGTTCGCGGACAGGTGGTGCCGATGCGGCAGATGTTCCGGGCGCTGACGCTCGGCATCCTGATGTCGGCGGCCGTCGTGTTCCTGCTGCTGACTGCCTATTTCCAGTCGCTGCGGCTTGCCCTGGTCGCCGTAGCGGCGCTCCCCGCCGTGGCCGCCGGCGTGGCACTGATGCTGTGGGCCACCGGCACGACGCTCAACATCCAGTCGTTTATGGGGGCGATTATGGCGATCGGCGTGGCCATTGCCAACGCCATCCTCCTTGTCACTTTTGCCGAGCGGAGCCGCAGCGCCGGGGCCATCGCTACCGACGCCGCGGTGGAGGGGGCGCAGACTCGGCTTCGCCCCATCCTCATGACGAGCGCTGCGATGCTCGCCGGCATGGTCCCGATGGCTCTGGCCTTGGGCGAAGGGGGCGAGCAAACGGCCCCGCTCGGCCGGGCCGTCATCGGTGGCCTGGCGGCCGCCACGCTCGCCACACTCCTGGTGCTGCCGTCCGTTTTCGCCATCGTGCTCGCCGGTGCCAGTAGCCAATCCGCGTCGCTTGACCCCTCCGACCCGGAGAGCCCCCATTTTAGTCCACCGCCTGAACATTCCCGGGCAGGGGTTCAACCGGGCGCAGAGGAAAGAAGGCAGAACGATGACCCAAACGCTCAGACGCCAAGGGTGGGAGGCGAAGCGTGTCCTCAACGAGCTTGAAACAGGCGTCGATCGCCACACGTTGGCGGCGCATTCTCCTGGGTGCGGCCGTATTGGGCGTTGTGGCTGTAGCGGTCGTCGTGGCAGTGTTCGCCACCCGTGGCCGACCCTCGCGCGGAGTACCCGCCTCAGGGCCGACTTCCGAACCGCCTTCCGTAACAACCGTGAGACCCGAGCGGAAAACGCTCGTCCGTGCCATCCGGCAGCCTGGCACGATCGCGGCGTTTGAGCGAACGCCCGTCTACGCCCGGGATGCGGGCTACGTCGAGAAGGTCCATGTCGATATCGGAGACCGCGTGCGCCAGGGAGACGTAGTCGCGAAGCTTTCGGTCCCGGAGCTGGAAGAGGAGGTCAAGGAAAAGGGAGCGCGGGTGGAGCAGGCCAAGGCCGAGATCGAGCAGGCCGTCGAGGCACTCGCGGCGGCCGAGGCCGGTGTGGCGACCGCCAAAGCCCTGATCGCAGTCGCGGAAGCCGCCCGCGCGCGGACCCAAGCCGACTACGATCGCTGGAAGGGCGAGTACCAGCGCGTCGAAGAGTTGGCCCGGCGCCAGGTGATCGACAAGCAGATCCGGGACGAGACACGAAACCAGCTCAAGGCCTCCGATGCTGCCCGCGACGAAACCGAGGCCAAGGTCAAGGCGGCCGAAGCCGCGCACCAGGAGAGCATGGCGCAACGGGACAAGGCCAATGCGGATGTGAAGGCCGCCAAGGCCCGGCTCGGGGTGGCCGAGGCCGACCATCGCCGGATGGTTGTTTGGTTGGAATACGCCACCGTGCGGGCACCTTTTGACGGTGTTGTGACCGCGCGTAACGTTGACCCCGGGCATTTCCTCCAGCCCGCCGCCGCGGGCAGCGGCGGCAAGGCAGAACCGCTCTTCGTCGTGGAACGGATCGCCCCCGTGCGCATCTTTGTCGAGGTTCCCGAAGCCGACGCCGTCGCAGTGCGAAATGGAACGCCTGCGTCCGTTCGCATCCAGGCGCTCGGGAGCCGGGAGCTCAAGGGCGAGGTAACCCGATCGTCGTGGTCCCTGGAGGCCACGGAGCGCACACTGCGCACCGAGATCGACCTGCCCAACCCGGAGGGGAAACTCCGGCCGGGCATGTACGCCTACGCGCTCATCGCGGTGCAGCACCCGAACCTCCTGACCCTGCCGGCCACGGCGGTGGTGAAGCAGGGCGACCAGACTTTTTGCTACCGGGTGGAAAACGGCCGAGCCATCCGCACCCCCATCAAGGTCGGCCTCGCAGGCGACGGGCACGTCGAAGTGTTGCAGAAACAAACAAAGGCCGACGGTGACGCCCCGTGGGAAGAGTTCACCGGCGGTGAGGAGATTATCAATAACCCGGCCGGCCTCAGCGACGGCCAGGTGGTTCGCAAGTCCACGCACCGATGACGCTGGGGCTAGGGAAGGTCAACCAATCCCAGGCCGGAGCCCACAGGCCACTCCCAGGTAAGGATAATATATGTGTATCAGTTGCTCAGTGGGCTTGAGGCCTCTTTGGTTTCTTTTCAGCCTCGCCGTAGCTTTCGCCATGATCGGTTGCCAGTCTGGCCCGATCGGCCGACAGGCGGTGCTCGGCCAGCCAGTCGGTCAGGTAAGCATAAGCCATGACAAAACTACTGATCTGGTCCGCTGCCAAGCAACGCGCGCCGGCAAGGAGGAGTTGCCGTCCACCGATCCGATTCAGACGCTCCCCGCTCCCGTGCCGCTCGCCTTTAAGGCTGCGGAGGCCGCTCCTCAGGATAAGCCGCTCCCCATCAATCTGCCCACCGCGCTTCAGTTGACCAATGCGCGGGCAATTGACATTGCCCTTGCGAGCGAGCAGGTTCGGGTGGCGGCGGCCCAGCTAGAGCGCGCCAATGTTCTGTGGTTCCCGACACTCTACACCGGCACGGACTACGTGCGGCATGACGGACAAATCCAGACCCCCCAAGGCAACGTGATCGGTCCCAGCAGGGGTTCGTTTATGCTTGGTGCCGGCCCTTACGCCGTCTTTGCCATCACCGACGCGATCTTTTCGCCCCTGGCCGCTCGCCAGGTCGTGCGTGCCCGGCAGGCCGGTGCCCAAGCCACTGCCAACGACACCTTCTTCGCGGTCGCGGTGGCCTACTTCGACGTCCAGCAGGCCCGGGGTGAGTTAGCCGGTGCCGAGGACGCTCGGCGGCGGGCCGAAGACCTCGTCCGGCGGACGGAGGGCCTGGCCGAGGGGCTGGCGCTCCCCGTGGAAGTTTCGCGGGCGCGGACGGAGCTGGCCCGCCGCCGCCAGGCCGTCCACACCGCGCGGGAGCGCTGGCGAACGGCCAGCGCCGAACTCGTGCGGCTTTTGCACCTTGACCCGTCCGTCCTCGTAGAACCCCTGGAGCTACCCGACCTCCGGGTGACCCTCATGCCCCTTGACCAGCCGGTAGACCATTTAATCCTTCTGGCCCTCGCCAATCGGCCTGAGTTGGCCGCGAACCGGGCGCTGGTCCAGGCCGCCCTGGAGCGGCTCCGTCAAGAGCGCATCCGGCCCTTCGTGCCAAGTGTCCTGCTCCGGGGTGCTTCGACCGGAGTACCCGGAACCTTGGCTGGCGGCTTCTTTGGCGGCGGCCCAAACGGTTCGCTCGGCAACTTCGGCGCTCGGGCCGACTTCGACATCCAGGTACTTTGGGAACTCCAGAACTTGGGATTCGGGAACCGCGCTCGCGTCCGTGAACGTCGGGCAGAGCACCAGGCGTCGTTGTTCGAGCTAACGGGCGTCCAGGATCGCGTCGCGGCCGAGGTCAAACAAACCTACGCACAGGCAGAATCGGCCGCGGAGCGGATGCAAGAGGCGGAGAAGGAACTGAGGGAAGCCCTCGACACGATGGAGAAGACCTTCGAGGGTCTGGAACAAACGAGGCGTGCTGGAAACCTGCTGATCCTGGTGATCCGCCCGCAGGAAGCGGTGGCGGCCGTGCAGGCTCTTGCCCAGGCTTACAACGATTACTTCGACACCGCGGCCGATTACAACCGCGCGCAGTTCCGGCTCTACCGCGCCCTGGGGCACCCCGCGCAGGCGCTCTTTCCCCCAGAAGGGCCTTGTGCCGCTCCCGCGACGACGAATCCCGCGCCCCCGGCTCGTTCGCACCGAGACTCGGCCTCGGGCGCCGAGGCCGAATGCCGGGGCGTTCTTGGAAAAACCAGATGAGGGCGTCCATGGCTACAGAACCCCAAGAAGGAGCCGAGACGCCGCTACGTTCGGGAGAGGTGGCCCGGCTGGCGGGCGTGAACGTGGAGACCCTGCGGTTCTACGAGCGCGAGGGGCTCCTCCCGGAGCCGCCCCGTCGCGCCTCCGGCTATCGGGCCTTTCCGCCCGAGACGGTGGACCTCATTCGCTTCATCAAGCGGGCCCAGGAGCTGGGCTTCTCGCTTCGCGAAGTCCAGGAATTGCTCGACGCCCGCCATGCGCCCCGAGGAAACTCAGCGCCGGTGCGTCGGCTAATGGCCGCGAAGGTGGCCGAGATCGAGGGCAAGATCCGCGATCTCCAGGCGATGAAGCAGGTGCTGGATGGAATGCTCGACCACTGCGACGGCCGCCGCTCTCTGGCCTCCTGCCCGCTGATCAAGTCGCTCAGCCGGAGTCTCTGAGGCCCGGGGGCGGTCTCTGTCGTCGGCCCGATCGTCTCGGCTTGCCCCGAAGGCCGCTGGTTTTCGGCTTGACTCCGGACCGCGGTCCTGGGCGTAGAATGCGCGGGGTAGAGTCGCCTTCTACTTCCAGAGGCTCTGCTTCCGAACACGCGTTCCGCAAGCGGATGTGGGTCAGCGTCGTCTGGGGAGCGGCGTGCCCGACGAGAGGGGGGCCGTAGGCCGCCGGCGAAGCGGACCGCACGCAAGCCGGAGAATGGCATACATCCTGCCGATTCTCTATAACGGACCGAAAGCCGGTCCGAGGAATCAGCGGACTCCCCCGGAACCGGCCATGGTCCGGCATTCGGGCCATAGAGGGGACCGAATCATGCGAGCGGCAGAGCGAGCATTTCTAACGGGCGTTCTCATGATCGGAGGGGGCTTGGCCATCGGCACTCCCTCGGCTCGGGCCCAGGGGCCGGGCTCTCGCAGCTCCCTAGGTGGATACGGCGCCGCTTCGAGCAGCTCTATGGCCAACATGGGCGTCGGCCCCATCATTCCTAATGCGGGTAATTTCGGCGGCTTCATGCCCTATCGCATGGGCGGTGGTAGCAGTCTCTCCTTCTCATCGCGGGGGACATCGGCGATGGGGTCCGCGCGGACCTCGTTCAGCCTGTCCCCGATGACTGGCGGGATGACGTCGATGTCGGGCGGCATGGGCCAGGGTTTTGGCGCACGCTCTCGCACCCTTTCGTCCTTCGGCTTGCAAGGTGGGATGGGGCTCGGCGACGGGATACGGCAGCGAATGCCGGGCGCGGGCAGCATGAGCGTGATGCCGCCGAACTTCGGCTACCCGTTCTACCAGCCGCCGAGCTTGCTGACGCCCTCCTCCTCAAGCGGAGGTATGTCGATGTGATCCCCCGCCACGGGCGAGCCACCTCAACGCGGCTCGGGCGGTCCGGCCCGATCCGCGTCCGTAGGGGCGTCATCGTCGTGGCTCACCGACAGCAGCTTGAAGAACTCGCTTGCTGATTAGAAGGACTGGCTTGCTGATCGACCTGATCCGACTCCGGCCGTCGGTTCATCTGGGCACAACCAATCACTCCGAACAACAGGGCCGCCATGAGGGCGAGGCGCCATGGTCGATTCATTGCCGTCCTCCTCGAAAACGGTCGCGTCGGGCGTACTGCCCGCGCGACCGGCAACGCCGATCCGATGAGCCCAAAGGATGGATCGGGAATTCATGGCTTGCCGCTTTAGCAAAAATACCCGGATTGTAGCGATTCTCGGGGTGGATCGGTTCGAGATCAAACCAAGCAGGGACGCTGCGGCCGGTTTACGTTCTTCCCGGCGATCATGTCGCCATCCAATTGCAGGGGCGATATTTCAGGTCAAGACGTCCCGATCACGTGGCCCCCTTGAACAAGATCCTGCCCCCGGAGCAGGGTCACTTCTTCGTCAGGGCCATGTGACAACGGGGGCATGTCCCCGGCGCTGAACTTACGACCTCCGGGTGCATCGCACAGTGATACTGAACGCTGGCCGCTGGGGCGGCTTCGGCGGCGGGAGGGCTTTCTGTGCGTGTCTGGCCGCTGCAACCGGCGGCGAGGCCGCCCATCGCAAGGACACCGGCCGCTGCCATTATCGTCAGGAGCTTCCTCATTGACTCGTTCCTCGTTGGGTTCCGGACCAAGGAATCCCCGACGCGAAGCGGAACCCGCCCTTCGACCTCGGGGATAAGACTCGTCGAAGCAGATGGGATGCGGACCGTCGTCGTATCCAAGCACCAACGCACGGTCCGCACGCGAAAATCGATCACCGTGTGCCCGGGCCTCGCTCCCTAAGAGGCGGGGCGATCGCACCTTCCTCACAGCCCGCTCAGGTCGAGCGCCACCACCCGAATCCCCTTCTTCAACCCCAGCAGCTTGACCACTTCCTCGCTCGCCGGGACCGTCATGCTTTTGTGCGGCGGGATGCTGATCCCCGACAACACCTTGGGTGTCTCATCCGGCTTGCTCGCGATCCCCAGTGCAGCCAATCCATTGAGGAGCAACGGTGATGCATTGTCGATCCGGAGCCGGTAGGTCAGTTTCCCCTTCTCCCTGGTGCCCTTGGTCAATTGCATCCGAACCAGCCGGTTCAGGACGCCGTCGGCCAACGCATCGGCGAACCGTCGGGCGTCAAACGTCCCCTGGTCATGCACCAGCGGCAGCGTGAACTTGCCGAACGGGACCCAGCTTCGCCCCGCCGCGTCGCTGCTGGTCACCTGGACCAACGCCTCGCTCGCGGTCAATCTAACCCGACAGGCCACAGCCGGTCCTTCGGGCCGCGCCGGGATTCCCATCTGGGCCAACAAGCCCAGCACGGACTTGCCTTTCACCACATCGCTGACCTCGGACGCCATTGCCTCGCCGGCTGCGTCGGTGCCGCTGATCTGGAACAACACGCGTCCCGTCTCCTCCTCCGGCAACGCGTCCAGATGCTCCACGAAATCCTGGGCCAGGGTCAGCTCGTAACGGTTGGCCCACTTCTCCGAGAGCTGGGATATGGTGTCCCAATCCAGGCCGGCGGTCAGATGCCACATGACGAGTTGCGACACCGACGTAGCGGCTTTACCGGCCGCCAGCCGTTTGAGCGCTTTCTGGACCCGGGGATCATCGTTGACCCGGGCGATATCGCCGAGGATCTGGAGCTTCTCTCCTTCCTCGGGCAGACTCAAGCCGGCCTGGGGATCAGGAGGCGAGAGGCTGACTAAGCGGGTGGGCAAGTGGCGGGTCTGGCCGGGCTTGAGATCGGCGAACGGCAGGCTGGTGGGAGGGACAGACCGCATGCCGCCCCCCATACCACCACCCATACCCCCGCCCATGCCACCCATGCCGCCGCCCATTCCCCCCATGCCACCCATCATGCCGCCGCCCATCCCCATCATCAGGCTGCGCTGATCCCAGCTATCGGGATCGCCGCAGAAGTACATGATCATGCGCGATAGCATCATCATGCCCATCACGGGGGGCATGGTGGCGGCCATCATCCCCATACCACCCATACCACCCATGCCACCGCCCATGCCACCGCCGCCGCCGAGGCCACCGGCACCTTGGCCGCCGCCACCGAGACCACCGCCGCCACCGAGGCCACCGCGACCGCCGCCAATGCCTCCCAACCCGCCGAACTGGCCGGTGGCGCCGGAGGCAATCAGCCCGGGGGGTAGGACGATGCGGAGCTGCTTCCGGGTGTTGTTCCTGATCGAAAGGGTCATCCGGCCGTCGCCGGTCCCCTGGGCGGCCACGGCCAATTCACCCGAGCGGAGGCCGTCGAGCACGGTAATGGCCGGTATCGTGGCCTCTGACTCGGCTTGACCGGGATTGGTCCGGCCCGCCGCCGGCACGCGGGGCTTGGAATCGGATTTCGGCTCGTCGGCTGACGCAGGACTGGCGAGCTGGACGAAGACGCCGCCGATCAATGCGGCGCAGACAATCAGATTGCGGAATATCGAGCGCATGAAACACCCCCTGGTCGAACGTATGAGCCGGTCGCGGGATGAGAGAGCGCACATCGCACCCGTCCCGGGAGACCGGTTGGAATCGGGTCCGTAAAGGATGAACTGAGTGCCCGTGCACTTCCGCGGAGGCGCGGTCATGAACGGGCCGGTTATAATCGGGTCCGCGAAGAATGGATTGAGGGGGCGTCGAGCCCCGGCCATGCTGGCTGCGGACCGGGGGCGCGGACGCCGATCAGGGGCGGCAATGGGATAGCACGCCTGGAATGTGTCTCAGATCAGGAGGTGGGTGGTGGGGATGGAAAGGTCGAGGAGCGAACGCGGGGGATGGGCCGCGCAGCGGACCGAGTAGGCCGCCAAGATGCGGGGGAGTGTTCCCTGGGCCGAAGCCCCCGCAGGGAGGTCACGGCCCGAATCGGTACGCTCACTCGCCGTGCGTTGGTCCCGACGCGAGTTCGGCGCGGCAGGCCCGCTCGAGCGGCACTGGCACGTCTTGCCCGGCGGGCCGCTGCTGCCCTGCATGGCTGCCGTCGCCTTTATCCCGAATCTGTCCTCGCTCCCGGTGGGCTCGGACGATGAGGAGGGCGGCGCCAGGTTCTCGCAACAGCAGGTGCCGGTGAGCCGAACGATGCAGCAACAACCGTTGAGCAGCATCCGTGTCGCGCGGTCCCACGGCGACAAAGTTGAATCCGACGGTCCACTGGTCGCCACGAGCACGCCCCCGATCGCCACGAGTGCGATGCAGAGGCCCTGCAACGGAGAGCGAGCCGAGGCCATGACGGAATCCTAGGGAAAATGGTCCGCGACACTGAGGTATTTAGGAAACGCAGAGTATCAGCGTGAATTATACGCCCGCAATCCTTCCCGGTCAAGTTTGGCGCACCTGCGATGTTGTCCCGAAGGTTTTTCTCCGGTCACCGGCATGGGGGGCAAGCTCACCTTACCTCAGCGACGTCCTTATTCCTCCGCTCTCCCAACCCGTGTCACCCAAACAAATCCCGATTCCATACCTATCACGCGCACTCGTGTTCAGTAGGCACCTGGCCAATGTGTGGATCTTGGTGATAGACGATCCGATAATTCCGGAAGAACGTGTCATGTTGATGGTCTTGACATCGGGCCTTCCCACCGGCCCGACGTCGTTCTCGAAGACAGGGGGATTGAATCATGCGGTTGGCAATGCAAGGGATCATGGCTGGCCTGTTCTTCCTTGCGGCAGCCGTCGTCGGGACGCCATCGGCCCGGGCCCAGATGAGCATGTCCGGCGCGGGCCGTTCCCTGGGCGGCTACGGCTCGGTCACGATCGGCCGATACTACACCAGTGGCATGGGCAGCTACATGCCCTACAACGGCAACGCCAGCGGATTCATTCCGTATCGGGGGGGGTACGCCGGCGGGCTGGGCCTCCAGCCGATCCCCCGCCGCCTCCCCCAAACGTCGATCGGCGGGACTTCGATGCCCATGACGTCGATCGGCGGGGCCTCGCTCCCGGGCGGCATGGCCGCGGGCATGCGAGGGGGGATGGGGGCCACCGCGGGTCGCCGGCCGTTCGCACCCTTCGGCTACGAGGGAGGGATCGGGATGGGGATGGGCGGCGGCATGGCCGGGACGCCGATGACCAAACAGGCCGGCATGCGGCCGACGCCCTCGGGGCCGGGGTTCGGCTACCCCTTCCAGATGCCGGCGAATCTGCCGGGCGCCCCGGCCGGCATGGGGGCCATGGCGCCGTAGGCCGGGCGCTCTCAACGACTCGGCGGGGTCGCGGGCCGACCTCCACGGTCCAGGCTCGCCGCGTCCGCAGGGGGGGCGGGGCGGAAGGGGCCGGATGATTCCGGGGGCGGGATCGGCACGGCCTCCGGGACCGCCGGGTTCGCTGGCGGGTTGGCGTTGATCTGGGCCCCGACGGCCCGCTCCAGCGAGGCGAGCGCCTTGCCCAGCTCCGTCTCGACCTGGGCGATCTGGAGCCGGATCTGGAGCACCGCGCGCCAGGCGGTGATCAGCGTGGGGAAGTCAACGGTCCGCGTCTCGTAGCCGCTGGTGACGGTCTCCAGCGCCTGCTCGGCCTTGGGCAGGATGTCGATTCGGAAGTACCCGAGGATGCTGCGTTGGGCCTGGGCCTGCGTGAACAGGTCCTTGACCTCGCGGTAGGCCGAGTCGCGCTCGGCGTCGTAGAGCTTGGCGTCGGCGAGGGCGCGGGCCTGGGCCTCGACCACCCCGGCGTCGAGCCTCTTGTGATAGACCGGCAGGTTGAAGCCGACGAACAGGCCGACGTTGGGCGAGCCGCTGGCCGTCGGGGAGACGGCGTTGCCCCGGCTCATGTCCATGTAGGAAAGCCCCACGGTCACGTTGGGGTAGTATCGCTTCCGGGCCAACTCGACGGCGCGCCCGTCGCGGGCGATGGCGGCCAGGCGACCCTGGATCTCGGGGCGGGCGGCCACGGCCAGGCGGTACAGCCGATCGACCTGCTCGGGGACGTCCGCGATCGGCATGTCGGGCGCCGTCCGCAGGTCGGAGTCGGGGCTCACGTGGAGCTGCTGGGCCAGGTCGGCGCGGGCGGCGGCCACCCCCTGGCGGACCCGCACGAGCTCGCGGTCCAGGTCCCGGAGGATCACCTCGGCCTGGAGGACATCCTGCAGGCCGATGTTGGTCGTCTCGTATCGGGCCTTGGTGATCTGGAGATAGTCTTCGGCCAGCCTGCGGTTGTCCAGCAAGATCCGCTCGGACCGCTCGTTGAAGCCGAGATCGTAGTAGGCCCGCTTGACGGTCGCGACCACGTCGAGCTGGGCGGCACACAGCTCGTAGAGGGCGACCTTGGCGTCCTGCGCGGCGGCCTGCCCGCGCAGCCGCAGCGTGCCGAACCAGGGGAACTGCTGCGCCAGCAGCAGGTTGTAGGGGTTGTAGCCCATGATCGAGTATTGGGGCGCGACGCCGGGGATGGGATAGATGGTATTCGAGACCACCGGGTCGTCCAGGGAGGTGACCTGGGGGATGAGCGCCCTCAGGGCCACGACGTTGTAGTAGGCGGCCTGGACGATGCGGTTCTCGGCCAGGGCCCGGCGGATGTAGAGATCGACCGGTTGGGCGCCGAGCATCTCCGGTGGGGCCGGGACGGGCTCCAAGGCTGCGTCCATCGGCCCGGCGGGATCGGACGAATTGGGGGGGCGGTGCGCCGCGGCGTGCAGGTCCCGCTCGACTTCCGCATATTCGGGGAGCCCGCCCACCTGGGCACACCCGGTGACCCAGAGTGAAAAGGCTGTGAAGAGGGCAAGGGGCCCACGTCGATTCATCGTTAACCTCCCGGAAGGGATCACAGCGGCGCGGAGTATCGGCGCCTTCGGCATGGCCGAGATGATGAGCCCGATACAATATCGACCCAAAGTGGGGCCGGATTTGGGAATTACTCGGGACGTATCTGATATGCGACCCATGCGGGGCGCCGGGCGATTGGATGGATGATGCCCCCCAGGCTCTTCGGAGAAAAACGGAGGCTCGGTCAAGAGCCCGCTCAAGAAGGCTACCGATCTCGATTGAGCAATTCCCGTTCTTCGTCCGGATTCTCAGACTTGTCCGAATCGGACCATGGGGTATAATGAATTCGAGTTTGACCGATTCAGCCTATCTTCTCTAAACGATTCCTGGCCATGGCTCGTACAGGTCATCACGTCCGTCTCCTTGGGATCGCCTTGGCAGCGATCTTGGGGACCTCGTCGCTGACGGGCGAAGCCGCCGCGGGCTCGGTGGGTCGGGATCGTGCCTCCCGGATGATGCGGGACGGTTGCTGCTGCGTCATCCGGACGTCCGGCTGCTGCTGCGAATCTCCCACCTCGGTCGAGCCGTCGAACGACATGCCCGCGTCCGGGGCGGCGATGCAAGTCGAGACTCCCCAATCCGGCCGGACCTGCCTATGCCGGTCCGGCGAGCCCGCTCAACCGAGTGAGCGGCCGGCCCGGCGCACGGCGGAGAGCCGTTCGGATGCCGGCTCGCATGATGCGGCAGGGACACTGGTCCAGTGCCAAAGCAGTCCGATCCCGCCCTCTCGGCCTGAGCCCACGGCCCGCCCGCCGAAGACTCCGCTCTACCTCCGCACATCCCACCTCCTGATCTGAGAACGTTCCGCCTGCGGGCCGCCCGGCCCCGTATCGCATCGGCGTCCGCGCTCGTGGTCCACACCCACCGGACCTCGGCCCGGAGCCCCGCGGTCGATCCGTTCTCAACCTGACCCCACACCTCCTATCCAGACGTCGGCCGGGCCTTTGCGATGGCCGGCGAGGGAGATTCTCCGATCATGTCCGCTCATTCCCCCTCCGGCCTCCCCGAGCCGGTTGGACCCGCTCCGGCTGCGCCAGCCCATCCGCCGATCTCGCGGTGGAAGAAATTCCGCCTCGTCGTCAAGGTGGTGGAACTCCGGCTCCGGTTCGTCGCCCTGATGGCCATCACCGGGTTGGCGTTCGCGTACTGGGATACCCTCTGGAATTACTACGACAAGTGGATGCGGCCCACCGCCGGGAAACACGCGGCGTTTTCGGGGATCGAATACTACTGCCCGATGCACCCCCAGGTCGTCCAGGATGGGCCGGGCACGTGCCCCATCTGCGGGATGCCCCTGGCCAAGCGGAAGAAGGGGGAGAAGGCGACGCTGCCCGAGGGCGTCACGGCCCGCGTGCAACTGGCCGCGTTCCAGGTCAAGCAAGCCGGGGTCAAGACCATTGAAGTCGGTTACGCCCCGCTGACCGAGACACTGACGACAGTCGGGTACGTCGAGCACGACGAGCGGCGGCTGGCGCACATCGCCTCGAAGATCCCGGGCAAGTCGCGGGTCGAGAAGCTGTATGTCAACTTCGAGGGGATCAACGTGCAGGCAGGCCAACCCCTGGCCGAGCTCTATAGCCCCGAACTGTACCAGGCGACGCGCGAACTGTTGATCAACCAGCGCCGCGCCGCGGAGGGCCCACGCCCGACGCCGGGAGCGCGGGGCCTGGGCGACCCCGGCGAGTTGCTCCGGCTGTCGATCGAGAAGCTCAAGCTCTGGGGGATCACCCAGGAGCAGATCGACAAGATGCTTCACGAGGGCCACGCCGATTACCGGGTGCCGATCTACTCTCCGCTCGGCGGCGGTATGCTCCACGTCATTCAGAAGAACGTGGTCGAGGGACAATACGTCGAGGAGGGCCAGCCGCTGTTCGTGGTCGCCGACCTGAGCCACGTCTGGGTCAGGGCCAAGGTCTATGAAGATGACATCCCGCTGGTCCGTGTCGGCCAGGAGGTCGAGGCGACGGTTGGATCGGTCCCTGGCGACGTGTTCCGGGGCAAGGTGGCGTTCCTCTTCCCGCACCTCGATGCGGCGACGCGCACCGTTGACGTCCGTTACGACATGGACAACCCGGACCACCAGCTCCGGCCCGGCATGTTCGCCACGGTGAGGCTCAAGACCCCGGTGGCCGAGACGCCCATGTTCAAGAAAGTCCGGCGTGCCATGGCGTCGCCCGGTGGCAAGACGGTGCGACTGGCGAGCCTGACCGCGGAGGATCAGAAGATCTGCCCGGTGACGGGTGCCAAGCTCGGATCGATGGGAGATCCGGTGCCGGTCGAGATCGAGGGGCGGAAGGTCTGGACCTGCTGCTCCGCCTGCCCTCCCAAGCTGAAAGCCCACCCCGCGAAATACCTGGCCAAGCTCGCACCGCCGGCCCCGGATGCGTCGAAAGTGCCCAGCATCGAGGATCAGAAAATTTGCCCGGTGACGGGTGCCAAGCTCGGGTCGATGGGAGATCCGGTACCGGTCGAGATCGAGGGGCGGAAGGTCTGGACCTGCTGCTCCGCCTGCCCACCCAAGCTGAAGGCGGAGCCCGCCAAGTACCTGGCCCGATTGGTGCCCCCGCCGCAGGATCAAGTCCTCAGCGTTCCCGAATCGGCGGTCATCGACACCGGCACCCACAAGCTCGTCTACATCGAGAGCGAGCCGGGTGTCTTCGATGGCCGCCGGGTCGTCCTGGGCCCGCGCATCGGCGACCGCTTCCCGGTGCTGGAGGGCCTCGCGCCCGGCGAAAAGGTCGCGGCCGACGGCACCTTCCTGATCGACGCCGAGAGCCGGATCAACCCCGGTGCCGCCCCGGCTAACCCTACTGAGGGTGCGCCGTCCAAGGTCGCTGACGCCCCGACCCGATCCGCCGACGCCCCGGCCGAAGTCGTTCACCGGCATTGAGCCGAAAGGACAACGGACCATGATTGAATCGATCATCGAGTGGTCGATCCGCAACCGCTTCCTCGTGATCCTGGCCTCCCTCGTGCTCGGCGTTGCGGGCGTCCGCGCCCTCTTGACCATGCCGGTCGACGCGATCCCCGACCTGTCCGAGAACCAGGTGATCGTCTTCACCGACTGGATGGGCCGCAGCCCCCAGGAAATCGAGGACCAGATCACGTATCCGCTGTCGGTCAATCTCCAGGGACTGGCCGGGGTCAAGGTGGTCCGATCGTCGAGCGAGTTCAACTTCTCGATGATCACCATCATCTTCAACGACGACACGGACTACTACTTTGCCCGCCAGCGCGTCCTGGAGAAGCTCTCGATCGCCTCGACGTTCCTGCCGCCGGGTGTGACTCCGTACCTGGCCCCCGACGGCACGGCCGTCGGCCAGATCTTCTGGTACACCGTGGAGGGCCAGGGTAAGAACCTCAGCGAATTGCGGTCGATCCAGGATTGGTTCGTCCGCTACCAGCTCAACAGCGTGCCGGGCGTGGCCGAGGTGGCCAGCGTTGGGGGCGCGCCAAAGGAATATCAAATCGACCTCGACCCCAACAAGCTCCGGGCCTACGGCATCAGCCTGGGGGAGGTGTACTCGGCGGTCGCCCGGTCCAACTCCTCCGTCGGAGGACGGGTCGTCCATCAGGGGAACGCCGAGTATCTGATCCGCTCGATCGGCTGGATCGAGAACCTCGATGATATCCGCGACACCGTCGTCGCCCAGCGCGGCAACGGCACGCCGATCAATGTCGGCATGCTGGGCACGGTCCAGGTCGGCCCCGCATTCCGCCGCAGCGTGCTGGAGAAGGACGGCCAGGAGGTCGTCGGTGGGGTCGTGCTGATGCGCTACGGCGAGAACCCGCTGGAGGACACGCGCCGCGTCAAGGAGAAGATCACGACCCTCCAGGCAGGCTTGCCCGAGGGCGTGCGGATCGTCCCGTTCTACGACCGCACTCCGCTGATCCACAAGGCGATCGAGACGGTCAGCGGCACGGTCAAGGAAGAGCTGATCGTCTGCACGGTGGCCATCCTGTTGATCATGGGCCATATCGGCAATGCCTTTGTCGTCGCCGTGACGTTGCCGATGGCGGTGCTGTTCAGCTTCCTCATGATGCGGATCTTCGGCATGTCGTCGAACATCATGAGCCTGGCGGGGATCTCGATCTCGGTTGGTATCCTGATCGACCAGGCGGTCGTCATGGGAGAGAACGCCGCCCATCACCTGACGCGGCACTTCGGCCGCGAGCGCGTGACCGGCGATACGACCGAGATCGTCATCAAGGCGTGCCGGACCGTGGGCCGGCCGATCTTCTTCTCGGTGTTAATCACGATCCTGTCGTTCCTGCCGGTCTTCGCCCTGTCTGGCCGCGAGGGGAAGATGTTCCACCCGCTGGCCTACACCAAGACCTTCGCGCTGGCCGGAGTGGCACTCCTATCGATCACGCTCGTCCCGGCCTTGATCCCGATCTTCCTCAAGGGGCGGATCAAGTCGGAGGACGAGAACTGGCTGGTCCGGACGATGATCGAGATCTTCAAGCCGATGCTGTCCTGGCTGATGGACCGGACCACGCTGGTCTGCTGGCTGTTCGTCGTCATCCTGGGCCTGGGCTATGTCGCTTCGACGAAGCTGGGCCGCGAGTTCATGCCCGATCTGAATGAAGGGTCGATCATGGACATGC
>DAIDHB010000240.1 GCA_027452145.1 Planctomycetales bacterium
GCGTCCGCACATACGAGCGGACCTGCTCGATCGATGAGAGCGTGACCAGGTTGTCCGTGCTGTAACGGTAGTTCCCGGCCCAGTTCGTGATCGCCCCCTTCGGAGGGGTGTCGTCGGGCATTCGCCCGAGGACCCGTCGCCCGGGGGCCGCGCCCAGAATCGACGCCAGTAAGCCGAGGAACGCCCTCTTGTTCATGAGCCGCCCGCCTTTCTCGGAGCTTCAATACCCCTCCGATAAGGATATCTGGGCCGGCGGGGAGGTGACAGTGGCCAGCATGGCCACCTGCACCTGCCGTGGCCGTCGCGATCTGAAGGCTCTCGGATCGATGCGGTGCGAGGGGCGATCGGCGCCTGGGACGCCCACGGCGGGCTGGGGTTCCCTCACGGGCGGAACGCCCTCGCGGTCGCCCGGCCGATCGACGGCCTGGTCCAGGACCTGGGGCATCGCGGCCTGCTCGACGAGGCGCTCGTGGTCTTCGCAACCCAGTTCGGTCGGACCCGCCGGCTCGCAGAGTTCGGACGGCCGCGCCCGCCCCATCTTCGGCTTCGGCGTCTGGTGAAGCTCAAGCGCGAGATTCCGCAGAAGCTGTACGACCTCAATACCCCGATGGCGAAGCCACGACTCGCCAGGACCGACCCGTCCCCGGTCGTCCGGGCCGCGGCCCAGGAGTGCTTCAGGGTCCTCTGCCAGCGCGCCCACGAGCGGGGCGAGCGTCGGGCGCGGCTGAGGGACTTACCGTGGGACTCGACCCAGGAAGCGGCGGCGAAGGCGGCCGCGGAACGCGAGGCCGCGGGGTAGTGTCCGTGGCGGCCGGGTCGGCGGGCCTTGCCGGGCCTGCTCGTCGTGGTCCGGAGGCGCCGAGAGCCGGCGTCTCGGCTCCTCGCCGCGACTCGCGCCCCGCTCATCGAGCAGCCGCCCGGTACATCCATCTCCTTCGTGTCGGTAGCCGTCGAGATCGTCCCGCTCCAGGGATGTGCGGCGCGGTGATGGGGGGAATCGTCCAACCCTCAGATCACAGCCCTGAACAGGACCGGCTCAAGCTGACACAGCGCGCTGAGCGAGCCGTGGAGGATGAAGACCCGAGACTCTCGCCCCATTTTGAAGACCCGGGAGAGCTGGTACTGGTCCGGGATATCGTCGGAGCAGCCGACCTCGTTGGAGGTCACGTAGAACGGGAAGAACTTGCCCAGTCCCGTCGCCTTGATCTCCACCTTGCGCTCCGAGTCGTCGGCCTCGTCGAACGACAGGACATTGAAGCCGAGGCCGTCCCCATCGTCCTGGAGACCCATTCGACCCTCGCCGCGAGGTCGTCGCGGCCCGCGTGCTCGAGACGCCGGCGTTCGAGTTCGTAGACGAATTCCTCCCCCAGCCGCCCGAGCTCGCGACGACCGCGCTGGACTTCGTCGCGAGGGATGGGCCAGATCGAAACCGGCAGGGCGAAGGGCAAGCGAGGCGGTACCGATCGTGGACCGGTTACGGCCCGTCCTGTTTGGGCCTGGCGCGCTCCTGGGGCGACAGCGAGTCCCAGACGCGGGCCGTGAAGTCTCCCGATCCGGACACCAGCCGGGTACCGTCAGGACTCCAGCCGACGGCATGGACATAGTCGGAATGATCGCGTAGCCCGACGATCTGCCGGGCGCTTGCGACGTGGATGAGGCGCACGGTGCCGTCGGCGCAGCCGGCGGCCAGACGGGTGCCGTCGGGGCTGAACGCCACGCCGTAGATGATGCTGCCCATCGGGATCTCCGCAAGCGGCGCGCGAGTCCGGGCGTCCCAGAGGCGGACAGTCCTGTCGTTGGAGCCCGAGGCCAGTAACCTGCCGTCGGCGCTGAAGGCGATCCTCCAGACGCCGTCGGTGTGCCCGCGGAGCACGGCGACCCGTGTCCCGGAGGCGACATCCCAGAGGCGTACGGTCGCATCGACCCCGGCGGTGGCGAGGAGGCGGCCGTCGGGGCTGAATGCCGCGTCAGTGGAATCCTCGTCATGCCCGTCGAGTCGCGCGACCTCCCGCCCCGTGGCCGCGTCCCACAGCCGCACGGGCCCCTCGGCGGACACCGCCGCCAGCAGCGTCCCCGCCCAATTCAAGGCGGCGCGGGCGTCGTGCTTGGTCGGGAGATGCCAATCGCCCGCGGTGGACGCCCGCCACTCGCGGACGACCTCGCGGGCGGCCACATCCCACAGGACAACGCCCCGGGACCGTTCCATGGTGGCCAACCGCCGGCCGTCGCCGCTGTAGGAGACCGAGGTGATGATCGCGGTTCCATGCCTGAGCTCGCCCGTCTGCCGGCCGGTCGTGGGATCCCAGAGGCGCGCGGTGCCGTCCCAGCCCGCCGTCGCCACCTGATTGCCGTCAGGGCTGAAGGCGACGTCGTAGACATAGCCCTCGTGGCCGCGCAGGACGCCGTTCCGCTCGGCAAGGCCCATGTCCCAGATGCGCACCGAGCCGTCGAGTGAGCCGGAGACCAGGCGGGTGCCGCCGGCCGCGAAAACCGGCGGGCAGTCCCACGAGAAGCCGTCGTCGTGGCCGCGGAGCACTCCGATCAGGTCGCCCTCCGCGGCGCCCCAGATCCGCAGGGTCGCGTCCTCGGAGATCGTGACGACATGCGTCCCGTCCGGGCTGAATCGGCCGTCGAGCACGCGGCCCGAATGCCCGATCAGCTCCCGGGCGAACTCACCGGTGCGCCCGTCCCACAGCCGCGCCGTACGGTCCGTCGAGGCGGTGACGACCCGGCCGCCATCGGGGCTGAAGGCGACCCCCCGGATGGCATTCTTGTGACCCGCGAGCCGCGCGACGAGCTTTCCCGTGGCCGCCTCCCACAGTCGCGCCGTGTCGTCGGGATAGCGGCTGCCGGAGATGAGCCGCGACCCGTCCGGGCTGAAGAGCATCAGGTTGATCAGGGGGGCGTGAAGGACGGCGATTCTCTTGCCGTCCTCGCCGTCCCAGAGGTGGATGGCCCGCGCCTCTCTCCCGTAGGGAGCCGACGCGATCCGCCGGCCATCCGGGCTGTAGGCCAGCAACGCGACGGGCTGCTCGTGGGGGCCCAGGGCTGCCAGCCGCCGGCCCGTGGCGGCGTCGTACAGGTACGCGAAGTTTCCGCCGCCCGCGACGACCCGCGTGCCGTCGGGGCTGAAAACGGCCATCCGTCCGCCGTCCTGCGCCCGCGCCAGGACGGCGACCTCCGCGCCGCTCCTCGCGTCCCACAGTCGGGTAGTGCCGGGCCCGCGCAACCACTGGACGTGCGAGACGAGGCGGCTGCCGTCCGCGTTGTACACCACGGCGGGATCGCAGGGCCACGCGAGCGGGGCGGCCTCCGTCCTCAGGACGGCGGTCTGCCGTCCCGTCACCGGATCCCAGAGGCGGACGGTCCGGTCGAGGCCGGCGGTCGCCACCTGTCCGCCGTCGGGGCGATACGCCACGGAGACCGCCGGGGCCATGTGGCCGCGGAGCACGGCCGCGAGCTGGCCGGCGGCTGCGTCGTACAGGTAGATCTCGTTGCGGTCCTGGCAGCAAACGGCGAGCTGGCGGCCCGACGGGCTCGGGGCAATACACCGGATCTTCCCGCCAGGGACGGGCAGCACGAGGGCCGCGTTGTCGAGCTTGCTGTGAAGGTAACGCCATTCCCAGTCGCGGTGCTCTTGCGGTGCGTCCTCCAGCGAGCTGCGTGCGGCGCCAGTGTTCTGTATCTGCAGGGCGGCGGACGCGGCGGCGATGTTCGCGAGGTAGCGTCCCCAGCGTTCGGATCGTTCGTTCTCCTCGGCCCTCTGACGCTGCCGCGACTGCTCGGCGCGGGCGGCCTCGGCGCGGAAGTAGCTCCACGACACCAGCACCAGCGCCGCCAGGAAGACGGCGCCCGCGCTGGCCATCGACGCCGCCTCCGACGGATGGCGCTTCACCCACTTGACGGCCGACCGGACGCGGCCCACCGGCCGGGCCCGGATCGGCTCGCGCGCCAGGTGGCGGCGCAGGTCCGCCGCCAGCTCGCCCGCCGACTGGTAGCGCCGGGCCCGGTCCTTCTCCAGCGCCTTGGCCGCGATCGTCTCGACCTCGCCCCGGAAGCGCGGGTCCACCAACCCCAGCCGCGATGGCTCCTGGTCGCGGATCACGCGCATGACCTCGGGGACGGCCATGTTCTCGAGCCGGTACGGCAGCCGGTCCGCCAGCAGCTCGTAGAGGATCACCCCCAGAGTGTACACATCCGACCGGGCGTCCAGGGCGCGCGGGTCGCCCACCACCTGCTCAGGGCTCATGTACACCAACGTGCCGATGAGCTGCCCGATGCAGGTGCGGGCCGTGCTGTCCAGGTGCCCGGCGCCGGTCACGTGTGCGACGCCGAAGTCCAGGACCTTCGGCTGCCCGGCCGGGTCAATCAGGATGTTGGCCGGCTTGAGGTCGCGGTGGATGACTCCCTGTTCGTGCGCATGGTGCACGGCCTCGCACACGCGAACCATCAGCTCGAGCAAAGTGCGGACGTCCGCGCCCTGGCGGCGCGCGTGCTCGTCCAGCCGAAGGCCGCGGATGAACTCCATCACGAAATAGAGGCGTCCGTCCTCGGTGGTGCCCGTCTCGTACACCCGGGCGATGCCGGCATGGTCCAGCCGGCCGAGGATCCGCGCCTCGCGCGAGAAGCGCTTGCGCGAGTCGGGCGAGTCGAGGCCCGGCCGCATTACCTTCAGCGCGACCGTCCGCGGCGGGTCGTCCTGCTGGGCCTCGTACACCGTGCCCATGCCCCCCTCATCCAGCCGACGGACGATCCGGAGGCCCCCGATGGATGCCGGTACGATCTCCTCCGTCAGCCGAAAGGCCGCGCGGAAGCCGACAGCGGGGCTGCGCAGCAGGTCGGTCCCGGACAGTGCCATGGCGTCGAAGCGGAGGAGCTCCTCGACGGCGGCGCGCATCTCGGGGTCGCCGCCACACCGTTCGTCCAGGAACGGGCCTCGCCGCGCCGGATCCAGCTCGGATGCCTGATGGAACAGGGCCTCGACGGCTTCCGGGGATGGCTCGGGCATGGGGTGACCATCCTCAGTCTATCGAAGCCGCTTCATCAGCCAGGCCCGGATATAGCGCCACTGCCGGTCGAGCGTCCGCTCGGCCAGACCGAGGATCGACGCGGTCTCGGTCATCGTCAGGCCGGTGAAGTAGCGCAGGAGGACGATCTGGGCCTTGAGCGGGTCGCGCTCCTCCAGCTCTCGCAGCGCCTCGTGCACCGCCAGCACGTCTTCCGAGGGTGGCTCCAGCACGGCGCATCCGTCGTCCAGCTCCTCGCGCCGACGGCCCCCGCCCCGCTTCGGCCCCGCCTTGCGACGCGCCTGCTCGACCAGAATATCGCGCATCGCCCGCGCGGCGGCGAAGAAGAAATGCCGTCGGCCTTCCCAGGTCGGCTCGCCGATGTTGGCGATCCGAACATACGCCTCGTGGACCAGTGCGGTTGGTGTCAGGGTCTGTCCGGGCGGCCGCCTCGCCAGCCTCGCCTGGGCGAGCTGGCGCAGCTCGGCGTAGACCAGAGGCAGCAGATCCGCCGCCTGTCGGTTTCCGGCTTCTGGCGCGTGCAGCAAGGTTGAAACCCCTGAGTCGCCCGACATGTTCCTCTCCTGCCATCGGCGATCGGGATGCATGCGTGAGGCCGCGCATTCCAAACCAAAGAAGTATGGGATCACCACAGGAAACCACGTCCAGGATTTCTTAACAATGCCTACCTGATCCCGGCAAGGGATTTGCGCAAAAAAATTTGGCGCTGTTCGCCACCGATTCTCGGCTGAGTAGATGGTGGCCCGGGAAGACGGTGCATGCCCCCGGCCGCTGGGTGGCGACGCATCGCTGACTCATGCCCCTCGCTGGCGGATGGCCGGCGATTTCCAAGGGACGCGATCAGACGCGGTTCGTTGACTTCCCTTGCTCCCGCTCGTCGACGGACGACGTCGACGAGGCTCGTGCGGCGATCCGGGCCTGGATCGCGGAACACATGGCTGGAAAGCTCGGCCCGCGATCGGGCGAGCCGGACGATCCTCGCCGAACGTTCGGCCGTGCCGCGCGCATTTCGGACAGGTGAAACCCGCGACGGTTCCACCAGGTCGTTTCCCACCGTCGCCGCATGCCTGATGGGGCGTGCTCCATCCCTCCGGGGAAATGGAGCGAAACGGAACGGATCAGCAACGGCTCGGCAGGCTGCGGACGAGCATCAGACGATCACCTGGCCCTCTCCAAACATCGTGAGTGAGCAACCATGAAGTCTTTCATCCGCCGGATGCATGCCCAAGGTCTGGGCAAGGGAGTCGCGCGACGGGCCCAATCACGGCTGGAGGCCCGGAGGCGGATCGATCTCCTCGGGCCGGAACGGCTGGAGGACCGGACTCTCCTGAGCATCACGGCGAGCCTGAGTTCCGGCGTGCTGGACGTCCAGCTCTCGGCGGCCGGCGACCAGGCGTTGATCGCTCCCACGACCTCGGGCATCTCGGTCAGTGGCACCGGCTACACCGCCCAGACATTCGCGGGCGTCACGGCGATGGTGGTACAGGGTGCCAACTCCGCGAGCCAGGATGTGCCGAACCAGGGCGTCACGTTCGGGGGCAGCGGCGGCACGATCACGCTCGACGCCGCGGCGGGTACCGCCGCGCTGAACGTCTCCGGCGTGACCTCGGTGATCTTCACCGATGTCACCGTCGACGCGTCCTCCGGCGACGTCAATGTCGCGGCCTCCGAGATGACCTCGGCGGCCGCCATGCAGGCGACCAGCAAGCCGGATGTCAGCGTGAGCGTCACCGGCGCCACCATCAAGGCGGACAACGTCCAGCTTACGGCCAGTGCGTCGTCGAGCTTCACCAACAGCGCCCCGGCCGGGGGCGCCCTCAATGCCCTGGGCGTGGCCGCGGAGGTCGCCGATCTCGAGCCGAGCGCCTCGGTGACGGTCCAGGGGCCGAGCACGACGATCGCCGTCAACGGGACGGGCGGAAATGTCACGATCGCAGCCGACGCGGGCGTCACGATCACGTCCAGCTCCACGGTCGGGACCACCTTCGCAGGAAATGCGGCCAACCCGGTCGACGCGGCGATCGCCGAGTCGATCGTCAACTCCTCGGCGGTCGCCCAGGTCGGCGGCGGCTCGACGGTGAGCGCCGGCACCGGCTCCGGAACCGTGAGCATCACGTCCTCGAACACGACCACCGTGACCACCAAGGTCGACGGCGCGGGCGCGGTCGGCGGTGCGACGGGCGCGGTGACGCTGGACAGCAGCACGAGCCAGGCGTCGGTCTCCGGCGGGTCCACCGTGTCGGGCGACACGGTCGACGTCACGGCGAGCACCGTCAACACGGCCACGACAAGCGCGACCTCGATGGCCACCGGCGCCGGCCCCAATAGCGCCGTGCAGAACATCCTCGCGGGCAACGTCGACCCGGGCTACCTCGCGTCGGCGACCCCGTCCGCCCCCGATCCTGGCAAGAAAACGTCCCCGGCGGAGACCGCCCTGTCGGCCGGTCTGCCGCTGGGCATCGCGGGCGCCGTGGCCGTGACCAAGTTCACCCCGACGACCCAGGCGTACGTCGACTCATCGACGATCACGGCCGGCGGCACAATCGATATCGGCGCGTCGGCCGACAACAACGCGACCACGTCGGCCGATGGCGAGGCCACCACCAGCAACTCCAACCTGAGCGTGGGGGTCGGCGTCGCGATCAGCGATGCCATCGCCAGCAACACCGCGACCGTCTCGAGCACAACCGGCACGACCACACTGACGGCGCCGATGATCACGGTGGGGGCGACGTCCCCCGCGGCGTCGTCCACGGACGCCCACGCGATCTCGGCGACGGCCACCTCGGGCGCGTCGGGCACGAATGTCGGGCTGGCCGGCGCTCTGGCGCTGAACATCGTGTCGAACACGACCGAGGCCGCGGTCCCCTCGGGCTCGACCGTGGCCATGGTCGGGGATGTGACGTTCAACGCGCAGAACGATGTCGTCGAGACAGCGACCGCGCAGCCGCCGGTCGGGTTCGCCGGCGGCTCCGGCGGCGGTGCGCTGGGCATCGGCGCCTCGGTCGCCCTGAACATCGCCGGCAACACCACGCTGGCCGAGCTGCAGGATCAGGCGCAACTGACCGGCGCCCACAACCTGACCTTCACCGCCGGCTCCGCCGACGCAATCAGCACCAACGCGATCGCCGGCTCGTCCGGGGGGACCGTGTCGCTCAGCCCCTCGGTGGGCATCTCGGTGGTGAACGACACGACCGACGCCCAGGTGGGGGCCCCGGACGCCGCCGGCGATCCACTGGTGATCAGCGGCGCGCTGTCGGCGACCGCGACGCACACCTCGACGACCTCGACGCCCACCGGCGCCGGCGCCGGCGCGGGCAGCGCCGTCTCGGCGGGCGTGGCGATCGCCCTGGCGTTCGTGAACGACCAGACCACGGCGACGACCGGCCGCTCCATCGACGCCCGGGGAGGCGGGGTGTCCTTCGAGGCCGACGGCTCCGCCGCCAGCCTCGTCTCGGCCAATGCCACCGCCACCGGCGGCCCGACCAAGTCGCAGGAGTCGAAGGAGCCGAGCTCGGGGCCGGCCGACAGCAGCGAGGCCGCGTCCGGATCGGACACCGCCGACCCCAACTCGGTCGACGGCCAGAACGCCCAGGCGCGCGATTTCGCCAATAACGAGAGCACGCTCACCGATTCGAAGGGCAAATCGGTCAACGCCGGCGACACCAAGGGCGACGCCAAGACTCCGGCCGCCCAGACCTCCGACGGGTCGCTCACCGTGGCCGCCGCGGTCGCCGTGAACATCGTCAACAGCAACGCCGACGCGACCATCCCCGCCGGCCTTACCATCACCGCCAATGGCCCGGTGACCGTCACCGCCAACAACGACACGGGCGACCCCGCCAACCTCGTCAACGGCGATACGGCAAACGCCTGGGGCAGCGCCGCCGGGACCGCCAAGGTGGGCATCGGCGCCGCGGTGGCGCTGAACCTCGTCAACGCGTCGACGCAGGCGACGATCGGGGCCTCGACGATCCATGCCGACGGCGTGACCGCGAACGCGGGCATGCTGGGTACGAGCCCGATGAACGTCTACGGCGCCGTGGCGATCTCGGGCGCGGGGGCCGGTGACATCGGCGTGGCCGGATCCGTGGCCGTCAACATCGTCAACAACTCCACTGAGGCCCTGATCGGGACGGGCGCCGCGGTGGACGCCGGCGGCGGCGACGTCTCGGTGACCGCGCTCAACAACGCGACCGACACGACCCTGGCCCAGCCCGCGGGGGCCGCGACGGGCTCGACCCTCGGCATCGGCGCCTCGCTGGCCCTGAACGTCATCAACGAGACCACCGAGGCCGAGATCCAGGACAGTGCTGCTGTCACGAATCCCGGCAATGTCACGGTGACCGCCGCGTCCGCCCAGACGATCCTCGCCTGGGGGCAGAACGGGGCGGCGGGCGGCGTGGCCATCGGCGCGGGCATCGCCATAGCCATCGTCGGCGACAGCACGACGGCCGAGGTCGGGGCGGACTCCTCGCAGCCGCTCGACCTCTCGGGCAATCTGACAATCGGGGCGAGCGGATCCTTCACGGTCAACTCGCTGGCCGACGCCGCGAGCAGTCCCGGCGCGACCCTCGGGCTCGGGGCCTCGGTGGCCGTCAATGTGGCGCAGGACTCGTTCACCGCGGAACTGGGCCGCAACGTCAACGCCGGCGGGACCGTCAGCGTCACCGACGCGGCGACCTCGTCGAGCCAGGCCACCGCCGTCGCCAGCGAGCAGGGCGCGTCTCCCTCCGGCACCGACTCCAGCTCCGGCAGCAGCGGGACCGCCGACCAGGAGACGCAGAACCAGTCCAGCTTCGCGCACAACGAGGGCGGCTCGGACTCGCCGAACGTCGCGGCGCCGCCGACTTCCAACAGCGAGCTGAGCTCGCCCTCGAGCGCCGCCGGCGGCGATTCGGGGGGCAGCAAGGGCAGCACCAAGATCGGCATCGCGGCGGCTGTCGCCGTCAACGTCCTGACGACCAGCACGGTCGCGTCGATCGACAACGGCCTCACCGTGACCGCCAGGGGCGCGCTCGCCGTCGGCACCACCAACCAGAGCGGCGCCCTGGCCCTGGCCGACGGCCGGGCGACCAACAACCAGAACTCGATCGGCGCCGCGGTGTCGCTCAATGTCGCGAACGTCACCAACAAGGCCACGATCGGCTCGACGGACAGCATCTCCGCGGCGGGCGTGAGCGTCACCGCGATCATGCCGGCCGGTCAGGTCAATGACTTCTCGACGCAGGGCCTGGGCGTGGCCATCGGCACGCAGGTCGGCGTCGCCGGCTCGGCCGGCATCAACGTGATCTCGATCACCACCACGGCCTCGATCGGCTCGGGCTCGGTCGTCAACTCGTCCGCCGGGCTGACCGTCCAGGCCGCCGAGGACGAGACCCTCCAGAACATCGCCTTTACGCTTGCGGTCGGCTCGGACGTTGGGGCCGGCGCGGCCATCAACGTCAACGTCCTCAACAACACGACCAACGCGTACCTTGACTCGGGCGTCAGCGCCAACGCGGCCGATGCGACCCAGGTCACCGCCGAGTCGTCGCTCGCGCCGTCCCAGGACCCCGTCCCCAACTCGCCGGCCGACACGATCGTCGCCACCGGCACTCTGGAGGCGGGGAAGACTGACGTCGGCGCCATCGATGGATCCGTCCTCGGTGTCCTGGGCGGAAGCGCCAACACCCCGTTCGCCGGCGAGCCCGTCACCGGAGCGGGCGTCCCGATCGGCACGGTGATCACGAAGACCGACACCAAGTCGTTCACCGCCAACCTGACGTTCGGATCCAACGTCATCACCTCGGATGATTCCATCTTCCTCGATTCGCTCAAGTCGCCGAAGGTCGGGGACACCGTCAGCGGCCCCGGCATCGCCAACGGGTCGACGATCCAGAGCCTCGTTACCAATTCGCTGGGGACCACGATCACTTTGTCGCTGCCCGTCATCGCCAACGGCTCGGCGCCTCTCGGCGCGACCGACCTGGTCCTTTCGCAGGCGGCGACCGCCAGCGGGCCGGTGACGCTCGTCGAGACCCCCGTGGACATCGTCTCGAAGGCTCTGTCGTCACTCCACCCGACGAACTTCGCCGCGGGAGCCGGCGCGTCCTCCGGCGGCGCCGGCATCGCCGGTTCGTTCATCGTCAATGTGATCAACCAGACGACGCATGCCTATATCGGCAGCGGCGATCAGATCAACACCCTGGCGGGGACCGCCGGCAACGTCCCCGCCAATGCTGACGAGGGCGTGACCGTCTCGGCGACCGAGACGATGAATATCGTGGACTGGGCCGGCGCGATCGGCGCCGGCGACGACGCCGGCATCGGCGCGGCGCTCGACGTCAACATCGTCACCGAGAACGACTCGGCCGACATCGCCTCGACGGCCAGGGTGGACGCGGCCCAGAACGTCGAGATCACCGCCGGCACCGACGGGACCTTCAAGTCGATCACCGCGGCGGCGGGGATCGGCGACTCGGCGGGGATCGCCGGCGCGGCATCGATCGAGGTGCTCAGCCCCACGACCTCGGCCTTCATTGGCAACAGCGCCACGGTCAACGCCGCGGGGGACCTCCTGGTCCAGGCGAGCCGCCAGGCGACGATCAGTACGGTGGCCGGCCAGCTCAGCGCCAGCGGCGACGCCAGCGTCGGCGCCGCGGTCTCGACGATCGTCAATACGGCGAACACCCAGGCGTCCATCAGCTCGAGCGACAATATCAAGGCGCAGGGGTCGTCGGGCACGATTCCCGTTCTCGTCGGCGACGCCGCGGGCGACACGACGCCGTTTTCGGGCGTGGCCGTCGTCGCGGCGACGGTCCAGAACATCCAGGCGGTCGCGGTGGGAGGCGCCGTCTCCGGCGGGGTCGGGGTCGCCGGCTCGATGGCGGTCAATGTCCTGAGCGACACCACGACCGCCGACATCGGTGCGGGGGCGGTCGTCGTCGCGACCGACGGCAAGCCGGGAACTGGCCCGGGCGTGATGGTCACGGCTGCCGATTTCCTGACCCTGCTGAGTACGGCCGGCGCGCTGGCCGCCGGCTCGGACGCCGGCCTGGGCGCCGGGGTCGACGCGGACTCGATCACCAGGAATACCCAGGCGTACATCGCGACCGCCGGAGTCACCGCCGACGGCGACGTGCTGGTCCAGGCGAAGTCGTCGGGCAACCTCACCTCGATCACCGCGGCGATCGGCGCCAGCGGCGACGTCGCGATCGTCGGCTCGGCTGGCGTTTACGTCCTGAACATCACGACCCGCGCCTTCATCGGTGACGACCCCTCGAACCCGACGGCCGGCGCCACCACGGTCCAGGCCGGCGGCAGCATCCTGGTCGCGGCGTCGGAGTCGACCGTGCTCGATCTGTTGTCGGGCAATCTGTCGGGCTCGGGCGACCTGAGCGTCGGCGCCGCGGCGAGCGTCCCGGTGATCACCAAGACGACCGAGGCGTTCATCGGAGCCGGGGCCGCGCTCGGCGCGCTGGGCCTGGGCAACGCGATCAACGCGGAGACCGGCCAGTTTACCATCTCCTACGCGGCCTACGGCACCAGCCCGGGCGAGGTCGCGCCGCCCTCGGAGAAAGCGAACCTGACGAACTCGTCCAACTCCAGCAATAACGACCTGACCAGCCCGCGGCTGGGCCAGGAGCGGATCGCGACTCCTGATACCGAGGCGATCCACGGACTGGCGGTCACGGCGGTCAACGCCGACTCGCTCCAGGGAGTCGGCGTCACCGGGGGTGCCTCCGGGTCGGTCGCCGTCAACCTGAGCGGCTCGGTCGCCGTGCTGACGAACCACACCGACGCCTACATCGGCTCGGGTGCCCAGATCAATTCGAACAACACGGGCGCCGCGGCCGACCAGTCGGTGCTGGTGGCCTCGGGCAACGACACGTCGTTCCTGGGGATCGCCGGCTCGGTGGCGATCTCGGGCGACCTCAGTGTCGCGCCGGGGGTGGTCGTGCTGGTGGTCAACAACACGACGACGGCCTCGATCGACGACGGCGTCTCGGTCGCCGCCCTGGGCGACGTCGCGGTCGTCGCGCACTCCGGCGGCGACGTGCTGGCGATCGCCGCGGCCGCCGCGGTCTCGGGCACCGCCGCCGGGGGCGGGTCGGTCGCGTACGTCGGCATCAACGACACCACCCAGGCCAACATCGGCGACTCGGCGACCAGCGCCGGGGCAGGCGCGCAGGTCAACGCCGGCGGCAGCGTGCTGGTCGACGCTACCGACACCACCGTGGCCTACCTGGTCACGGGCTCGCTCGCCATCGGCATCGACGGCGCGGGGATCGGCGGCGCGGTCAGCATCGTCGACCTGGGCAAGACGACCAACGCCTTCATCGGCAATTACGCCACGGTCGACGCCCGGGGCGGTGGGTCGGGCCTCGATGGGATCTACGACGGGGTCGTCAACAAGACCACCGGGGGCTTCGACACGCAGTCAGGCTTCCAGGGCGTGTCTGTTCAGGCGGCCACCAGCGAGAACGTCACCAATGTCGCCGCGGCCGGCGCGGCCGGGTTGTACGCCGGCCTGGCCGGCGGCGTCTCGATCGAGCTGTTCAACTCGGACACCACGGCCTACGTCGGCAACGACGCCAGCATCAACACCGCGGGCCTCGACGTCGCGGCGGTCAACCAGGCCAGCAACTTCTCGTTCGGCGGCGGCCTGGGCGGGGGCATCGCCGGCATCGCCGGCGGCGTCGACGTCGGCTCCCTGAAGAACTCGACCCAGGCCTACATCGGCAACAACGCCGGCATCAACGCCACGGGCAACGTCGGCGTCTACGCGCTGTCCAACGACAGCGTGCAGACCTACGCCCTGGGCGCCGCCGTCGGGGTCGTCGGCCTGGTCGGGTCGGTCTCGGTCTGGTCGATCGGAGTGCCCTACAGCGCGGGCTACACCGACGGCAACTCGAGCGACGGCACGGTCCAGGCAGTCCCGGTCAGCGGGATCACCGGCTCGAGCTCAGGCGCCGAGGGCCAGACGGGCGGCGCCTCGTCGATGGTCGGCACCCTGGCCAGTTCCAAGAACAACGGAGCCGCCGGCAACACGCAGTACATCAGCGGGATCGTCGGCGGCAACCAGACCGGCGTCACCGGCTCGATCGTCGGCGACCCCGTCGCCGACGCGATCAATAGCACGGCGGTTCCGACGGGCACCGTGGCGTTCATCGGCCAGGGTGTCACCGTCACTGCGGACAACGTCAGCGTCCTGGCCCAGAGCGAGGTCAGCTACACCGGCCTGGTCGGCGGGCTGGCCGCCGGGGTGGTCGGCATCGGCGGCTCGGTCGCTATCGTCAGTATCCAGGGGAACACGCAGGCGTACATCGACAGGAACTCGATCGTCAATGCCACCGGCAACGTCACCGTCAACGCGGCGCTCGTCAGCGACACCGCCAGGGGCACTGCGTTCGCGGGCACGGCCGGGATCGTCGCCATCGGAGCCCAGGTCGTCGACATCCAGGACACCAGCACCGAGTCGGCCAGCCTCAACAGCGGCGTGACGATCCCGAATGCGGCACAGGTCCAGGTGACGGCGTCGTCGGACCGCTCGCTGACGGCGTTGGCCATCGGCGGTGACATCGGGGGCGTCGTCATCGGCGTCGGCGTGGCGATCGCCGACGCCACCGGCGGCCCGTCGGCCAGCATCGGCTCGACCGCCGAGATCGGCCAGAACCATACGGGGACCGTTGGGAGCGTCGACGTCAACGCCGCCGCCAACGACACCGTCGCGGCGAAGTCGTACGGCGTCTCGGCGGGGTCCTATGGCGCGACGGCTGTTTTCGCCGATGCGTCGTCCAGCCCCAACGTGCAGGCGACGGTCGGCAACAATGCCGCCATCACCACCACTGGCGCCGTCCAGGTCACCGCCCAGGACACGCCGAACGTCAGCTCCAAGGCCTTCGGGGCCACGATCGCGCTGAGCGTCGGCGTCGGCGCGGCCATCAGCCAGGCAAATGCGTCCGGAACGACGTCGAGTAACCTGGGCCAGGGCGATGCGATCTCGGCCGCGTCGATCGACGTCTCCGCATCGCGGAACGAAGACGCGAATAACGATCCGACCGCCCAGTCCTCGGCGACCGCCGGCGCCGGCGGGGTCCTGGCCGGCGTCAACGCCACTTCCAGCCAGGCCACGGCCGGCGGCACTGTCGAGGCCGGCACCGGCAGCTCGGTGGTCCTCCGCGCCGGCGCCGCCTCGATCCAGGCGACCAACCAGAGCCTCCAGGCGGCGAACTCCACCGGCGTGGCGGTCGGCGGACTGCTCGCGATCGGCGCTGACGTCTCCAGCGCTAGCTCCGACGTCACCACCTCGGCCAGTCTGGGCACCGGGGCGAACGTGGTGGTCGCGGGCACGCTCGGCGTCCTGGCGACCGGGACCGACGAGAACGACGCCTCGACCACGGCCGGCAGCGGCGGCCTCATCGCCGGCGACGCCTCGGTCGGCAAGTCCAGCGACACATCAACCGTCTCGACGACCGTCGCCGGAGACCTCGCGGCCAGCAACGTCGTCATCGGCGCCACCAACAACAGCGTGTTCACCCCCCAGGTGGATTCTGTGAACGCCGCGCTCGCGGGGGCCAGCGGCGCGCTGGCGAAGAACGACGATAACACCTCGGCCGGCACGACCGTCGCGGACGGCACCAGGATCGTGGGCGTTTCCGCCGCGAACATCACGGCGCAGAACACCTTCACCGAGAAGCTGCCGACGAGCGGCAGCACGGTCTCCGCCGGGGCGGGCGGCCTCGCCAACGGTACCGCCGCGCTGAGCGAAACGACGCTCACCGGCAATGCCGACGTCACCATCGGCGGTTCGGTCAACATCGACGTGGAGAACCCCGTCAGCGCGGGCATCAGCAACGATGGCATCTTCCTGATCGCCTCGAGCGTGCTCCACACCAACGATCAGGTCTCGCTGTCGTCCGGCGGCGCGATCGAGGGCGCCGGAACCGATTCGTCGCTCACGGCCACGCTGAACAACAACGTGACGACCAGCTCGACCGCGGCGAACCCCGACACGTTCGTGACCAACCAGAACATCGGGATCGGCACCTATTCGACGGTGAACGCCGCTACCACCAGCGAGGCGCATACGTGGGGCGTGCTGGGCGCCGTCGCCTCCAGCTCGGCCGAGACCACCGTGACCTCGAACCAGAACGTGACCCTCGGGCCCGACACCAACCTGACGGCCGCGCAGACCATCAACCTCTCGGCCGGTCACGATCCGACCCCCGGCGCCCCCCCGACCTCGCCGATGTCGGGCGATGCCGACGCCCAGTCGTACGTCCGCGGCCTGGTCGCCATCCCTCCGGCGTCGGCGACCTCGAACGTCACCAGCAACACGTCGCTGACCGTCGGCGCGGGCGACCAGATCCAGAGCGGCGAGAATACCAACCTGATGGCCGACAATACGACCCCGAGCGCCACGGCCGAGGGGATCGGCCACGGCTACCAGCTCGGCTTCATCCCGACCACCGACGGCAGCAGCAATCCCACCGCCCTGGCCACCTCGAGCGTGACCATGGACGGGTCGATCGCCGCCGGCATCTTCCACCAGCTCGACATCACCGTCCCCAACGACCAGACCGCCGGCGGCTTCTACGGCAACACCCTGGTCGCCAACGGCGCGACGACTTCCCTCCAGACTGCGCCCAGCTCGTCGCTCATCAGCGGCCCGTCGTTCGCGGCCTTCACGGCCAGCTACGACCCGTACTTCAACCCCTATAACACCATCGCGAACGCACCGGCCGGCGCATTCCCCGATCCGGGCGAGGTCACGGCGCTCGAGGACGCCGTCTACCACGGAGCCGTGGGGGCCATCGTGCTCGGCCCGCTGTTCGCGGCGGGCGGCGACGTGACGGTCAACGCCGGCTCGCTCCAGGGCTCCGGCTCCATCGCCGCCTACGGCGGGCCGACGATCAACATCACCAACAACAGCCCCGACTACCTCGTCCTCAGCTCGATCAACGTCCCGTTCGAGCCCGGCGGCCAGGTCTTCCTCGACGGCGGAGCCGCCGCGCCTGCGACGATCGCCGTCACCCAGTCCGGCGCCAATGCACGCCCCGTCGTGAACATCCAGGAGACGTACAACAGTCCGGTCCCCTCCTCGAACAGCAACGGGCCCTCCGTGTTCGCGACCGCCACGATGGACAGCCAGGGCAACGTCAGCCTCGACCCCAGCGGCTTCATGGACAACGAGGGCGGCCAATTCGCGGTCACCGTCGCCGACGGCTCCTTCGTCCAGGCAGGCGCCCTGAACGCCAACCAGGTGAACATCACCACGACGAACGGCATCACCGCGCTGAGCAATCCGGACGGTCTCTCGTCCAACGCCGGCAGCCCGCCCACCGACTGGAGCCAGGTCGCCTACTGGCCGAACGGCTACGACCCCTACACCAACGGGAACACGCCCTCGGACCTGGCCGCGGTGTACGTCGCGTACGTGGCCAACGTCCTGTACAACAGCGGCGGCTCCTACACCGATAACCAGTCGTTCACCGCCGCGCTGATCGGCCATGCCGGCGAGACACCATACTCCCTCGATCCCGGCCAGTACGACTCCTTCGGCTACGGCTCCTGGCCGGCCTCCGCCTCCAGCCTGGTCTTCTTCGGCGCCGACGCGCCCTGGCTGGACGGCGCGGGGGCCCAGGACACCAACGCGTCGGCCTCGGCGTTGAGCCCCGCCGGCAGCTACTACACGATCTCCGGCAGCGCCAACGACGGGTACGGGCAGGACAGCGCCGAGGGTATCTTCCCCATGGTCCCCGTCGAGTCGATTCCCACGACGACGGCGGCGGGCTACCCCACCGTCAACGGTACGCTCACGAGCGGCTCGGAGACGGTCTCGGGGCTCAGCAGTACGAAGGGGCTGGTCAGCGGTGAGGAAATCACCGGCACCGGCATCCAGCCCGGGACGACCATCCAGGTCGGCACGACCAGCTTCGTGGGCCAGACGACGCAGGGATCCGATCAGGTTTACGTCTACTCGGGCCTGTCGGGACTGGCCGTCGGGGACACGGTCACCGGACCGGGCTTCCTCACCGGGGCGACGATCCAGAAAGTGGACCCGAACGGGATCATTACGCTTTCGATTTCCCCGTTTTTTGGATTCTACACGTACTTCACCGCGACCTCGCTGACGCTCTCGAAGCCGGCGACGGCCAGCGGTCCCGAGAACTTCACGATCGGGACCGGCAGTTCGATCAATGCCGACGGCGTCTTCATCAACGCCAGGTACGTCGACATCAACGAGCCGATCAACGTCGGCCGGTCCGGCAACGAGTCGCTCAGCCTGCCGGCGTCCCTGGACAGCACCATCGCCCTGGACCAGGCGTTCTACGCCGCCGGCTTCGACTCGACGACAGCCGGCGACGCCCCGGGTTACTACACGCTCCCCTCGACCACGGTCTCGGGGGGCGACACCCCGATCACCGCGCAGTACGACGCGCTCACCGGGCAGATTGTCGTCAGCCAGGTCAGCGCCGCCTCGGGCGGCTTCATCTCGCTCGATGGCGCGATCATGAGCACCAGCACCTTCGGCGAGATCAACGTCAACTCCGACCTCGGCCAGGTGACGGTCGACAACCAGACGAGCTACCCGATCGTGATCAGCGACGTGTCCGCCAGCAAGTCGGCGGGCTCGACGTCGCTGACCGGGGTCGACATCATCGACACGAACCAGCCCGCGGCCACCGAACAGACGCTGTACGTCTACCAGCCGGGCAATATCATCGACGAGTACCGGGGCACGGCCGGCGAGACCGAGCAGCAGTTGCAGCAGAGCTCACCCGCCGCCGTGATCCAGGGAAACTCGACGAGCTACACGCCGGAGGCCGGCCTGCGCTGGGAGTGGCAGTTGCAGACGACCATGCAGCAGCCGAATCTCTACCCGGGCAGTTCCTCCTCCGCCGGCTGGGGCTTCGACCTGACCGATGTGAACGGCCTCACCGCGAACAACCCGTGGTATTACCTGACCACGCCCAACGGCAGCGTCTACGACGGCACCAGCCAGCCGACCGGCTGGGCGGTCGTCGCACCCGGGCTGCCCGCCTTCCAGGAAACAATCAGCGGGGCCGTGACGAATTCCACCTCGTTGACGATCTTCTACCACGACGGGCACTACGGCTTCGCGCAGACGAACCCGTCGCAAAGTGACTCCTCGGGGACCATCGACCCCTGGACCTACCTCTACGCCCTCCAGGCCGAGCTCACCCTGACCGAGTCGGTCAGGGCGGACAACCCTTTCGGCATCGACTTCTCCGGGCCGTCCCAGGCCTCGATCAACATCACCTCGGACACGCCGGTCATCCTGGGCGGGAACATCGCCAATCCCGCCGGCAGCACGACGATCAGCGCGCCCAGCATCACCCAGTCCGCTTCCGCGACCCTGACGAGCGATAACCTGACGCTGACCTCGAACGGGGGCGTCGGCACCTCGGCCCAGCCGCTGGACGTCAGCCTGACCTCGGGCGGTGTGCTGAACGTCCAGGCTGGCAGCCAGGGCGTGTACCTCAACCTCGGCTCCGGGGCGCTGCTCGGCCAGGTCGCCGCCGGCAACAGCTCGAGCGGCTACGGCGACGTCGTCCTCGGCGCGACCGACAGCATCGGAGCGGCCCCGGGCCTGCCGTCCGGAACCGTCAACGTCACCGGGGCCAACGTCACGCTCACCTCGTCCGACGGCGCGATCGGCTCGTCGGCCGCACCGCTGACGATCCAGGCCCAGGGGACGGTGAGCGCCTCCGCGCTCAACGACATCGACCTGATCCAGGCAAGCGGCGATCTCCACGTCGGCCAGATCGCCTCGACTTCGGGCAATGTCTATCTCGATGTCCCCTCGGGCTCGATCGTCGACGGCACCGGGACGACCTGGCTCTCCCAGGTCGACGGCGTCCAGAGTCAGCAGATCTGGTCGAACCTCTCGCTGACGAGCCCCACCGCCGCCCAGAACCAGGCGGTCACGACCTTCGAGAACACGGTTGACGCGAATTACGCCGAGTACTGGGGGCTGCTCGGCAACGGTAGCGTCCAGAACGGCGTTTTCACCCTCAACTCCAGCGCCGTGGCCCTCTACACCGGGCTGGCGGCCGCCGCGGGGATCACTTTCACCGGTAGGCTGACTAGCCAGTCGGACCTCGTCGTGACGTCCCTTACCACGATTCCTTCCGATGTGGTTGGCCAGCCGATCAGCGGGGCCGGCATCCCGACCGGGACCACGATCACCGGCCTCGTCACTGTGAACGGCTTCGTCGAACTGGTGCTGTCGAACTCCGCGACCGGGAGCGGCTCCGAAAGCCTCAACGCTCAATTCGACCCGGGCCAGGTGACCCCCGCACAGGTCCAGACCTACGCCAGCTCGCAGTACCAGTCCCTCGTCAACTTCTTCGCCCAGGTCTTCAGCCCCGACTGGCCGACCCTGCCCGAGTTCCAGGCGTATGACCCGTCGTTCCAGTACGTCGCGACCGCGCAGCAGGCGGCCAACCTCGAGAGCAACGCGGGCTGGACCACCAGCGAGCTGATGAACCCGGTCGCCGACGTCGCGGTCGATCCCCAGGACGGGACCCCGGTCGGGCTCACCATCCCGAATATCTCCGGGGTCAACGTGACTCTCGTGACCGGCGGCAGCATCGGCCAGACCACTGCGTCGATCACCATCCCTCTGGCCGACATCCAGTCCGGGAACCTCACCACGGCCCAGAAGCAGGCGCTCGCCGACGCGACGGCCCCGGGCGACATCCGCATCACTTCCGCGGGCGTCGTGGTCTCGCCCGCCGCGCAGGTCCTCATCTCGTCCGGCGGGGCCCTGACTGCGACAGCCGGCGGCTCCGTGACCGTCCAGAGCGCCGCCCCGGACATCACCCTGAACCAGGTGGCCGCCGGCGGCAACGTGAACATCACCGCCCCCGGGAGCATCCTCAGCACCGGGACCGGTACCCAGATCACGACGTCCGGCACCACCGTGATCAAGGCGGGCACCGGCACGCTGGGGACTTCCACGTCGCCACTGGTGGTGAAGACCGGCGGTGCCCTCTACCCGTATGCTCCGGCGGGCAACACCCACCTCACGGTCAACGGGCTGACGGCCATCCCCGTCACGCTGAACGCGGTCGAGGGCCAGTCCCTCACCTCCGCGGCCGGGTCGCCGCTCGTCGTCGCCAACTTCGCCGACTCAGCGGCCGGCGGCAACACGAGCGAGTTCACCGCAACAATCGACTGGGGCGACGGCACCCCCGGCACGACCGGCGTCATCGCCTACAACGCCAACACCCAGGAGTTCGCCGTCCAATCCAGCACGGATCACGTCTACACCACCACGGGGACATACACTGTTACGGTCACGATCAACGATAGCCTCTACAGCACATCCGTCGTCGCGGACAGCACCGCCATCATCCAGGTCGCCGAGCTGGAGGCCGATCCCTCGGCGCCCGGCGGCCTGATGCTGGCCATCGGCGGCACCACGGGCTCGGACAACATCGTCGTCAGCCCCGGCGCGGCCCTGGGCGAGACCATGGTCACGGTCGATGGGTCCGTGCTCGGCCCGTTTAGCCCCACGAGCCGAATCGAAATCTTCGGCCAGTCCGGGAACGATCATTACGAGGTCGACGCCCCGCTGACCGTTCCGGTCGCGATCGACGCGAACACCACGGGCACGAACTCGCTCACGGTCGTCGGCGACGGTGCAAGCGACGCCTTCGCTATCTCCAACGAAACGATCACCGTCGCCAGCTCGCTGGCGGGCAATACGCCCGAACCCATCACGTTCCAGAACGTCCAGTCGCTGACGATCGACGGCGGCAGCGGCACCGACCTCTTCACGATCGCCGGCACGGCGCCGGGCGCGTCGACGACGGTCAACACGGGGACCGGCAGGGACACGGCCAACATCACGGCGACCTCCAGCCCGCTGACCGTCAACGCGCAGACGGGCACGGACACGATCAACGTGCAGGCGATCGGCGCACCGGCCAGCATCAACGCCGGTGCCGGGAACGACATCATCAACGTCTCCTCGACCGCGCCGGCACCGGCCGGTTCGGGCGTGCTGTCGGGCATCGCCGCGCCGCTGACGATTAGTGGCGGCACGGGCAACACGCTCAATATCGGCGACGCGGGCGACACCAGCGCGAGCACCAGTACGCTGACGGCGACGACGTTCGGCTCGACCGCCTTTGCTCCCGGCGGCAGTGTGGGCTACACCGGCCTGGGCGCGTTGAACATCGCGATGGGCTCGGGCGGCAATTCGTTCACCGTCACCAACACGGCGCCGGGCGCATCGACAACGATCAACAGCGGCACGGGCAGCGACACGGTCGACGTGGTGGCGACTTCCAGCCCGCTCACCGTCAACACGCAAACCGGCACGGACACGATCAACGTGCGGGCGATCGCCGCACCGGCGAGCGTCAACGCCGGTGGCGGGAACGACGTGATCAACGTCTCCTCGAACGCGCCGGCATCCGCGGGCGTGCTGTCGGGTATCGCCGCGATGCTGTCGGTCGACGGCGGCACGGGCAGCAGCACGCTCAACATCAGCGACGCCGGGGATACCACCGCGAGCACCAGCACGCTGACCCCGGCGACGCTCACCTCGACGGCCTTCGCTCTCGCCGGCGGCGTGGATTACACCGGGCTGGGCACGTTGAACGTGTCGATGGGCACGGGCGGCAACACCTTCACGGTCGCTGGCACGGCGCCGGCTGCGACCACGACGATCAACAGCGGCACCGGCAGCGATACCGTCAACATCGAGGCGACCTCCAGCCCGCTTACGATCAATACGCAGACGGGCACGGACACGGTCAACGTTCAGTCCATCGGCGCACCGGCCAGCATCAACGCCGGTGGCGGCAACGACGTGATCAATGTCTCCTCGACCGCGCCAGCACCCGCGGGCGTGCTGTCGGGCATCGCCGGCCTGCTCTCGGTCAACGGAGGCACGGGAAGCGGCACTCTCAACATCAGCGATGCAGGCGACAGCACCGCGAGCACCAGCACGCTGACCCCGGCGACCTTCACCTCGACGGCCTTCGGCTCGGGCGGGAGCCTGGCTTACACCAAGCTGGGCGCGTTGAACATCGCGATGGGCACGGGCGGCAACACCTTCACGGTCGCTGGCACGGCGCCGGCTGCGACCACGACGATCAACAGCGGCACCGGCAGCGATACCGTCAACATCGAGGCGACCTCCAGCCCGCTGACGGTCAACACGCAGGCGGGCACCGACACGGTCAACGTCCAGTCCATCGGCGCCCCCGCAGCGATCAACGCCGGTGGAGGCAACGATGTGATCAACGTCTCCTCGACTGCGCCAGCACCCGGGGGCCTACTGTCGGGCATCGCTGCGACGCTGTCGGTCAACGGAGGCACGGGCAGCAGCACGCTCAACATCAGCGACACCGGCGATAGCAGCGCGAGCACCAGCACGCTGACCCCGACCGCGTTCACCTCGACCGCCTTCGCTCCGGGCAGCATCGTGGATTACACCTCGCTGGCCACCTTGAACATCGCGATGGGCTCAGGCGGCAACACGTTCACGGTCGCCGGCACGGCGCCGGGCACGATGACGACGCTCAACAGCGGCACGGGCAGCGACTCGGTGGACGTGGTGGCGACTTCCAGCCCGCTCACCGTGAACACGCAGACGGGTACGGACACCGTCAACGTCCAGTCCATCGGCGCACCCGCGACGATCAACGCTGGTGGCGGCAACGACACGATCAACGTTTCCTCGACGGCGCCGGCTCCCACGGGTGTGCTGTCGGGTATCGCCGCGACGCTGACGGTGAATGGTGGAACGGGCAGCAGCACGCTTAACCTGAGCGACACCGCGGATAGCACGGCGAGCACTAGCACCCTCACCTCGACGACCTTCGGCTCGACGGCCTTCGGTGGCATCGTGGATTACACCTCGCTGGCCACCTTGAACATCGCGATGGGCTCGGGCGGCAACGCCTTCACCGTCGCCGGCACGGCCCCGGGCACGACGTCCACGGTCAACAGCGGCACCGGCAGCGACACGGTGGACGTGACCGCGACCTCCAGCCCGCTCACGGTCAATACCCAGACGGGCACGGATACCGTCAACCTTCGGGCCATCGGCGCACCGGCGAGCATCAACGCCGGCGGCGGTAATGACTCCATCAACGTCTCCTCGACCGCGCCGGCATCCACGGGCGTGCTCTCGGGAATCGCCGGCCTGCTGACGGTCGACGGCGGCACGGGCAGCAGCACGCTCAACATCAGCGACGCCGCGGATGCCACCGCGAGCACCAGCACGCTGACCCCGTCAACGTTCGCCTCGACCGCCTTCGCTCCCGGCGGCAGCCTGAGCTATTCCTCGATCGCCACGCTGAACCTGCTGCTGGGCTCCGGCGGCACCTCGGGCAACACGCTCAACATCAGCGTGCCGGCCGGACAGAACCTGCCTGCCGCCACCAATCTCACCGGCGGTTCCGCCGGCAAGGACACCCTGGCCGCCAACTGGGCGTCGGATTTCAACGGCACTCTCAACGAGCAGGGCTTCGCGATGTCCACCGTCGCCGTCGGCGGCAACTTCAACGGCTCGATGACCGCCGACAACTCCGGCGTCATCGCCTGGATCGCCATCGGCGGATCGCTGACCGCCTCGGGCGTGCTCGACGTGGTCAACACCTCCGACCCGGCCAGCCCGACGAGCCCCACGGGCCTGCTCGGCGACATCGGCACCATGACCGTGGGCGGCTCGATCGCCGGGCTCGTCCAGGTCTCGGGCAACATCACCACGCTCGACGTCGGACCCGCCAGTACGGCCACGACCGGCGGCGTGAACGACCTCTCGGGCCGGGTGCTCGTCGGCGGCGAGCTCACCACGGCCAGCGTCTCCGGCGACGTCTCGGGCTCCATCGAGGAAACTCTGACGATCAACTCCCTTTATCTCGGTGGATCGCTGACCCAGTCCGGGTTGATCTCCGCCGTGAACATGGTTAACCCCGCGCTGGGGAACATCAACACGCTGACGATCGGCAAGGACCTCGACGGGACCCTGATCGTCTCCGGGACGATCGGAACGTTCAACCTCGGCGGCTCGCTGGGTTACACCAGCTCGATCACGCTGGGCAACCTGGGCAGCATGACGATCCACGGCGACCTGGCGGGACGGCTCGATATCCTGGGCACGCTCGGAAACCTGACGGTGGACGGCGGCACGCCGGGGACGATCGAAGCCGGTCAGATCGGCACGATCGGCGTCCACGGCGGTTACGGGCCGATCGTCGCCCGGATCGAGGAAGCCGGCATCCAGCGGCTGATCGAGGCCGCCGTGCCCTCGGCGCCGTTCCCGACTCCGGCCTCGCCGCCGGCCCCCACGCCCGCGGTGTCGCCCGCCGGAGTGACCTTCCAGTACTTCTACGAGGGTCTGCATAGCCCCGCCGTCGAGGGTCTCAGCCCCTCCACCAACCTGGCCAATCCGCAGGCCACGATCCAGGTGAATAACGCGACCGGGAGCACGGCCGCCGACCAGTTCGACCTGAGCCTGGTGACCTACAGCGACACCGCGAAGTTCAACCTCGCCCGCCTCGACGCCAGCGGCAACTCGGGCGTCTCGGGAATCCGCAACGTGGCCGTCGAGGGCGACGTCCTGACCGGCGTCACCGCATCGGCGTCGGCGTTCTTCGCCTCCGACTCCTACCCAGCCGGTGTGGATCTGCCCCAGGATCACCTGGCGGGCGTCGCCGTTCGCGACTTCCTCCCGAATTCGTCCATCCGGGCCGCGACCATCCAGGCGGTGGCCTTCGGCTCGCACGCCGAGGAGGACGGCACCATCATCACGGGCGCCCAGTCCACCGGCGATGATGCCCAGGAAACGCTGGCCCCCGGCACGCTGGTGGTCCAGGCGAACGACACCTTCCGCGTGCCCTTCGCCGACCTGGCGGCCCAGCAGTCCCAGTTGTTCGTGGACACGAGCCCCAGCCACGGCTCCGCCGCCGGCAGCTTCGACAATCAGGGCATCGTCCTGGAGGTGCAGAGCGTCGTCACCGCGAATGCCTCCGGCACGGCGAACGTCGTGACCCAGAGCAACGCGGCCCGCGGCGCGGTGACGGCCCTGGTCACCCTCGCGGCGCCCGCGGGCAGCAGAGGCAATTCGCAGGGCTCGGTCGTGCAGTCGATCGATCTGCACGGCGACGGCGGCTCGATCCAGACGGCGTTGCCATTCGCCTCGGCCAGCACGATCACCAGCACCGGGCCGCTGGGCGACCTGCTGCTCCAGGGCACGCTGAGCTCGAATGTGACGGCCCCGAGCATCTTCGGCTCGATCATCCCCCAGGGCGGCTCGATCACGGGCACCATCCAGACGACCGGAGTCCGGACCGACCCCATCACTGGCCAGACCTCGCAAGTGCCCGCCGACCTCGGCCGGGTCTACGTCAATACGGCCGGCACGACCCCGGTCCTCACCTCGACGATCGTCCGTTCCTTCGGCTCGAGTCTGAGCGGCCGGATCATCAGCCGCGGCAACCTCCTCAGCCGAGTCGTCTCGGACGGCGGCATCTCGGGCGTGATCGCCGTGCAGGGCAACGTCGGCACGACCTTGACGTACCCGAGCGGCCAGGTGGTACGCATCAACAGCGGCTCGTCGCCGAGCGTCCTCTCCAACGGACCGTTCAGCGGCCAGATGATCGTACTGGGCGACGTCATCGGCGATGTCACCCTCAACGGCGGCATGCACGATGGCCGCATCGCGGTGCAGGGCTCGGTCCTCGGCAACCTGACGATCCACGGGTCGCTCGACGGCGACAGCGCCCTCGTCGCGGGTGGGTCGATCGGCAGCACGACCTACGGCACCACGCTGACCGTCGATGATAACAGGGGGATCGTCGCTGCCGTCGGGGCGATCAACGCCGGGAAGAATGGCTCGAACCACGCGATGTACGACCAGGCCAACGATACACCCGACGAGGCCGTAATCGACGCGATCTTCAGCCAGGGTGTTTCACCGCTGAGCACCTCCGACCTGTTCGATCAGACGACACCCGAGGATCTGGTCAACCTCACCCAGATGCAGGTCAACCTGAAGTCCTTGACCGTCAAGAACGGCAAGTTGGTGCTGTGATCAAGTTGACGGACCGCAATACCAGAACCGGCCGGCGCCTGCGGGTCCGGCCGGGAACGGCATCGCGAGGCCCAGTTTCCCCCGCAAGAGCTGGACAAGGGCTTGGAGTCTGCCGCCTCCTTTCGCCCCTGATCAACACGTACACCCGGCCCGGGAACGCGTACCCACGGCGCTTCCAACGCAGCAAGGGACTAACCGAGGGTCCATCGTCGATCCGACCTCGCCGGACTGACCAGTACCTGAGGCGGAACAGGGGGAATGCCGGACGCCGTCGCTGGAGCCTCATCGCCGTTGGCGGAACGCAAAGGCGGCCGGGTCGGGTCCTGGTCGTAGTCGAAATCACCCTCAGCGACCACGATCACCGGAGGGCTAAGAAATCAAGAGGGTGCCGGCCACGGCGTCGCCGTGGCCGGCCCGGACGACTGTCGATCGGGTTCAGGCCCGGTAGTATCCCCTACTGCCGAGGTGGCGCGCCCCGAGCACCATCCCCAGGCCGAAGCCCGGGATCACCCCGAGCACCCCGGCGATCCCCCAGCCGAAGATCGCCCCGACCAGCCCGGACCCGAGCGCCATCACGCCGCACAGCTCGTTGAAGAACAGCCGGCGGCCGCGGCCCCGGGGCACGAACAGGTCGTAGAAGTATCGCAGCCCGAACGCCTGGAACGAGCCCCGCCTCGGCCCCAGCCCGTTCCCGCGATAGCGCCGCCGCCTCCGCGGCCGGTGCCGCTTCCTCCTGGCGAATGACCCGCCCATCACGCCTCCTCGCCGGCCGGCGGGATCGTCA
>DAIDHB010000241.1 GCA_027452145.1 Planctomycetales bacterium
GCAGCCCGAGCTGGTGCCGGGGGGGAACACGTCGGTGTTCCGGGCCAATGTGCCCCAGGTGTTCCTCGACGTCAACCGGACGGCCCTGATGCTCAAGGGGGTCAAGCTCCAGGACGTCTTCCAGACCCTCCAGGTGTACCTGGGATCGCTGTATGTCAACGACTTCAACCTGTTCGGCCGGACCTGGCAGGTGATCGTACAGGCGCAGGCGAAGTACCGCGACCAGCTCGAGGACATCCGGCGGCTCCGCGTGCGGAACTCGGGCGGGACGATGGTCCCGATCGGCGCGGTGGCCGACGTGAGGATGATCAACGGGCCGCTGGTACTGACGCGGTACAACATGTACCCGGCGGCGTCGATCAACGGCAACGCCCGGCCGGGGGTCAGCTCGGGGCGCGCGATCGAGGTCATGCAGGAACTCGCCCGATCGGAGCTGCCCAAGTCGATGTCGTTCGAGTGGACCGAGCTGGCGTACCTGGAGCTCGAGGCCGGCGACACGGCGATGATCGTGTTCGCCTTCTCGATCGTGATGGTCTTCCTGGTGCTGGCGGCGCAGTTCGAGAGCTGGTCGATGCCGCTGGCGGTGATCCTGTCGGTGCCCCTGTGCATCCTGGGTGCGCTGGTGGGCGTCAACGCGGCCGGCATGGATATCAATATCTTCACCCAGATCGGCCTGGTGGTGCTGGTGGGCCTGGCGAGCAAGAACGCGATCCTGATCGTCGAGTTCGCCAAGGTGATCCGGCGATCAGGGAAGCCGATCCGCGAGGCGACGCTCCAGGCGTGCCGGCTGCGGCTCCGGCCGATCATCATGACGTCGATCGCGTTCATCCTGGGTGTGCTGCCCCTGCTCTTCGCCCACGGCGCCGGGGCCGAGATGCGGCGGTCGCTGGGCATGGCGGTCTTCAGCGGCATGCTGGGCGTGACGATCTTCGGCATCCTGCTCACGCCCGTGTTCTTCTACCTGATCGACAGCGTGAGCGAGTCGAGCCTCTTCGCCTCGCGCGGCGTGCGGACGACCGGCCGGTTCATCCTTCTGGGCCTGATCTCGCTGGTCTTCCCGCCGATGCTTTTGGTCTACGCCATCCGCTCGTGGCGGTCGTCGCCGACGGCCGGCGCGACCGGGCCGGCCCCTGCCCTTGCCCCTCGTCGCACATCCGAGGCGGATGCCCGGCAGGCGCCGGCGGCTCCCAGGTCCGAATCCGAATCCGAATCGCTCGAGCTCGTTGAACAGGAGTGACGGTCCCGTGTTCTCGCGCTTCTTCATCGATCGCCCCATCTTCGCCTCGGTGCTCTCAATCGTGATCACCCTGGCGGGCGCGATCAGCCTGTTCACGCTGCCGGTGGCGCAGTATCCCGACATCACGCCGCCGACGGTCGAGGTCTCCGCGTACTATCCCGGCGCCAACGCCCAGGTCGTCGCCGACACCGTCGCCGCGCCGATCGAGCAGCAGGTCAACGGCGTCGAGAACATGATGTACATGTCGTCGCAGTGCACCAACGACGGCACGTACACGCTGACCGTGACGTTCCGGCCGGACGTCAACGTCGACCTGAACATGGCCCAGGTGCTGGTGCAGAACCGCGAGTCGCTCGCCGAGCCGATCCTACCGGACCTGGTCAAGCGCCGCGGCGTGGCGGTGAAGAAGAAGTCGCCGAGCATCCTGATGATCGTGAACGTCTTCTCGCCGGCGTGTGAGCTCGAGCTGATTCCCGCCGCGAGGAACACGAGCGAGCTCCCGGCCGAGGGCAAGGCGAAGGTCGTCGTCGCCGAGGTGGACAACCGGCTGCACTTTCGCGTTTTCGATCGCGACGGGAAGTGGTTCGACGCCGACGAGTCCGAGCTGCCGGGGAAGTCGCGAGAGATCCAGGAGCTGCGCAAGAGCCTCAAGGACATGTGGCCCCCGCGTGAGCCGAATCGGCCCGACAAGAAGCGTGTGATCGAGGAGGTCTGCTCGATCACCGGGCAGGCCGTGCCGAGGTCGGCGAACACCCGCGACAATCTGTACCTGAGCAACTACGCGACGATCCAGCTTCGCGACGAGCTGTCGCGGCTGGACGGCGTCGGCGACATCACGTACATCGGCCAGCGCAACTACAGCATGCGGGTCTGGCTGGACCCCGAGAAGATGTCGTTCCGCGGCCTGTCGAGCTCGGACGTCGTGAATGCGATCGGCGAGCAGAACATCCAGGTGGCCGCCGGCCAGCTCGGCCAGCCGCCGGTCCCGAATGGTCAGGCGTTCCAGTTCCCGATCACGACCCTCGGCCGGCTGAAGGACCCCGAGCAGTTCGCCGAGATGATCCTCAAGACCGACGCGCAGGGGGGGGTCGTCCGGCTCCGCGACGTCGGCCGGATCGAGCTGGGCGCGCAGGGCTACGACCAGGCCTGCACGCTCGACGGCGAGCCGACCGTGGCACTGTCGGTCTACCAGCGGCCCGGCTCGAATGCCCTCGAGACGGCCGAGGCGGTCCGCGACAAGATGCGCGAGCTGAAGGACCGCTTCCCCGAAGGCGTCGATTACGAGATCGCCTACGACACCACGCCGTTCATCACCGAGTCGGTCAACGAGGTCTTCAAGACCCTGCGGGACGCAGTCATCCTGGTGGCGTTCGTTGTGCTGCTGTTCCTTCAGAACTGGCGGTCGGCGATCATCCCGCTGGTGGCCGTGCCGGTCGCCATCGTCGGGACGTTCGCCGTGATGGCCGCGCTGGGCTTCAGCTTGAACAACCTGACGCTCTTCGGGCTGGTGCTGGCGATCGGGATCGTGGTCGACGACGCCATCGTCGTCGTCGAGGCCGTCGAGCATCACATCGAGCACGGGCTCGCGCCCCGCGAGGCGACGATCACGGCGATGAGCCAGGTCTCGGCGCCGGTGATCGCGGTCGGGCTGGTGCTGACGGCCGTGTTCGTCCCCTGTGCGTTCATCACGGGCATCTCGGGGCAATTCTACAAGCAGTTCGCGCTGACGATCGCCACATCGACGATCATCTCGGCGTTCAACTCGCTGACGCTCAGCCCGGCGCTGGCGGCCCTGCTTTTGAAGCCGCGTCAGAAAGGGGGACAGTCGGCGTCGGCGTTTGAAGTGCTCGGCTGCTGGCTCGGCTATACGTGGCTTCGGCCGGAACTCGCCTCAACCCACCTGCCGGCATGGATTCCGTCGCTCGCGGCGCGTTGGATCGAGTCGGCATTCCAGTTGTATGCGTCCCTCGTTTCGGCCCTACCGCCGGATAGTGCGCCGTTTGTCGGGCTCGCAATCGGCGGATTGGTCGGCTGGCTCGTGGGGTCTCGGGCTCAGGGTTATTTCAACACCAGTTTCGATATCGCTACTGGCCTTTACACGCGCGTTGTTGGAGGGCTACTGCGGATCAGTGTTGTGGCGGTGCTGGTGTACGGCGGCCTGCTCGGCCTGACCTACTATGGTATGACTCGCACCCCGACCGGCTTCATACCCTCGCAGGATAAAGGCTACCTCCTGGTCAACGTGCTGCTGCCCGACTCCTCGTCACTCGAGCGGACCCAGAAGGTGATGGCGTCCGTCGAGCGGCTGGCGCTCAAGGAGCCCGGGGTCGCGCACACGCTGGCGATCGCCGGCCAGTCGATCCTGATGAACGCGAATGCCCCGAACTTCGGCGCGATGTACATCATGCTCGACGAGTTCCACCACAGGGCCGGCGAGGGACTGAGCGGCCCCGTGATCGCCGAGCGGCTCAAGGCGGCGCTCCAGGACGAGATCCGCGACGGCCTGGTGAACGTCTTCGAGGCCCCGCCGGTCGACGGCCTGGGGACCGCGGGCGGCTTCAAGATGGTCATCGAGGATCGAGGCGACCTGGGCTCGCAGGAGATCGAGTCGGTCGCCAACCGGATCGTCACGGCGTCGAACGAGGCCCCTTTTGCCAGTACCCTCGCCGGGCTGTTCACCAGCTTCCGCGCCAACACGCCCTGGCTGTCGCTCGAGGTCGACCGCGACCGCGCCAAGCTCGCCGGCGTCTCGATCGCCGAGCTGTTCAACACGTTGCAGGTGTACCTCGGCTCGCTGTACGTCAACGACTTCAACCTCTTCGGCCGGACCTGGCAGGTGAACGTCCAGGGCGAGGCGAACTTCCGCAAGCAGATCGCCGACCTGACGGCGCTGCGGGTGCGCAACGCTCGCGGCGGCATGGTGCCCATCGGCAGCCTGGCGTCGGTCAAGGACGTCAGCGGCCCGGTGATGATCATCCGGTACAACATGTACCCCTCGGCCACGATCAATCTGAACCCCGCGCCGGGGACCAGCTCGGGCCAGGCGATCACGGCCATGGAGGACCTGGTGAACCAGGAGTTGCCGCAGGCGATGCGGTCGCAGTGGACCGAGCTGGCGCTGTTGCAGCTCCGGACGGGCAACACCGCGATGTTCGCCTTCACCCTGGCGGTCATCCTCGTATTCCTGGTGCTGGCGGCGCAGTACGAGAGCTGGTCGCTTCCCCTGGCGGTCATCCTGGTCGTGCCGATGTGCTTGCTCTGCTCGATCGTCGGGGTGAACCTGGCGAAGATGGACATCAACATCTTCACGCAGGTCGGCTTCATCGTGCTCGTGGGCCTGGCGTGCAAGAACGCGATCCTGATCGTCGAGTTCGCCAAGTCGCAGCGCGAGGCGGGCTCGACGGCGCGGTCCGCCACCCTGGAGGCCTGCGAGCTGCGGCTTCGGCCGATCATGATGACGTCGTTCGCGTTCATCCTCGGCGTGGTGCCGCTGATGATTTCGGTGGGTGCCGGTGCCGAGATGCGGCAGACCCTCGGCACGGCCGTGTTCAGCGGCATGCTGGGCGTCACGCTGTTCGGCATCTTCCTGACCCCGGTGTTCTACTACGTCATCCAGTGGGTCAGCGATCGCCGCGCCGCGGCAAGTCCCCGGGAGGTCGATGAGCTCGGCGGACCCGACGGCGAGGTGAATGGCCGGCCACAGGACGGCAAGCCGCACGACGACGGTCATGGCCAGACTTTCGCACACTAGGCTCTGTCTGAGAAACGGTTTTTCAGTTATTATGAAGGTGGGAGGTTTCCGAAGGGAGGCCCACCATGCGACGCTATGAAATCGACCCTCGTCTCTGGAAGTGGATCGATCCGCTCCTGCCCCATCCGACCCATCA
>DAIDHB010000242.1 GCA_027452145.1 Planctomycetales bacterium
AGCGAGACCTGCACCGGGTTGGTGCCGGCATCCTCGTCGGAGATCGAGATGCCGTTGCCCGCGCCGGGGGAGAACGGCAGGTTGTGGTCCTCCATGCCCATGATGCCGCCGGGGCCGGCGATCACCGGGCGTTGGTTGATCGGGTAGTTGAGGAAGTTGTTGCCGGCGGCCTGGCCGCGGCTGGTCATCGTCACTGGGGTGCTGGAGGTGCTTCCTCCGCTGAGCCCGAAGTGCTGGGGCGGGATCTCGGTCACGGTGTAGGTGCCGGGGCCGAGGTTGGTGATGCTCCAGTTGCCCTGGGCGTCGGTCTGCGTGATGTAGACCGGCGGAGGGGTGCTTTCGCCGCCGCCGGAGCCGCCCTGCCCGCCGCTACCCTGTCCGCCGCCTCCGCTGCCGCTGCCTCCACTGCCTCCGCTGCCGCTGCCGCTACCTCCGCCCTCCTCGCCACTCGGTCCCTCGGTGGAGACCTGCGTCACCATAACCGTGGCGCCGGCCAGCCCGCCCTCGCCCGTGTCGACCTGATTGTTGCCGTTGGTATCCTTGTAGACGGTGCCGCCGATGGTGCCGGGGTAGAAGCTCCCATCGTTCAGGCCGGACATGGTCGTGAACGAGGCCGTGACAAGCTGGAGCGGCGAGGAGCCGTCGGACGCGTAGAGCGGGATCGGCGAGCCGCCACCGCTGCGCTGGAGGATCGTGTCGAGGAACGGAATCTGCGAGACCGCGCCGCTAACGTTCAGCGGCACGGTGTTGGTCACCACGCCGTAGTGGAACGCGGAGAGGTCGATGCTGAGATACATCGCGTAGGCCGCGGTGACTTCCGACGTCTCGCCCGAGCTATCGCTCGAGTCGCCGGAGCCCTCCTCGCCCGAGCCTGAGCCGTTGGAGCTTGAGCCGCCGGAGCCCGAGAGGTTCGGGCCAATGGCGCCGGTGGAGCTGTTCATGCCCAGGGTAACGGTGACTGGACCGAGGACCGTGACCGGGCCGCCTTCCTCACTCTGGGAGACGGCCAGCCCGGTGAGCGTCATCGTCTCGATCGTGGAAGGCAACTGGCCGCTCGAATTGCTCGTAGCGTGGGAGACGCTCATGTTGCCGAGGACCGAGATCCGGATCGGCTGGCTGGTATCGGTCCCGCCGGTGCCCCCTGATCCGCCGGTGCCCCCCGATCCGCCGGTACCCCCCGATCCGCCGGAGGTCTTCATGAGCATGAACTGGCCCAGGGTGAAGAGCGTGTCGGTATCCGGCTGGAGATCGCTCAACCCTGCCGACGTCGGGACGGTCGTGCCCGAGGGAATCGCCCCGTAGTGCTGGCCCGCCTGCACGTTGAGCTGGTAGGACGTCCCGCTCTCGTCGGAGCTCGGGGCGGTGATGATGGGCGTGGGGAGACCCGTGATCGCCGGCGGCGTCGCGACCACCTGGTAGTGGCCCGGGGTGACGTTTATGAACTGGTAGATCCCGTGCTCGCTGACGGGCTGTCCGTTCAGCGTGGTGTCCTGCGGGGCGGAGGTCTGGGTGGCGACCGTCTGGCCGGTGTCGAGGTTCACCAGCGAGACCATCCAGCCGTCCTGGCCCGTGTTGCCAGTCGCGATCACGCCGGTGCCGTTGGTGTCCTCGAACGTCTGGCCGGTGATGGTGGCGAGCTTCGTGGGGTCGTAGATCGTGACCGGGATGTCCTCGGCCTCGCCGTCTCCGGCGGCGCCTGTCGGGCCATTGGCCACGTCGGTGAGCCGGAACCGGGCGTACGTCGACCCGAAGGAGGCGTCCGAGGGGACCTGGACGTTGAAGGTCAGCGTGTGGATGCCGGGTTCGAGCGGGTAGTTGTCCAGGGACGCGGAGCTTGTGGTCGTGCTCGTGCTCGTGTCGTACTGGATCAGGTTGCCGGAGGAGAACGACCCGCTATCCGCGGCGTCGAGCCAGCCGCTGAGGTAGCCGGACTTGCCCTGCGGCACGACCACGGTGATCGTCAGCGGGACGGTCGCACCGGGGGTCAGTGCCGAGCCGAACGACACGCCGTCGTTGATGTACGTCGGGCCGCCGTTGCCGTTGGCGTACGCGGTGCCGCCGATCTTGAGGTTAGGGATGATCGTCTGCGTGGCCGTGCCGTAGGAGGCCGGGGCCGTGCCCTGGTTGAGCACATTCGTCGTGTCGAAGGTGTTGACGAAGTTGTAGGTCGCGGTCGCGCCGCTCTGAAGCGCGGAGATGGTGTAGGTCTCGCCGTCGGAGTCCAGGCCCGTGTTATCGCCCGCGGCGAGCGACAGCGGCGTGCCGTTGGGCTCCTTGAGGGTGTAGCTGCCCGGCCCGAGGCCGGTGAACGAGAAGTTGCCGTTGGCGTCGGTGTAGACCGTGACCGGCTGGGTGGGCGCGGGGCCCAGACCGGCCGGCGGGCCGCCGGAGCCGCCGGAGCCGCCGGACCCACCGGAGCCGCCGGAGCCACCCTCGCCCGAGTCCCCACCCGAATCCTCGCCGCCGCCCTCGCCGGTCGGCCCGGCGACCTCGGCCACCTTCTGGAAGATGATCGGCTGATTGGCCAGCGGCGTGTTGGTGCCCTTGATGGTGGCCGTGCCCTGGACGGTCGCCGCGGCGAAGTTGGCGAAGTCGTATCCCGGCATCGGCGCCAGGTTGCCGAAAATGAGCGTCCCCTGCTCCTGGTTGTTCGAATCCAGCAGGGGGGTCGGCTGACTCGTCCCGTTGTGGGCGTAGTTCCCGCCGAAGCCCGGGAACTGGCTGAGCTCCTTGGCCTGGAAGTTGATCGGGACCGAGGTGTGGAGCACGGTCGGCGTGCCGAACGCGCTGGGGATCGTGATGGTCGCGTCGATGTTGAAGCTGCTGTCCACGAGCGTGGTGCTATCGCTCCGGCTGGTGATCTGGCCGGAGGCCGGCGCGGTCAGCGTCACCGTGATCGTGCCGAGGTAGCCCTGGCCGTGCTGGTCGCTGGAGACGGTGCCGATCAGTTGCAGGCTGGTCATCGTCGTGTTGACGGTCACGTCCTGGGTGGTCGTGCCGTCGCCGGAGGTCGAGGTCGTGACTTGCGGTGTGCCGGTCGCGACGGAGGCCTGGCCGGAGAGGAAGACGCGAGTGGGTGCCGTGCCGTTGGGCCCGAGCTGGAGCATGAAGTCGCCGGCCAGGGGGAAGGTGTAGGGCGCGTTCGTCGGCGTCGGCGCCAGCGAGGCCAGCCAGTTGCTGGTGCTGTTCGTCACGTTTGTTGTGAGCGTCCCGCCGGCGGTCTGGTTATTCGTGGTGAACTGAACCAGGTAAGATTGCGGGGTCTCCTCGGCCGTGGGGGCCGTCTGGAACGTGCCGGTGCCCGACGGCTCCTTGACCAGGTAGCTGCCGGCTGGCAGGTTGGTGAACTGGTAGAGACCGCTGTCATTCGTCGTGGTCGTGATCAGTTGCGTCGCGGCGCCCGTGCTGGGGTTGAACTGGTCGAGCTCAACGGTCACCCCGGAGATGCCGGTGTCGCCCTGGGCGCGAAGCCCGGTGCCGGTGGCGTCGTTGTAGACCTGGCCGACGATGGTGGACAGCAGCGAGCGCGTCTCCAGGATATCCATGCCGGTGCGGAGGTGTCTCCGCCGGCGCGACGTCCTGGTCCGACGCGGGCCGGACATCCGCGGGTTCGTCTGAATCTCCGGCCGACCCGATTCGATCTTCGTTGTGAAGGACATGGTGTTTTCTCCTTGCGACTCCACAGGCCGCAGCCTCGTCGCTCGCGGCGCGGACGGACGCTACCCGGGCGTGTCGATCGACAACCCCGCAGCTCCTCCGGCCGGTCCCGAACCGGGATCCCGATCGATCAGCGGATCCCGTGGTACGGGTGCGAAACCGGCGGCGTGGAATCACTCTCGGTGCATCAGGATGAATGTGACGTTCCCGGGCACCATACCCATGTTCTTCACAGCGTTCGTTGCCGTGAGAGCCATCCCATCTTTGACAGAGAGGGGGATGGGAAGAGGGGAAGCCGCGTGGTGAGCTGACCAACGCGAGAGCGGGAGGAAAGACCCCTCTGGAGTGGCCCGTCGTAAGCCAATCTCCGAGATTGATACTATTCGCTCCCGAATTGATTGTAAAGACCCTGGCGGGGAAAAATATCCAGTTCTTCGGATGTATGTGTTATTAAAGATTATGACTATCACTAATATATGTGGCGGACGACAGCAATGTGTGGGGCCATCGCGACGCCGTCGAGAATCGGCGTGGCCTCGCCCGGCGATGGCGCCGGCAACTCGGTGGCGCTTCTGAGAGGAAGTCGTTCCGGTAAGGTTCCCTCACGACGAAGGATCCCGGAAGATGCGGTGCCCCTGGCGGCGGGCTGCCGGAGATGGATCCTGGCCGATCGACCGTCCTGGACGAATGGGCGGACCTCGTGCGACGCGGCCGCGAGCGGCGGCGTCCCAAAAAAAAGGACCGCCGCGGGGCCACATGTTGCGGCCCCGCGGTCGGTCGAGGGATTGACCAGCGTCACTTCGTGTTCAGCCGGTCCTGCTTCTTGATCTGATCCTGGGTCCGGAGGTAGTCCTGGAGCCGCTGGCGGATCTGGAGCAGGTCGCCGCCAGCGATCAGGTTGTTGCTGTTGTAATCGAACGAGGAGACGTACCTCGACTGTCCCGCCCGGCTGTTGAGCGCCTTGCGGAACTGCTGCATGTCGTAAGAGGTCACCACGCCGTCGCCGTTGATGTCGCCGAAGCGGCGGCGGAACTGGACCTTCGCCTGGCTGCCCGCCAGGCCGTTGATGGCCGCGTCGGTCGCCTGGCCGGTCGTGGCGTCGAGGATGTGGCTGCCGTCGATGCTGAGGGTGAACGTGCCATCCCACAGCGAGCCGCCGACGATCCGCTGGCCCTTGAAGGTCAGCGTGGCGACCGTCTGGCCGTTGACCAGGGACGTCGCGACGTTGAGCTTGACCGTCCGCCCCTGCTTGTCGCGGAGCGTGAAGGCGCCGGGCAGGATGTTGACCGGCCCGCTGAAGGTGACCGTCAGGCTCCGGATCATCGACCGCTGCGCGGTGCCGTTGCCGATCGCGACCTGCGCCACCTCGGTGGGTCCGACGGTGACCAGGAACTGACTGCTGCTGGCGCCGCCGTTCTTGTCCTGGACGGTCACGGTCACCGTGAAGCGACCGCTCTGGGCGTAGGTATGCGGAACGGTGCCGAGCTGGCCGGTCGCGGCCTCGGTGAAGGCCGCGGAGGTGGTGTCACCCCAGTTGACCTTCACGTTCCAGGCGCCGTCGGTCGGGGTATCATAGAAGCTCCCCAGGTTGATCGCCGTCGGGTCGCCCACGGTGGCCTTCTGGTCGCCCGCGGAGTAGATCTGGGGGATGACGTTGTCGACCGTGACGGAGAGCGGCAGGACGGTCGTGGCCGTGCTGCCGTTGGACGGCTCGGTGGCCGTCGCGGTGACGGTCAGCGGGTAGGTGCCGCTATTCGGCGAGACGATCGCCAGCCCGGTGAGCTGCTGGGGCGTGAGCTGCCACTGGCCGTTCCCCAGGTCGGTCCCGCCCGTCAGCACGGCCCCGGCCGGCACGCCGGAGACCATCACCATGAGGGTCTCGGAGTTCGCCCCGTTGCCGCGGGCGACGCTGATCCCCAGAGGGATCTGGTTGCTCGCCGAGCCGTGGGCGTTACCCACGTTGAGCGTGGGGGCATCGGCGACCGCGGTGATGTCGAGCGGGATGGTCGTTGTGGCGGTCTGCGGGCCGCCGACGCCGCTGTTGCCCATGTCGTCGACGCTGATCGTCAGGCTGCCCGACCCGTTGAAGTGGGCCGTCGGGCTGAGAGTGAGCCCCGCCAGGGCCGCGTTGATGGCGTCGATCGTGCCGGTGGCGACGATCGTGCTGCTGCCGGTGGCGCCGCCCTGGGTGAGGGTCAGGCCGGTGGTCTCGGGGAGGTTCAGCGTCCCGTCGGGCGTGGAGAGCGAGACCTGCACCGGGTTGGTGCCGGCATCCTCGTCGGAGATCGAGATGCCGTTGCCCGCGCCGGGGGAGAACGGCAGGTTGTGGTCCTCCATGCCCTTGATGCCGCCGGGGCCGGCGATCACCGGGCGTTGGTTGATCGGGTAGTTGAGGAAGTTGTTGCCGGCGAGCTGTCCGCGGCTGGTCAGCGGCACGGTGGTAATCGTGGAAACCGCCCCACTGATCCCGTACGCGTGGGGCGGGACCTCGGTCACGGTGTAGGTGCCGGGGCCGAGGTTGGTGATGCTCCAGTTGCCCTGGGCGTCGGTCTGCGTGATGTAGACCGGCGGAGGGGTGCTTTCGCCGCTGCCGGAGCCGCCACTGCCGTTCCCGCCGTTGCCGCTGCCTTCGCCGCCCCCCTCTTCGGAGCTCGGTCCCTCGGTGGAGACCTGCGTCACCATGACCGTGGCGCCGGCCAGCCCGCCCTCGCCCGTGTCGACCTGGTTGTTGCCATTGGTATCCTTGTAGACGGTGCCGCCGATGGTGCCGGGGTAGAAGCCTCCCTGGTCCAGCCCGTACATGGTTGTGAACGTGGCGGAGACCAACTGGAGGGGCTCGGTCCCGTTCGACTCGTCGCGGAGCGGGATCGGCGAGCCGCCGCCGCTGCGCTTGAGGATCGTGTCATAGAACGGGATCTGCGTGACCGTGCCGCTGACGTTCAGCGGCCGGGTATTGACCATCACGCCGTAGTGGAACGCGGAGAGGTCGAGCTTGATGTACATCGCGTAGGACGCGACGTCGCCGGTCGTCTCGCCCGATGAGCTCGGGCCAATCGTGCCGGTGGAGTCGAACATGCCCAGGGTGACGGTCACCGGCCCGAGGACCGAGGCCGGCCCGCCTTCCTCGCTTTGCGAGACGGCCAGCCCGGTGAGCGTCATCGTCTCGATCGCGGACTGGAGGAGGCCGCTCGAGTTAACCCCGTTGTAAGCGACCTTCATGTCGCCGATGACCGAGATCCGGATCGGCTGGCTGGTGCTGCCGGCGCCGGTGCTCCCCGAGCCGCCCGAGCCGCCGGTGCTCCCCGAGCCGCCGTGGCCGCCGGAGCCCTGGACGATCATGAACTGCGCCAGGGTGAGCAGCGTGTCGTTAGGTTGCGTCACATTGCCCAGCCCTGCCGACGTCGGGATGGTCGTGCCCGAGGGGATCGCCCCGTAGTGCTGGCCCGCCTGCACGTTGAGCTGGTAGGACGTCGCGCCCTCGGAGGAGGCCGGCGCGGTGACGATGGGCGTGGGAAGACCCGTGATCGCCGGCGGCGTCGCGATCACCTGGTAGTGGCCCGGGACGACATTGAGGAACTCGTAGATGCCGTGCTCGGAAACGGGCTGCCCGTTCAGCGTGGTGTCCTGCGGGGCGGAGGTCTGGGTGGCGACCGTCTGGCCGGTGTCGAGGTTCACCAGCGAGACGATCCAGTTGTCCTGGCCCGTGTTGCCGGTCGCAATCACGCCGGTGCCGTTGGTGTCCTCGAACGTCTGGCCGGTGATGGTGGCGAGCTGCGCCTGGTCGTAGATCGTGACCGGGATGTCCTCGACCTCGCCGTTGCCGCCGGTGCCCGTCGGGCCGGTGTTCATGGCGGTCGCGTCGGTGAGCCGGAACCGGGCAAACGTCGCCGCGGCGACGGCGTCCGAGGGCACCTGGATGTTGAAGGTCAGCGTGTGCACGCCGGCCGTGATCACGTAGTTATCCAGAGACGCATAACTCGGGCTCGAGCTGGTGCCAGTGTTGTACTGGATCAGGTCGCTAGGGTTGGAGCCGCCGGTGTCGCCGAAGCTCCCGTTGTGCACGGCGTCGAGCCAGCCGCTGAGGTAGGCGGTGTCGCCCTGTGGCACGACCACGGTGATCGTCAGCGGGACCTCGGTCGCCCCGGGGAACAGGGTCGAGCCGAACGTCACGCCGTCGTTGACGTACGACGGGCCGCCGTTGTTGGCATACGCGGTGCCGCCGATGTTGAGGCCGGGGATGATCGTCTGCGTGGCCGTGCCGTAGGAGGGCGGGGCCGTGCTCTCGTTGAGCACATTCGTCGTGTCGAACGTGTTGACGAAGTTGTAAGTCGCGGTCGAGCCGCTCTGGAGCGCGGAGATGGTATAGGTCTCGCCGTCGGATCCCAGGCCCGTATTGTTGGCCGGGGCGAGCGACAGCGGTGCGCCGTTGGGCTCCTTGACCGTGTAACTGCCCGGTCCGAGGCCGGTGAACGAGAAGTTGCCGTTGGCGGCGGTGTAGACCGTGACGGGCGTGGTCGGCGCGGGGCCCATGCCGGCCGGCGGGCCACCAGAGCCGTTGCTGCCGCCGTTGCCTCCGCTACCTCCCGAGCCCGAGCCCTCGCCCGAATCCGAACCGCCCTCGCCGGTCGGCCCGGCGACCTCGGCCACCTTCTGGAAGACGATCGGCTGATTGGCCAGCGCGGTGCTGGTGCCGTCGGAGTTCTTGATGGTCGCCGTGCCCTGGATGGTCGCTGCGGCGAAGTTGGCGAAGTCATACCCCGGCATCGGTGCCAGGTTGCCGAAGATGAGCGTCCCCTGCTCCTGGTTGTTCGAATCCAGCAGCGAGATCGGCTGGGTCGTCCCGTTGTGGGCGTAGTTCCCGCCGAAGCCCGGGAACTGGCTGAGCTCCTTGGCCAGGAAGTTGATCGGGACCGAGGTGTGCAGCACTGTCGGCGTGCCGAACGCACTGGGGATCGTGATGGTCGCGTCGATGTTGAAGCTGCTGTCCACGAGGGTGGTGCTGTCGCTCCGGCTGGTGATCTGGCCGGAGGCCGGCGCGGTCAGCGTCATCGTGATCGTGCCGAGGTAGCCCTGGCCGTGCTGGTCGCTGGAGACGGTTCCGACCAGTTGCAGGCTGGTCATGGTCGTGTTGACCGTCACGTCGGTGGTGGTCGTGCCATCGCCGTTGGTCACGGGTGTGACGATGGGGGCCTGGGTCGCGACGGAGGCCTGGCCGGAGAGGAAGACGCGCGTGGGTGCTGTGCCGTTGGGCCCGAGCTGGAGCATGAAATCGCCGGCCAGGGGGAAGGTGTAGGGCGCGTTCGGCGGCGTGGGTGCCAGCGAGGCCAGCCAGTTCGAGTCGGGCGGAGACGGCAGGGGCGCCGTGAGCGTTCCGCCGGCCGTCTGGTTGTTCGTGGTGAACTGGACCAGGTAGGACTGCGCAACGTGCTCGGCCGACGGGGCTGTCTGGAATGTGCCGGTGGCCGACGGCTCCTTCACCAGGTAACTGCCGGCCGGCAGGTTGGTGAACTGGTAGACGCCGTTGATATCCGTCGCGGTCGTCGTCAGTTGCGTCGCTGCCCCGGTGCTGGAGTTGAACTGGTCAAGCTCGATGGTCACCCCGGAGATGCCGTTGTCATTGGAGGCGCGAAGCCCCGTCCCGGTGACGTCGTTGATGACCTGGCCGACGATGGTCGACAGCAGCGAACGCGTCTCCAGGATATCGATAGCAGTGCGGAGGTATCGCTGCCGGCGCGACGTCCTGGTCCCACGAGGGCCGGACGTCCGCGGGTTTGTCTGAGTCTCCGGCCGACCCGATTCGATCTTCGCTGTGAAGGACATGGTGCTCTCTCCCTGTGACTCCGCAGGCCGCGGCCTCATCGCTCGCGGCACGGACGGACGATCCCGGGACATGCCGATCGAGTATGGATCGACAACCCCGAAGCTCCTCCGGCCGGCCCTTTCCCATCCGGAATCCCGATTCGTCAGCGGATTCAGCGGTGCGGATGCGAAACCGGTGGCATGGAAGTCACTCTCGGTGCATCAGGACCAATGTGCCGTTCCTGGGCACCATACCCATGCTTTTCACGGCATTCATCGCCGTGATGGCCATCCCATCATTGATCGAAACGGGGATGGCAAGTGGGGAGCGGCTATTCAATGCTAGAACAGCCGGTTGAACCCCCGGAGTGGCCCGTCGCGAGCCGATCTCTAAACATGATGATAGACAGTCTCGCCCCGAGCGTAAAGCCCCCCCTGAGGGAAAAAACTTCAAATCCATCAGATCTGGCTGGTTTTGTTTCAGAAATTTGTGGATTACGTTGATGGTTTCCGGCTTCGGCGGCCATCGGGGCGGCCGGACGAGATTCACGCGACGACGAAATCCAGCCGGCTGTTGACGCCGGGGCGGACGGCGACCGTCTCGGTGATCGGCGCGGGCAGGCCGCCGCCGCTGGCCTCGACGGTGATCGTCGCCGGCTTCTTCACGTGGACCGGCAGGGTGAAGCCGCCGGTGTCCCAGGCCGCCGTCGATCCGAGCGCGCCGGCCGAGATCGTGACGCCCGGGATTCCCTCACTGGCATCATACTGGCCGTTGTGGTTCGCGTCGCGATAGACGACACCGGTCACCAGCGGCGTGTTCCCGCGATAGGCCACCGAGATGTCGCGGACGATCGCCTGCTGGCCGCTGGCCGCGATGCTGATGCCGGCGACGCGATGCTGCCGGTAGAGCGCGTTCTTCGGGTGGCCGAGCAGCGGCCAGGCGCCGACGAATGAGGCATTCTGGATCGCCACGAACGCCAGTCGGTCCGCGGTCGCGTTGATCGACGCGGGGTCAGCGCCGATCGGCTGGGCCGAGCCGCTGCCGAACTCGCCCGAGGTGAACGAGTAGCGCCGGTCCCAGGGGATGTGGGCCCGATCGAGCGCGTTCTTGAAGGCGTTGACGTTGCGGGTCTGGGTCGCCTTGACGGCGAACGGGTCGAGCGCGGGCAGGAGCGCGAACGGCCGGGCGTTCACGCCCTGTAGCGTCGCGCGGTAGTCGTTGATCCGCTCGAAAAAGACCTGCTCGAGCACGGTCGGCTGGATCGCGACCGGGGAGGTGCGGACCTCCAGGCGATCGACGGCGGGGCGGAACCTGGGACGCTGGCGCAGGGAGGTCGACATCGCTGGTTCTCCGTTTGGGGTCGTTGGTTCGCGTCCGGCGGCTTCGCCGTCGCGGCCCGGGAGGTTCGGGTTGATCGGCTGGTTTTATCGCGGGAATGCCGGGGGAACGCGCCTCGCGGGGGCCCCTGACGGATCAATGCCAGCTCGGCCTCGACGTCAGCCAGGCCATCGCCTGGCGGATGCGAGCCGCCGGCGCGGGGATGTGGCCGCCCTTGTAGCTGAGGAACAGCGTCTGCCAGCCCCAGTGCTGGTAGATCGGGATGGTCGCCTGGACCTGGGCGTAGAAGACATGGTCGGACGGGCTGGCAAGGAACACCGCGATCCGGCGCGAGCCGGAGAACTCGGAGGCCGGCGGAAGGTGGTCGAACGGAACGCCCGCATAGAAGGCGCCGTTGGAGTTATCGACCACCGCCGCCGCGAAGCCCGGGTAGGCGATGTTCAGGTCGTGGGCGAAGGCGGCTCCGCCCGAGAAGCCCGCCAGGATGATCCGGCTCGAGTCGACCGGGAACTCCCGAAGCGCCGCGTCGATGTGCTGCCGCACGAGCGGGACGAGGGTCTCGTACTCGTACTGCGCGTTCCTCAGGATCCGGTCGGTGACCTCGCGCGAGGAGTAGATGATCCACTTGTTGCGGTTCGCCTCGGCCTTCCAGAAGTTGAGGGTCCGCGTGAAGAAGCTGGTCGTGGGTGAGAACGCCACGAGGATCGGGTAGGTTGCTCCCGCCTTCAGGCCCGGAGGGAGATAGATCAGGGCATCGGACTGCCTGATCGTCCTGCCGACCGTCGTCGCCTGCGGGGCGGCCAGGGCCGGCGGAATCGAGCCAGGGTGGTCGGTCCGCTCGGTGACGATCGGGTGGGAGAGGCTAAGCAGCTCGCGGGATTCGAGGCCTTGCAATTCCGGTCGGCATCGACGGCTGCGGATCATGGTTTGGTGCTCCAAGGCTTCGGCAAGATCGGCGGTCCGATTCGGTTCGACTCGATTCGATTCCCGTACGCTCCCGAGCGACGGGGACAACGAAAAAAGGCTCCGGCGATGCGAGTGAACGCGTCGCCGGAGCCTTTCGTAAGCCGGTGCGACCCGGCCCGCCCTGGGCCGAGTCGCAATAAGGGTATTTTAGTGGCGTCGGAGGAGGATTGCAAGAAAGGAGTTGGTGTTCGGCGACGGCGCGACGGCAACGCGAGGGCACACGGGCAGCGGGCGTCCGCGAGGCGTTTCCACCCCGGCGGGCCGGGCTTTCCGTCGCTCCGATCTCGCCGCAACGGTGCCGAAGTCTTGCGGTGTCCAGGGCACGGCGCGATGATGCGGAGGTGCGAGCTTCCCCGGTCTCGACGATTCCCCATCGAGGGACGACATGCGCAGGCCTCGCGTCTCGATTGCCGCGTTGATGGGTGCGGCGGCGGGCCGGCTCCTAGGCCGGACGGAGGCGTTGCTCGATTCGGAGCAGCCAGCGCGTTCGTGAAGCGGTCGGAGCCGCGAGAACGGGCGCGGACCCGATCCCTCCCGCATGCTGAGAGTCCCCCCTCGTCGCCGCACGTGAGAGAGGGTGTTTGCAGTCGTGCGCAACTTCTCCGCCGCGGCCGGAGGACCCTTGCGGAGGAATCATATTGACGGAATAATCAGCGCTCTGACTTCGCCTCAGATCTCCCCTTTTCAGATCGAAGATATCGTTTTCCGATGGGTCCATCGCCTCATCGAGCTTTTCGCCGCGCGCCTCGACGCTGGGATGTCCGAGGTCGCCGATGTCGAGGATTGTGCGCGCCGTCGCAGCGGCTTTCCGGAGGGATTCGTCCGCGAAGGGATTCGGACTCCATTCATCTTGCAATTCCACATCATTTGAGGGTGGCACCGATGGGCACGAATCGCAGGGCCAGGTTCCGTCCACGTCACGACATCCTTGAGGAGCGCTGCCTGCTGTCGCAGGCCGTGATCGACATCCAGAACAACAGCTCGCACATCGTCCAGTTCTCCTTCGCCTGGAGCGCGACCGCGCCGGCGAGCGTCTATACCGAGGCGCCCGGGCAGAGTGAGCTCCTCGCGACGACCGTCAGCAGCTCGCTGGCGCCCCAGGTCACGTACGACATGACCTCGTCGCCGAGCTCCAGCGTGGTGGCCTCGCTCACGCAGGGGTACGGGACCTGGAGCGGCACCGGGACGCCGCCCGCTTCGGCCGCGACGAACTACGCGTTCGTGAATTACCATCGTGGCGTCAAGCTGAATTTCGAGTCCTACCCCAGCCCGACGCCGTCCCCCACGCCGAGCCCGACGCCGTCGCCCACGCCGGCGCCGAATGCGATGCTTTCCGGGAACTGGTCGGGCTATGCGGCGGCGCCGAACCTTTCGAGTCCGCAGACCGGATCGGTGACGGACGTCAGCGCCAACTGGACAGTGCCGAAGGTCACGAGCTCCGGCTACTCGGCGGTCTGGGTGGGGATCGACGGCTACTTCGGCACGTCGCAGACGGTCGAGCAGGTCGGCACCGCTCAGCAACTCGTCAACGGCCGGGCGAGTTACTACGCCTGGTGGGAGATGTGGTCGAGCGGCGACAACATGCCGGAGCAGCAGATCACCAGCATGACGATCCAGCCGGGCGATTCGATCAGCGCGTCGGTTCAGTACATCACGTCGGGCCCGAGCGCGGGTTACTTCGCCCTGGCGATCATCGACAATAGCCACGCGAACGACCAGGCCGGCGGGTACGTCAACCCGGTCGGAAACCAGTCCCCGCTGCCGACGGAAACCTCCGCGGAGTGGATCGTCGAGGCGCCGTCGTCGAGCGGCGGGATCCTGCCGCTGGCGAACTTCGGGTCGGTCACGTTCACGAATGCCCAGGCCACGATCAACGGAGTTACCGGGCCGATCAACGATCCGAGCTGGCAGTCCCAGGCGATCGACATCGCCAACAGCAGCGGGACGCTGCTCGATACGACCTCGACGCTCCAGAGCGGCGGGACGAGTTTCGTCGTCACCTACGACTCCCCCTCGGGAGGGTCCTCCGGGTCGGGCCGGAAGACGCACGCCGGGCTCGCAGCGCCGCCGCCTGGCAGTTTCATGACCATCACCGCCCAGGCGCCTCAGGTCCTCGCGCTGGGGGTCGTCCCGGTCACGCCGGTGAAGCAACACAGCTCCGGCCCGTTCGGAGATGCGAACGGGGCCTGAGGATCGACACTAGCCTCCGGCCGCCGCCGGCTCCCGATGGATCGGGATACCGGCGGCGGACCGGGCGGACTTCAACGGCCGCTCGTGGCATGGGCGGAGAGCCCTCTCCCTTCGCACGTCACCGGCCGTCGTGAGACAATCGGACGGCGCCGAACGGCCGTCGAGGTCGCGGTGCGCGATCCAGGAAACCGCCGAACGGCGGCGATCGGAGGGTCTTGATGGCTGGCTCGAGCCGCGACGATGAGCCGGGAGCTCGATTCCGCCGCGATCCGCATCCGGTTTTGCGGCCATTCGTCGTCGAGTACTGGGGGATGTCCCGGGACCTGGCGGCGAGGGGCGGCTTCACGATCACGCCCGATTCCTTCGGCGAGCTGATCTGCTGCGCCGATCCGCTTGACTCGGTCGCCGGAGACGAGCGGGTGAGGCTGCCGGCCTGCTTCCTCGTGGGGCTGCTCGCCGGTCCTTTGCGGATCGAGGCGGCCGGCGTCGTTCGATTCCTGTCGGCCCGAGTGCGGGCCTGGTCGGTGGGTCGGCTGCTGGCCGCCGGGCCGGATCGCGGCGCCCGGGGGTGGATGGACGCCACGGGCCTTTTCGGATCGCGGCTCGCACCGCTTGCCGCGATGGTCGCTCGCCGCGACTGGGAGTCGGGGTGCGAGGTCCTCGACCGCGTGCTGATCGAGCGGTCTCGGCGCTGGAAGGTCGTCGAGGCGGCCGATGATGTGGATGTGGTGGGACCGTTCCTGGACGGACCGAGGCGGACGACCGGGGAAGTCGCCGGGGACCAGCAGACCTCGACCCGCCAGGTCGAACGGCGGGTCCGGTCGTTGACGGGGACTTCTCCGCGGCAGCTCGCCTGCCTCGCGCGGTTCCACCGGGTCCGGGACGCGATCTGGACCGACCCGGCGGTCGACCTGGCCCGGCTGGCCTTCGAGGCCGGTTATTCGGATCAGCCGCACATGACGAGGGAGTTCCGCCGCTACTCGGGGCTGACGCCGTCGCGCTTCGCCCGCGAGGCGCTTGGCGAGAAAAAACGGCTGGCGGCCGCGGATGTCGCATTCGTTCAAGAACGGGCCGAGGGCGGCGGCTAGGATACCCGCGTGGAGGTTGAGCCCGTGCTCGACCCACGCAATCCGACCCGTCCAACCTCGAGGCCGTCATGACAACGAAGCTCGCCACGATCAACCTGCAAGTTGCCGATCCCCAGTCGTCGAAGCGCTTTTACATGGACGTCCTGGGCATGACCGAGGACGCCCGGCGTTCGCACCCTCCCGGCTTCGTCTACCTGCGCTCGGAAGGATGCGACCTGACCCTGGCCTGCCCCCAGGAGGCCGCCGGCGCCCGGCCGTCGCATACCATCGAGCTGGGATTCGAGGTCGACGACATCGCGGCGATGAAGGCCCATCTCGCCGCGTGCGGCGTCCGCGATGCCCGCGAGGAGTCGATGGGATGGGGCGAGGCCATCGAGCTCCGCGACCGCGACGGGCACCGCCTGCTCGTCTACTCGTTCGGACCACGGGATCGCTCGGACCGCACGTGAGGAGGTCGGGACGATCTGCGGGCGCGTGGAGGCGGGCGGCGCACCGGGCCCGCTCCGAGGCCGGGCGCCCTCCGGTCGCCGGCTCAGGGGGCGATGGGCGGGACGTACCGGCGGAGCTCCTCGCAGAGCCGATCGGCGAGCCGGGTCGACTCGGGGAACACGTCGTCGGGGCTGGTGCTGAGCGCCATCGCCAGCGCCTCCTGGCCGAGGTTGACGCGCATGAGTCCGAACGGGACGACCCGGAGCCGGCGGAGCTTCGTGTCGAGCGCCTGGCGGAGCATGGCGTCGTCGCCGAGGGCGATCGGCTCGGGAGTCAGGACGATCGCGGTGAGGCCGACGACGAGCCCGTGCCGCGGCGGGAAGCGGCCGTTGACCGCCATGGCCAGGCGCGTCAGCAGGCGATGATAGCCGGCCGCCGTGCCGTCGACGTCGACCGGTTGGCGGACGACGGCCGTCACGCCCAGCGCGCGGCCGAGGATCGGGATTCGGCCGAGGCGCGTGCGGCGGGCGTAGTAGACCAGGACCTCCAGCGGAGGCGACCGGAACGACTCGCCGGCCTCGCGTGCCGCGCCCAGGTCGCGCAGGACCGGCTCGATCCGGTCGATGAACTGGTCCTCGATCATGCGCGAACGCCCTCGATTCCTCGTGAAGTCTCGTCGTCGCCGCGATAAGCTGGCGGTCGAAAGGAGGGCCGCCATGGACGAGCCCACGGCCGGGGCGAAGCCGGCATCGGCGTCGAGGGTGAGCCTCGCGATCATCACCGAGCCGGGGCAAGCCAATACGTTCGGCACGATCCACGGGGGAGTTTTGCTCCGCCTGGCCGACGAGTGCGGCGCCGTCAGTGCGATGCGGCACGCCGGTCCCGGCCAGGTCACCACGGCCGCGATCGACTCGATGATGTTCCTGGGGCCGGTGTACGTCGGCGAGCGGGTCGAGATCGTCGCCGAGGTGTCCTGGGTCGGCCGGACCTCGATCGAGACCCGAATCGACATTTACGCCGAGCCCTACGATCGGCCCGAACGGCGACACGTCGCGATCGGCCACGCTGTCTACGTGGCGATCGAGGAAATCGCCCGGCGCCCGCGGCCGGTCCCGCCGCTTCGCGTCGAAACCGACGCGGATCGAGTCCGCCTGGAGCAAGGCAACGCCCGGCAGGCCCAGCGGCTGGCACGCCGGGCGGCGCGGGAGAAAATGCCGCCCGATCACTCGTAGGCGACGACCCAGCGAGACGCGGGCGAGGCCGCAACGGCAATCCAGGCCCCGAACCCCGGAATGAACCACGAAAAACACGAAATCTCACGAAAGAAGAGAGTAGCGTGAGGATTCCGCCAGGCGACGGCTCGGTCGCGATTCCTTTTCGTGGGATTTCGTGTTTTTCGTGGTTCCCTCT
>DAIDHB010000243.1 GCA_027452145.1 Planctomycetales bacterium
AACACGCTGTTTGCCGATCTCCGCGACGAGAACCGATTGCTCCGGTTCGAGGACATCACGGCGCAGCGGCTGATCGACAGATATAACGTCGCGCTGGCTCAGACGGTATTGCTCCGCTCGGTGCTGGTGCGGGCCGAGGTCCGCAACGAGCGCCCCGCGCGGTATCGCCAGCTCTTCCGCCGGCTCAAGTTCCACCGCTTGCTCTACCGCGTCGAGGGGTCGATGCGCGACGGGTATGTCTTCCACATCGACGGGCCGCTCAGCCTCTTCAGCGCCACGACGAAGTACGGGCTCCAGGTCGCGTGGTTCCTGCCGTCGCTCCTCCAGTGCGACGACTTCCGCCTGGATGCCGAGCTGCGCTGGGGCCCGAAGCGCGAGCCGCGGAGCTTCCATCTCGAGGCGAGCGACGGATTGGTCACGCACCAGGCGGATACCGGCACATTCACCCCGGCCGAGCTGTCGGCGTTCGTGGATCGGTTCCGCCAGGTCGCGACCGAATGGGAGCTCAGCGAGAGCACCGAGGTGATCGAGCTGGGGCGCGACGGCGTCTGGGTGCCCGATTATCGGCTGGTCCACAAGGCGACCGGCACCGACGTGTTCCTCGAGGTCGTCGGCTTCTGGAAGAAGACGAGCCTCGAGCGGCTGCTGCGGCTGTTGCCGATGCACGGGCCGCCGCGGTTTGTCCTGGCCGTCTCCGACAAGCTCAAGGTCGACGAGGAGGCGCTCAGCGAGGTGAAGGGGCCGGTCCTCCGGTTCAAGGAGATTCCGAACGCCTCGGAGCTGAACGGTTTGCTGGCGAGGTTCGTCGGGGCCCGCGACGGAGCGGGGACGCCGCTGTTTGATTGAACGAACCGGGTGCAACCCCGTTTCTCGGCCCCAACTCCCCCGTTACACTGAACCCGGCGCGGCCGCCCCGGCGGCTCGCGAGGATGACGATACCACGGCGCGGGGGAACCGATCGATGAATCGACACGACCGACGACGACGCAACGCACTCACGCTCGCCCTGACCCTGTTGCTGGCCGCCCCGGCCGTCGCCGTTGCGGCCGACCCGTGGGTCGTGTATGAGGGAACGAACGGGCCCGGCAAGGGGAAGCGCGTCGTTTTGATCAGCGGGGACGAGGAATACCGATCGGAGGAGGCCCTGCCGCAGCTTGGCAAGATCCTCGCCCGCCGGCATGGGTTTACCTGCACGGTGCTGTTCGCCATCGGTAAGGACGGTTCGATCGACCCCAATCGGACCGACAACATCCCCGGGCTCGAGGCCCTGCGCACGGCCGACCTGATGATCATCGCCACGAGGTTCCGCAACCTGCCCGACGAGCAGATGAAGGAAGTGGTCGACTACATCGAGTCGGGCCGGCCGATCATCGGCATGCGGACCGCGACTCATGCCTTCGCCATCAGGAGCCCGACCTATGCCCGCTACTCGTGGAATAACCGGGAGTGGAAGGGCGGGTTCGGCAAGCAGGTGCTGGGCGAGACCTGGGTGAGCCACCACGGCAACCACGGGCACGAGAGCACGCGCGGGATCATCGCGCCGAATGCTCGCGAGAACCCGATCGTCCGCGGGATCAAGGACGGCGACATCTGGGGCCCGACGGACGTCTACGAGGCGCATCCGCCCGCCGACGCGACGGTGCTGGTGCTCGGACAGGTCGTCCAGGGGATGAAGCCGACCGATCCGCCCGTCGAGGGGAAGAAGAACGACCCGCTGATGCCGGTGGCCTGGATTCGCAGCTACACCGGAACCCAGGGTAAGGCCGCGCGAATCTTCTGCACCACGATGGGCGCCGCCACCGACCTCGAGAGCGAGGGGATTCGCCGCCTGCTGGTGAACGCGGCGTACTGGGCCGTCGGGCTCGAGGACCAGATCACCGACCACACCGACGTTGCCCTGGTCGGCGAGTACCACCCGCTGCCATTCGGCTTCGGCAAGGCGAAGCAGGGCGTCCGGCCCGAGGAGCATGGGCTCTCATCGTCGTCGGCGGCGGCGAGATAAGAGTCTGCCGCCAAACCGGGAGAGCGAGGCTCCTGCCGAGCCGGGATCGTGCGATGCGTCCTCTCTGCCCCGGCTCGCCGGGAGGCTCGCCCTCCCGATCACAATCGTTTCAACACACATTCTCGACGCGGCTCACCCTCCCATGAATATCACCGCCGGAAGCGATCGATCCCTGTCCACCGTCGGCCTGGGCCGGTGGAAGATCCCGACGCTCGCGGTGGTCGGCGGACTTTTTGGCCTGGCGGCGGTCGCCCTGCGGCTGGAGGGCCGTCGCTGGTGGTGCCGTTGCGGCCGGTGGACCCCCTGGATGGGCGACATCTGGGGCCCGCACACTTCGCAGCACCTGTTCGACCCTTACAGTTTCACGCACATCGAGCACGGGCTGGTCTTCCACGCGATGCTTCGTCCGCTCGCGCGGTGGCTATCGCCGTCGCAGCGGACGGTCCTCGCGCTGGCTGGCGAAACCCTCTGGGAAATCGCCGAGAACACGCAGCCCGTCATCGACAATTACCGCAAGGCCGCCCTGGCGCGGGGCTACGAGGGGGACAGCGTCGCCAACTCGCTCGGCGACATCGCGTCGTGCGCGCTGGGGTTGTACCTCGCCAGCCGGCTGCCGGCCCGCTGGTCGGTCGCGCTCTTCGTCGGCATGGAGATCGCCCTGGTGACCGTGTACCGCGACAATCTGATCCTGAACGTCACGATGCAGTTCGTGCCGATCAGGGCGGTCGAGGACTGGCAGATGTCGCGCTAATCCACCGGACCCGCATTTTGTCCCGCGTCGACTCCCCCAAATCGCTCCCGATTCCCTGTCCTGTCCGCGCCAGCCGATCGGATGCGAACGCCTGACCCCGGACTTTTCCCGGATCGTCACAAGATACCCACTCAGAGCCGTCGATGAACTACGGACGGGCATCGTGCGCGTACCGAACGAAACGAAGGCAACTGGAGGGGATTCGATGATCTCGCGACTGCTCCTCGTCAGCTTCGTCGGAGTGCTCGGGTTCTCGCTGCCGGACGGAGTCGATTGGGGGATTGTCTCGAGCCAGGCGCGGTCGGAAGTGATCAGGTCATCAGGATCAGGACCAGTATCAGCACCAGGTGAAGCGAAACCCACCGCGTTTGAGCCCATCCCCGTCGAGGACGGCTCGATCAATCGGCTCGCCGATGAGCTGAATCGCCGTTCCGAGGGGCTGGATTTAACCATGACGACGGCCGTGCCGGCCCCGCCGCACGCCGAGAAAAACAGCGCCAACATCGACGCGAAGGCCGTCGAGCGGCTGTTCGCCGAGAATCAGGTGTTTGCCGTCGCCGGGCCGGGCGGTGCTGACGAGGTCGAGCGCCTGTTCGCGGAGAACCGTGTCTTCGCCGAGCCGCGCGAGGCTGACGAGGTCGAGCGCCTGTTCGCCGAGAATCGGGTCTTCGCCGGGCCGGCGGCGGAGCCGGGCCAGGCGACGGCCGCCGCGGTCCGGCCTGCCTTTGCCTTGATCGCTCCGGTGGAGACGATTTCGAGCCTCGCCGACGCGCTGAATCGGGCCTCCGAGGGGCTCGACATCGATCCGGCCTCGGAAGTCGTAGCCTCACGCCGGCCGCGGTTCGAGCCGATCCCGGCCGCCGAGCCGGCCTCGAAGCTGGTCGACGATCTGAACCGGGCGTCGGAGGGCGTCACAGTGGCCCGAGAGGAGTCCGCGAACGTGTCGACGGCCATGAGGCTGACTCGCGATGCCGCGCTGGCGTGGATGAACGTACTGGCGCGGGACATTCCGGCCTCGAAGGCCACGCGCTGAGCATCCCGGGACGAGATTGAGCACATCGAGGAGGCGCCGCGGCGAAGACGCCGCGGCGCCTCACAGTCTGTGCCAGGAGCCCACGAAGTGGGCGCCAGAACGTAGCCGGGGGGCGTCAGCCCCCCGGACCGCCAGACGAACCCCCATCTCCCCGCCATCGTGTCACCCTCGCGGCCGCGAGGGTCCGGCGAGAGGATTGGGTGAGTAACGCGGCGGTCCGACCCCGGGGGGCCGACGCCCCCCGGCTACGTCCGATCGCCCCCTCACGGGGGCTCCGAGCCGTGCTGGGACAGACTCTCACGGCTTTTTCGATCCGGCCGAACCTTGTGGTTCCTTCGACGATGTTGTCGTGGTGGTCCGGAAAAAATCGGGCTCGGCACGGACCAACGTCTCGCGCGCCGCGCCGACCTGCTCGGGCGACGCGGGCGAGAGACCCTCGCCGGTGTCGATGACGTGGCCGGAGAGCATCACCGCCAGGGCCTCGAGTCGATCGATCGGACGTTCCTCGACGGGCACGTCCCAGATCGCGGGGAGATCGCCGTCCTTCAGGCCGAAGGCCCATCGGTGTGGGCCGGGGCCTGCGACGATCGTGTCGACGTTGCGCCCGAAGTCCACGCTCCTGTTGAGCAGCTCGGCACGAGAGCCATCCCAGACCCGGACCGAGCCCGACGCGGCGCAGGTGAGCAGCAGCGAGCCGTCGACATTGAAAGCCGCCTGGAGCACGCCCGGGTGCATCATCGGCGGGGTCATTGGGCGTCCCGTTCGGGTGTCCCAGACGCGCGCGGTGCCCTCGGACCCGGTGGTCACGAGTCGATTTCCGTCCGGGCTGAAGCCCATCCACAGGATTCGCCCGGGATGAGCTGGCGACTCCAGTCCCTCGATCCGCCGGGCGGTCTCGGCGTCGTGGATGCCCACCAGGTTGCCGCCGTCGGCGAACGCGACGAGTCGGCCATCCTGGCTGAACTCGGCCAGGTGATCGGCCGCGCCGTAGGAGCCCAGGACCTCGGTCGTTTGGAGGTTCGTCCCGGTCGGCCGCGGGATGTCCATCGGATCGCCCACGGGTTTGAGGGTCATCGCGTCGAGCAGGTGGAACGGCGCCAGCCTGTATTTCCCCGCGGTGAAGGCCACCGGCGCGGACGGCCGGACCAGCAATCGCTTGCCGTCCGGGCGGTAGAGCAATCCCATCACCGGCGTGAGCTGGGGAGGTTTCGACGCGGGGAAGCGGAACGCCTCGGGCATCACCTGGCCGGTTTCGAGATTGTAGATGGTCACGTCATCGAGATGGGGGACCTCCCGGGGTGGGAGCGGCGTGCGCTTTCTCGTCTTCGGATCGAGCTGCTGGAGGATCACCTGGTCGATCGTGCCGACCCGCGTGACGGCGAAACGTCGGCCGTCCGGGCTGAGGGCTGACGGGCCCACTGGCCCGGGGATGTGGATGGTCGGACCGGCCGGGCGGAGCGACGGGTGATGCACGGCCTGGACATCCAGGTCGAGGTTGAGCGACGGGCCCCCGCGGCCATTGATCGTGTTCACCGGGATGAAGGGGACGGTCGGATGCCTCGCGGCGACCAGGAGCATCCGCCGCGAGTCGCCGCTGTAGACCACCCAGAACAGTTGCGGGGCCGCGGGCGGTCCCTCGCCGAGCTTCTTGCCGTCCCCGGCCGAGAAGAGCTCGAACGCCGGTTGCGTCGGCGCCGAGCCGGGCCCGGGCGCGGCGCTCTTCTCGACGGCGCCCGGGGCGGGGGCCGCAGGGATCGCGAACCGGTACTGGAAATAGCGGGTGAATGTCGTGGCGTCGGGAGCGAGGTCGACGCGCGCATTGTACATCGACCGCGATGCGACCTGGCCGGGCGCGGGCTTCTGGCTGTGAGGGTCCGGGGGCGTCGTTTCCGCCGCAAGCTCGAGCATGTTCCGCCCGCGATCGACGAAGCGGGCGCCGGCCGCCGGCCGGATGGCCCAGACCCGCTTTTCGACCGAGTTCTCGAGCCTGTTCCGGCTGGTGATCGCGACCTCGTCGCGGCCCTCGACGAACGCCGCTTCCAGCTCGGTCGGCGCGGCGGACGTCGCGTGCGTATCGGGCCCGATGGCGGGCGACCAGCCGGCGCCGGGCAGGGGGGGCGACGCGGGGACGATCCGCCGGTTCCCCGCATCCAGGCGCCACGCCTGCGGTGCGCCGATCGCGGATTTCATCAGGAACATCCGGCCATCGAAATTGAAGCCGAGGAACGTCTGGCCCCGCGCCGGGTCGGCCAGGGCACGGCCCGACGGGACCTCCCAGATCCGGACCGCGTCGCCCCCCGCGGTGACGAGCGACTTGCCGTCGGGCGCGAAGGCGAGCCGGTCGATCGGGGCCTCGTGCGAAATCGTCGGGGGCAGCGGCTCGCCGTCGCCAGCCTGGTACAGCCGGGCGAACGGCTCAGCCGAGCCGGCCACGATGCGGCCATCCTGCTTGTAGCGCTCGCCGAGCGGCAGGTCGGGTGTCCGCGAGCGACGGCGGCGTCGGCCGGCACCTTGAAAGGGATCGGGTCGAATTTGTGCGGAGGCCGCCGCGACGAGGCGGCCGTCGGGGCTGAAGCGAGCCTCGCGCCAGACCTCCTCGCCGCGCGGCTGGATCACCTTCTTCAGGTCGGAGGCGTCGCGCAACTGGTACTCCCGGCCGCCATGACTGGCGGATCGGTGCCGGGAATGGTCGCCGCGGAGCAGGAGGCGGTCGCCGGTTGCGCCCAGCTCGACGCCGACGGCCGCGAGCGGGATCGGGATCGGCTCGCCAACGGGCTCGCCCTTTTCCGTGGTCCAGGCCCGCAACTCGGAATGGATCTCCGGGTCCTCGGCCGTGGCCATCGAGTTCTCGATCTCCATCACGGTCAGGAACCGGCGTCCGCCGTCGAGGAAGGCGCCGTGCACGACGCGCAGCGGTAGCTTGATCGTGGGGAAGACCGGCTTTTGCGTCGCGACGTCCCAGATCGTCGCGGTCCCCTGGCGCCGGTCCGGCCTGGCGAATGGCGAGGTATTCCGCGGCGCGGTGGTGACGAGAATCCTCTTGCCGTCGGGGCTCGTCACCCGAGCGGTGACGCGGTGGTCTTTCGGCACGGGGAGCGGGTCGGGCGGCCCGGTGTTGATCGGCACGGCGCCGCCCGGCAGGAACATCGGCCGGACCTCCAGGCTCGCCAGGCGTGGCGCGTCGCCCAGCAGCGAGGCCAGCCGGACGCGGTGCCCGTGCTCGGCAGGCGGTCCGTCGGGCTCGTTCCTGAGGGCGTAGACGTACCAGGGCAGCGCCAGCAGCGGCTCGCCTTCCTCGACCAGCCGGTTGCCGTTGCCGACGGCCGCGCGGACCAATCGGCGGAGGTTCTGCCGCGACTCGCGGCTGGCGACGTCGCGCGCCGCGATCGCCGCCTCCTCGGATTTCCGGGCCAGGTCGCGCTCGTTCTTGACCGTGGCGATGGTCTCGCGGCTGCGCTGGACGTCGCGCACGGTCAGGCCGATCACCGCCATGATGGCGACGACGACGACCGCCAGCGACGCGGTGATCGCTGGATGGCGCGCGGCCCATCGCGCGGCGCGCTCGGCCGGGCTGATCCGCCGCGCCAGGATCGGCTCCCTGCGGAGCCAGCGGCCCAGGTCGTCGGCGAGGGCTCCGGCCGACTCATACCGGCGAGCCGGGGATTTCTCGAGGCACTTGAGACAGATCGTCTCCAGGTCGCGCGGGATGCCGGCGTTGAGCTGGCGGGGTGGCACCGGCTCCTGATCGAGAACCTGGAGCAGCGTGTCCATCGCGCCGGCGGCCTGGAACGGCGGGCGGCCGGTAAGCAGGCAGTACAGGGTCGCTCCCAGCGAGTACACATCGGCCAGCGTACCCACCTCGTCGTGATTGCCCGCGGCCTGCTCGGGCGGCATGTAGCTGGGCGTGCCCATGATCTGGCCGCTGGCGGTCAGTCCGCTGTCTCCCTTGAGCTTCTTGGCCAGGCCGAAATCCGTCACCTTGGGCTGCCCGCGGCCGTCGACCAGCACGTTCGCCGGCTTGAGGTCGCGGTGGATGACGTCCTGCTCGTGGGCATACTGGACGGCCTCGGCCACCTTGACCATC
>DAIDHB010000244.1 GCA_027452145.1 Planctomycetales bacterium
GGTGCCGGAATAGCCCCCGCCGCCGCCGCCGCCGGCCGCGAGCAGCGGCGAGGCGGTCTCACCAACGATCCAGACAAACGTCCCGCCGCCACCGCCGGCGCCGCCACTGACGCCGTTGTCGCCGGCGCCGCCGACGACGATGTCCAGGGTCGTACCGGCGGTCAGCATGATCTCGCCGCCCGCACCCGCCCCCAGGCCGCCATCGGCACCGCCGCCGCCCGAGCCCCCCGCTGCGCCGTAGCCGGTGATCTTGTAGAGGCCCGTCACGCCGATCTGGTCGGTCTGGAGGCTGCCCGTGTAGTTGTAGGTCCCGGCCCGAGCCGGGCCGGCCAAGGCCGCGAGCAGGGTCAGCGCGGCTGCTATGGCGGCTGCGACTGCGGCTGTTCCAGGTCTCCGATGGCCGAGTCTCATCGTGGTCGTCATGGTGCTGTTCGCTCCGTGGAGGAAGAAGGGCGTCGAAAGAACGGCAGGCCGCCGCCCAGCCCGGCCCGATCGGCCGGGCGACAGCGAAGCCCGCGCACACTCTAGTTCCACGCGGTGTGACACGACTTTTCGCCGGCCAGCGGCTCGGGCGGAGAAACCTTTCTAACCTGTTGCCCGGTAGAAGGATATGTCGCCAGGGCGGTCCGGCGGCTCTCGGCGGTCCGGCGAGAGCCGGCCTTGACCTCGCATGACCGTTCCGGATCAATGCTCGGGGCCTGTCGGGCTCGATCAGGCCGCCTCGGGCGCCGGGCCCGCGGCTGGGTGGCCGGCCTCGTGACGCCGGATCGATCCCGCCTCGCACCGTCGGCGCGGCCACATCACGGCCCAGGTGGGGAGTTGCTCATTCATGCCCCGTCCAATCCCGAACTCGCTCAAGCGCCTGCTCGTCCCGTGCTGGAACGCGGCCCATCACTACGGCTGGGCCGCGCGCGACTACCTTGGTGCCCTGCTCCATCGCCGCTTCGAGCACTGCGACGTCTGCGGCCGGTTCCGGCCGATGCTTTATGGCCGTCGGATCGTCCCGCGGCGGCTCGAGGAATTGTGGGGACTATCGCCCCGACTGGCCGAGGCCCTGGCGCGGAAGGAATCGTGCGCGTGCACGTCGTGCGGCGCGAAACTCCGCTGTCGACGGCTCGCCCGGGTCGTGCTGGACCTCTATCCCGTCGGCAACTCCCCTGGCCCGGCCGGTTCGCTCGCCCGCTGGGTCGAGCAGCCCGAGGCCCGATCGCTCCGCGTCGCCGAGATCAACCGGATCGACGGCCTGCACGAGATGCTGACGCGCCTGGACCGCTTCGAGGCGTCCGACTACCAGCCCGGTGTCGAGCCGGGCGGATCAGTCGAGGGCGTGCGCTCGGAGGACCTCACGCGATTGACCTATCCCGATGAGTCGTTCGACCTGGTGCTGACATCGGAGACCCTGGAGCACGTGCCGGACCTGGATGCCGCGCTCAAGGAAATCCATCGCGTCCTGCGCCCGGGCGGGCGGCATCTCTTCACGGTTCCGGTCCTGCCCGGCACGGCCCGGACGTTCCCCCGGGCGGTCGTCGAGCCCGACGGCCGGATCACCGACCTGGCCCCGCGGATCTGTCACCCCGGCGGCGACTGGGGCTATCCGGTGTTCACCGAGCTCGGCACGGACCTGCCCGATCGGCTCCGGCGGCTCGGCTTCGAGGTCGAGGTCTTCTTCGGGCCCGTAAGCGACGACGACCTGGCCCAGGTCTATTCGTGCCGCAAGCCCGGCTGACGTAGAGCGCATTGCCGTTGCGTGGCGCACGGGCGAGAGATGGAGGTTCGAGTCGGTCCCCAAAGCCCACAAAGTGGACGCCAGGACGTAGCCGGGGAGTCAGCCCCCCGGAACGCCAGGCGAACCCTCATCTCCCCGCCTTCATGTCACCCTCGCGGCCGCGACCCCGCCACGCGGGGCCGCGGCCGCGAGGGCCCATCGAGAGGGTTCGGTGTGTGGCGCTGCGGTCCGGCTCCGGTCCGGGGGGCTGACGCCCCCCGGCTACGTCCGATCGCCCCCTGACGGGGGCTGGGAGCCCCGCCGGCACAGACGCTTGGCCGGCCCGGCCCCTCCGTGAGCCACCCATCTGCAATGCGCTCTAACGTCGGGGCGATGTCGTTTCGAGCTCGGAGTTGACGGCGGCCACGTCTTCCTCGCTGAGGTGATACACATAGATCGAGTGCCCGATCGGTGGCATGATGGGCTGGAAGCGGAGGAAGTACTCCAGCGGGTAGGTCCCGCCGGGTCCAGGGTGGTAGTTCCACACGGGCTGGGTCGCCTCGGGCACGGTCAGGGGCGGCGCGGGGTCATAGAGGCCCCACCGGAGGCCGTACAGCAACGAGGCACTCACGGCGTAATAGCCCGGGGTCAGCCGCCTGGCGGGTCCGATCAGCCGGGGGCTCGGCGGCGGGAACATCGGGTCCACCGTGCCGGGCAGGCCCGGCGGCAGGAACCAGCGGAACGGCTCGCCCCGGATCGCGAAGATCGACGGGTTGATCTGCCCGAAGTAGGCCAGGCCGATCGGCTGATCGGGGATCGTCTTCTTCCACCAGCGCTGAAGCTCCACCAGATCCTGGCCCCAGTCGAGGTTGCTATCGATCAGGTGCGGCGGCTCGCGGTCCGGTCCGCCCGAGGCCCAGTTGAAGTACGCCAGGTAGTGCGGGTGAATCCACATCGAGGCGGCGAAGGTCAGCGCGAGCGATCCCGCCGCGACACCGCCGGCGACGCGCCGCCAGGGCTCGCGCATCGCCCGGCACCACGGCACGACCTTGCCGATCGAGATGAACACATAAGGCAGGATCCCCAGGACATAGCGCAGGCCCAGGTTGATGTCGGTCAGCAGCGTCATTGACAGCAGGATCAGCGCCGGCATGACCAGGAGCGCCAGTTCGTCGAACCAGCCGGAGCGGGTCCGCCTCATCAGGACGAGCGGCACCAGCGAGAGCGTCAGCAGGAGCCAGGTCCCCTCGGGGATCTTGTAGACGAGCGCCAGGAGGTAGTAACTCTTCCACCCGGTGCGCCTCAGCTCGCCGTCGAGGTAGACGAGGTACGCCTGGCGGTCCTCGCGGTCGGACTCGGGCGTGCGGCGGAGCTGGTCGATCACCGCGGCTTTCCGGCGAGGATCGGGGAAGCTTCTCGCGGCTTCGACGGCCGCGAAGTACCGGCTCGGTATTCCTTCCGTCTCGATCTTTTGCTCGTCGAAACCTTCGAGATAATGGCGGGGCAGCGGTACCGGCAGGCCGCCAAACCAGGTCCCGCGGAACCGGTTCACGCGGAACTGCCAGGACACGTCGAACAGGGCGTTCCGGCTGTGAGGGCGCGACTCGCCGGGAGGAACCGGGCGGGTCAGCGTCCGCGAGCCGAACTCGTAATCGCCCAGCCGCGTGCCGATCCCCTCGAAGCCGTAGCCGACGTCGATCGTCAGGACGGAGAGCGCGACGATGGCCGCGCCGTGGGCAACGCTCAGTGACAGATACCGCGCCAGGCTCTTTGGCCTCCCTCCGGCGCCCGCCGGCCGCCCGGCCAGGGCGAGTCGCAGCAGCCAGAGGAGCGGCCAGGCGCCGTAGAGCAGGAGCATGCTGAACTTCGAGAGCTGCGCGATGCCGAGCACCATGCCCGCGACGGCGGCGCGCCGCCAGCTCGGGCCGGACAGGTAGCGCCAGAAGGCATAGGTCGCGGCGACGCCCATCGCCGTCGAGCTGGCGTCGGAGGTGATCAGCCGGCCGTGCGCCAGGACGTTCGGGCAGAAGACCCAGAGGGCGAGACTCAGCAGCCCCGCAAGGTCGCCATACAGCCGGGCCGACCAGGCGAAGACGACCAGGCCGCCGAGGACCGTGAAGATCGGCATGGTGAGCCGCGCGACCTGGAGCATCTCGAAATAGCGGTCGGCGTTGAGGATCGCGAAGAACTGCGAGAAGGTCGTCTGCGACGGGTCCTTGCCGGTCCAGCTCGTGTGCAGGTACAGCGGCTCGGTCGTCGGCCCCATCATGAGGACCGGTAGCGCGGCGGCCAGCTTGAACAGCGGCGGGTTGTGGTGATAGAGGCGGAACGTCCCTTTCTGCCAGTAGGTGATCCCGGCCGGCAGGTGGACGACCTCGTCGACCGTGGCGTTCTCGACCAGCAGGCTGCGCGCGGCGAGGACGTAGTGCAGGATCAGCAGGACCGCGAGGGCAGCGATCGTCCACCGTCGCGATCGTGCAGGAGCCGGCTCGACGGGCGCGGGGGGGGCCGGCGGCGTTGGAGCTGGGGCGGGCGCTGGCGGTGGCGCGGCCGTTCTGCGGTTTCGTCTCGGTTTCCGGGCCAAGTTGGCTCTCCGCTCCGCCCAGCGGGGGCGGGAGTCGGCGGACGGAGCCGCCTCCTACAGGGGCCGAATCCGGCGGCCTCGTTGTAGGAGGCGGCTCCGTCCGCCGATCTTCGCAATCCCTCTTGCGCAGTCCCATTTGGAAGAGTCGGGCAGGAATGCCCGACCTACTTGCTGTACACCAGCTCGCCGATCGTGCGGAACGAGTGGCGCAGGTCGTTGTAGAGCTGCCGGTACACCGCATAGGCCCGGTCGTAGTACGGGCGGACCTTCGCGTCCATCGGGGTCGAGTCGACCACGCGGATCGTGGCGTCGCAGGCCTCGGGGACCGAGGCGAATCCGCCCGTGCCGACCTGGGCGAGCAGCGCGACGCCGAACGCCGGGCCCTCGCTCGCGTTGATCGTGTGGACGTCGCAGCCGTAGATATCGGCCTGGATCTGCCGCCAGAGCGGGTTGCGTGCGCCGCCGCCCGAGACGCGCACCTGCTCGATCGCCATGCCCATCTCGCGGATGAGCTCGAGGCTGTCGCGCATGGCGAACGTCGCCCCTTCGAGCACGCTGCGGATCAGGTGCGGCCGGCCGTGGCGGACCGTCAATCCAATCCAGGCGCCCCTGGCATCGGGGTCGAAATGCGGCGTGCGCTCGCCGGTGAGGTACGGCAAGAAGAACAGCCCCTCGGCCCCCGGGCCGGCGAGGGCCGCCTCGGCGGTGAGCAAAAAGTAGGGATCCTCGCCCTTCTGCTTCGCCAGGGCGACCTCGGCCTTGCCCAGCTCGTTGCGGAACCACTGGAAGCTGCCGCCGGCCGCCAGCACCACGCCCATGACGTGCCACGCGCCGGGTACGGCATGACACCCGCGCTGAAGGCGCCCCAGCGGGTCGAAGCCGAGCTGATCGGCGTGCGCGAACACCACGCCCGAGGTCCCCATCGTCGCCGACAGCACGCCCTGGCGCACGATCCCGTTGCCGACCGCGCCGGCCGGCTGGTCGCCGCCGCCGCCCACGATCGGCGTCCCGGCCTTCAGCCCGGTCGCCTTCGCGGCGATCTCGCTCACCTGCGCTGAGACCTCGGGGCTCTCATAACACGGCGGAAGGAGCGCCGGGTCGAGACCCAGCTTGCCCAGTAGCTCGGTACTCCACCGGCGATTGGCCACGTCGAGCATCAACGTCCCCGAGGCGTCGCTGACCTCGGTGGCATACGTGCCGCTCAGCCGGTAGCGGACGTAGTCCTTGGGCAGGAGGACCTGCCGCACGCGATCCCAGTTCTTCGGCTCGTGTCGGCGGACCCACAGCAGCTTGGGCGCGGTGAACCCCGTCAGCGCCGGGTTGGCGACCATGCGAATCAGGGCCTCGCGGCCGCCGGCCTTTTCCTCGATCTCGCGGCACTCCTCGGCGGTGCGCTGGTCGTTCCAGAGCAGCGCCGGCCGGATCACCTCGCCCGAATCATCGAGGAAGACCGAGCCGTGCATCTGGCCACTCAGGCCGATGCCGGCGACGTCCTCGGCGCGAAATGTCCCCGCGGCCAGCACGCGGCGGATTGTCTCGACGGTGGCGTCCCACCAGAGCGCCGGGGCCTGCTCGGACCAGCCCGGCCGGGGATGGTCGCAGGGATACTCGGCCGTCGCCGCCGCCAGGATCGTCCCGCGCTCGTCGATGGCCAGCGTCTTGGTGCCCGAGGTCCCGATATCGATGCCGAGCGTGACGCTCACGGCGTGATCTCCCAGCGCTCGCCGCAGCGGAGTACGCGGGCCTCGACCCCGTCCGGGAGCCGGCGGGCCTCGCGGTCGAACTCGGCCACGGGCACGGTGTTGAAGGTGAACATGTCGTAGTGGTGCGGGACGACGAACCGCGGGCGAACCCGAGAGGCCAGGTCGACGGCATCGGCCGCCGACATGTTCCCCGGCACGCCCCGCGCCGGGTCGCGGCCGTTGATCGGCAGGAACATTGCGTCGAACCGATCCGTCCCGAGCCGCCCCGCCAGGCCATCGTACGCCAGGCCGTCGCCGCTGTGGTAGAGCCGACGCCCGTCGACCTCGATCACGAACCCGAGGTAAAGATGACGCCCCCGGTCGTCCCTGTCGAGCCCCTCGTGCGCCGAGGCGACCCCGCGCACCGCGAACCCGCCGCAAACCGCCGTCATGCCGTCGTCGAGCCCCACCAGCCGCCCGGCCGGCAGGCCCAGGCTGGTGGCGTGGTCGAGCAGGGATTCCGGCAGCATCAACGTCGCCCCGGGCGAGGCCGCCATGAGGACCGGCAGCGTCCCGGGGTCGAGGTGGTCCGAGTGCCTGTGGCTGGCGAGCACCAGTGCGACATCCCGCAGGTCGCCGCCGGCCAGCGGCGCTCGCGTCATCCGGACGTGCGGCCGGGCCGTGCCCGCATATTTCAGGGTCAGGTGCTCGGACAGATAGGGGTCGACGACCAGGAGCCCCGCGCGCGTCTTCACCAGGAAGCCGCTCTGCCCCAGCCACCAGATGTACAGGACGCCCGGCCCCGGGATCGACTCCCGGATCTCCGCGACGAGATCGGCACCGCTTTTGACCGGCTCGATCATGATCCCAGCTCGCGGCGGACGATGCGGACTCCCTCGACCATCGCGCGGGCCTTGGCCGTCGCGACGTGCCGCGCCGTCTGCGAGAACCCGCAGTCGGGTGTCACCGACACACGGCTTGCATCGACGTATTTCAGCACCAGCCGCAGCCGTTCGGCGACCAGCTCGGGGGGCTCGATCCAGGTGTTCTTGACGTCCACCAGCCCGACGGCGACGTCCATCGTTTGGGGCAGCTCGGCCAGTAGCTCGACCTCGGCCATCTCGCGGCTGGCGAACTCGAGCGCGAGCTGGTTCACCGCGGCGCGGCCCACCTGCGGGAACAGCGGCCGGTACGACCGCCGGCCCACCGCGCGGGCGCGGTAGTTTCCGAAGCACATGTGCATGCTGAGGTAGGCCCTCACGCCCTGGACCGTCCGGGCGACGACGTCGAGGAAGTGGTCGGCCGAGCCGGGGTGGCAGGCAAAGCTGGGCTCGTCGAGCTGGATGAAGTCGACCCCGGCGGCGTCGAGCGCCAGCAGCTCGGCGTTGACGATCGGCACCAGGGCCTCGGTGATCGCGGTGCGATCGGGATAGACGTCGCCGCCCTCGATGCAGCCGGAGAGGGTGAACGGACCCGGGACGGGGACCTTGGCGGGCGCGTCGGTGACCTCGCGGAGCCGGCGGTACTCGGCGAGCGTGCCGAGCCCGGCGGGGGCCGACAGGGGCGCGACGCACCGATAGCGGTCGCGCTGATCGTGCGCGGGAGCACCCCAGCGCCGCGACGGAGGGAGCGGCTCGAGGCCGCCGAGGTACTCGTAGAAGCCAAGGTTGAAATCGACGCGCTGCATCTCACCATCGGTGATCCGGTCGAGGCCCGCGCGGATCTGGTCGTCGACGGCGAGGCGGACCGCGTCGCGGACGGCCTCGTCGCGGTCGAGCCGGCCGAAGCGATCGGGCGAGTCGCGGACGTCGCCGATGAACTTCTCATACCAGCCGGGGAACGACCAGCTCCCGATGACGGTGGCGGGGATCGTCGGATGGGCCATCGCGTGGGGACCCCAGGTATTCCGTTTGCTCGCCCGGACCGGCTCTCAACGTTCGAGCACGCCTGGCCTGGGGATGACGAAGCCCTTGACGGCGACGTCGAGCTGGGGCCAGTCCTGCGGCGCGGTGACGACCTCGTAGCCGCGGCCGTCGATGACGACGGTGTCCTCGGTGCGGGCGGCCCGGACGCTCGGGCTCCAGGCCAGCGCCGTGTCGGGCTCGAGCTCGAGCGGGCTGTCCGGCCGGAGGACGACCTCGCGAGGAGAATAGCCCACGATGTTCCCCTGGTAGTCGAGCGTCCATTCGTGGGGTCGGTTGAACTTCTCGTAGATGCGCCGGGAGCGGCGGAAGACCTCGGAGATCTTCTCGCCCGGCCGGGAGAAGAAGATGCAGGTGGCGTCGACCATCGTCGCGAGCGAGTGGTCGTCGCGGTACTCGGCCTCGACGGGCCCGAACGAGACGGTGCGGGTCACCGAGGCGCACAGGCCGTGCCGCCGCCCGGTGACGGCGATCGTCGCCCTGCGCTGGATCGGGGAGGCCTTGAAGTTGGGCTGGCGATACCGCGCCAGTCGATCGTCGCCGGCGACGCGGAGGTCCACCGGCACGACCCCCTCGCGGATCAGGCGATGCGCCAGGTGTCCGGCCACGTCGGCCTCGCGCTCGCCGCGGTCGAAGTTGCGGCAGGTCGCCTCGACCGCGAGGGTCAGCGTGCGGCCCAGCTCGCGGAGCCGTTGCCGTTCGAGCGGGGTCAGCCGGCGCCTCAGGGCCCGGACCGCGTCGGCCTCGCGCCGGAGCGGCGAGCAGCCATGACCGGTCATGTCGCTGGCCACTCGCTTGTTGTGGCAGAGCTCGGCGACGACCTGGAACGGGTCGTCGTACCAGGGACGCTCCTTGAGCTGGAAGCCCAGCCCGGCCAGCTCCTCCTCGAACACCCGCGAGCTCTGGACGTTGTCCGTGATGACCGCCCGGGAAGTCCGGTTGATGTAGAGCAGGATCGCCGCCGGCCCGCAGCCCATGTCCTGGCCGACGTCGCCGCCGGCGGTGAACCACGCGACCGAGTCGGCCATGCCGAGGACCACCGCATCCTGGCCCGTCCTGTCGAGGAACTCACGGACGCGCTGATGTTTCAATTCCACGTCCGCGCGTCGGGCTGCCAGCGTGGCGTCGCCGTGATCGGCCGCCGGGTCGGGCAGCGGGGGAAGGCTGTCGTTGTCGGGCCGATCGGCCGCAGTCTGCAGGACCCGGTCGAATTCGCGCGTCAGGTCCAGGGCGCCCGGCACCGATGCGCTCATTCCGGCGAGGTGAACCACGATCGCCACGAATATCTCCCCCCTAATGCGAACCACGACGCTCGCGTCCCTGGGAGCGTGCTATCGAACCGGATTGTCGCGGGTATTCAGGCGGTAGATAGGGTCCCTTCATCGTTCCATGTCGAGCTAAGAAATTCAAGGAGGGGCCGGATCAAATTCCGTTGCCCGACCGGGAAGTCGAGGTTGTGACCCCCCGGCACGAGGAAGAGCTGGACCGGCACACCGGCCGCCCGGAGCGCCCCGGCCATCGAACGGGACTGGTCCACGGGCACCAGCGGATCCTGCAAGCCATGCACCAGGAGCATCGGCGGATCGCCCGGCGCGACATGATCGATGGGCGACGCCGCCGCGAATTGCAGCGGCACTTGCCGGGGCGTCCCTCCCAGGAACTGGGCGGCCGCCCGGCCCGCCCACGGGCTCTGGGCGTACAGGGCCGGAAGGTCCGCGGGCGCCGAGAAGGCAATCACGGCCTGGACTTGCGTCGAGACGCCGCCCGGACCCGGCGGGCCCGGGTCGGTGCCGAGCAGCTCGGCCAGGTTGCCCCCGGCCGACTCGCCCATCGCCACGACCCGGCCCGGGTTGATCCTCAGCGCGCCGGAGTTCGACTGCACCCAGCCGACCGCCGCGCGGACGTCCCCCAGGTTCGAGGGCCAGGTCGGTCGACCCGGCGCCGACAGCACATAGTTCGGCGCGACCACCACGTAGCCATTAGGGACGAACGCCGAGGCGATCCGATCGCCGTAGCCCGTCTTGTTCAGCCGCCGCCAGCCCCCGCCGTGGATCGCGACGATCACCGGCCATCCCCCGGGTGGCGGCTGCCCGGCCGGCGAGTACACGTTCAGCCGCTCGAACGTCCCCGACGGCGTGGCGTACGGCACGTTCGCCCGCTCGACCATCCGGCCGGAGTCGATCAGGGGCCTGGGCATGGCGGACAGCAATGTCCGTCGCTCGAGGCCGTCGATCGTCGGGTCAACCGGGCGAAAGGCCCGGGGGCGTCGCGCGTGAATCTCGCCAGAGCCGGAGGAAACGGCCCGGGGCCGGGCCTCGCGGGGCCTTCGGGTTTGCCACATGGGTGCTACTCATGGATGCACGGACGCCGATCGGCGGGCGAGGACGCCGGACGGTCACGGCGACTTCCCTTCTGGGAGCATTCCACATGCTTCGAGAAAGGCAAGGATTTCGGGCAAGAGCCGTCGCGGAAGCGGGCCGGGGACCTCGGGATCGCGGACGTCCACGTCGAACCCGTGCCGCGCGCCTTCCACCCGGATCAGCCGGTGGGCGATCCCAGCCTTTTCCAGGGCGGCATCGAGCCTCTCAGCCTGGGCGATCGGCACCCAGGCGTCGTGAGTGCCGTGGATCAGAAGCATGGGCACCGTCTCGCGGTGGATGCGATGGACGGGCGATGCCACGCGGGCCGCGCCGGGATCGTCGCGGCCCAGGAAGACCTCGACCGGCTCGTGGGCCAGGTGGCGGACCCGCTCGGAGGGCAGTCGTACCAGGTCCGTCGGTCCGGAGAAGCTGACCACCGCTCGCACCCCAGTCGGTCGCACGGGGTGGTCATCATCGGGGAGGAGCGTGGCGAGGAAAAGCGCCAGATGTCCACCGGCCGACTGCCCGATGGCGGCGATGCGTTCGGGGTCGACGTCGAGATCCTCGGCGTGACGCCGAATCCAGGCGACGGCCGCGCAGATGTCGTACAGCGCCATCAGCCAGGCCGCCCGACCAGGCCGTGCCAGGTGATAGTCGGGCGCAATGACCACGAAGCCGGACTCGGCGAGCTGGATCGCCATCGGGCGGGGGTTGCCCGGCCCCGGCCGCAGCAGCCGCCGCGTGCCCCCGATCCAGCTCCCGCCGTGGATCAGGAGGATCGCCGGACGGCCGACGGCGTCGGGCCGGCGCTCGCTCCGGCCGGGCGGGAGGTAAACGTCCAGCAGCAGCGGCGAGCCCCCGACCAGGCGATAGGGCACGTCCGCTCTCAGCACGACCGGGCTCGCCGGCTCGACCGCGCGGAACGCCCGTTCCGCGACGCGGCCGACCCAGGCGGTCGTCGCGGCGAGGGCCAACCAGCCGGCGATTCGCAGGACCTGTACGGGTCTCGATGGCTTCATGGCGAGGAGCGGGGAAACCTCGACGATTGTCTGGGCGCCGGGATGGCCGGCTGATCGCTACGTTGGCGTATCGGGTTCGACGGTGGTGCTCGGGATGAGCCAGGACTGATTGCGATGCCGGATGGTTCTGACCGGTGAACCTGGTTCGCTTGCCGCTCGCCGCGAGCGGCTCGTCATGCTCGGAGCGACGCCTCCACTTTACCGTCGTTAGCGCGTTCTTTGCATCAAGGAACAAAGCTCGGGGAATCCCGCTCCGATAACAGATAGCAGGAGCAGATCGGCCGTCGCGCGGAGAACCGTCCCGCGAACTGGTAAGGAGGCTGGACAGATGACTCATCGGGGAGGCCGTTCCTTATCGACCTCGCTGTTGATTCTGTTCGTCCTCGCCATCCAGGGCCTGACGCCCGACCCGCATGACCTGGCCTCCGCGAATGCCTTCAAGATGCTGTTTCCCTCGGCCGCGGGCGAGGATCCCTCCTCGGGCCAGGATCGGCTTCCGCCGCAGAGCGGCGTCTCGGCCGAGCGGCCGGGCTCAAGCGAGTCGGCCACGCATCGGTACGAATTCGCCCGCGCGACGCTCGCTGCGAGCGATCCTGCAACCGGCCGCCTGACCGGCCATCGCGTGACGATTCACGATCGAGAATTCCGCACCCCCGAAGATCAGACCCATCGCACCTCCCGCCTGATCTGCTGAACCTGCCCCTGCGCGACCATCGGTCCTCGCCGATTCCCGGCGCGACGGATAGCGGGACTGCGCCCGAATTCTCACCTGTCCGGTGACAGAGCCCGGGTTCCCGCATGTCGCGCGGGCTGCCCTGGCCAGGAACCGCGCCGCCCATCCGGCTGCGTCCGGGCTCGCCGCCGCGCGTGCCCCCGGGCCGGCCGCTGAGATCGACCCGCCTTCGGCCGAGCGGCCAGGACGGTCCCCCGCCACGTCGCGCGGATCGGGCTGAACGCGCGGGCGCCCTGCGCCCACCCGAATCGCGTTCAAGCATGCGCATGTCATCGAAAAACAGCATGCCAGAGCTTCAAACGGAAGGTTGAGCAATGTCCAAGTTCCAGGAGCAGGCCCGAACGGAGCCCTCACACCGTACTGTCGCGTCCCGCGATACGAGGCCGAGATCGGTGGCGTGGGACCGGTACCGTCCCTCGCGGGCGTTCCGGCTGATTGCAGCGAGCAAGAGGCTCGACCAGCGGAATCGCCAGGAGGAGGGTCGGCGCGCCGTTCCGGCGCCCGCGGTCCCTTCGCTGTTGGCGGTGCTCGCGGCGGCGGGCACGGTCGGAATTCTCTCCGGCGTGATGGAGGTCGGCGTCCTGCTCGTCCAGGTTCGCGGGCTGCATGTCGTGGACTGGAGCACCCTGATGATCAGCCGCCACGCCGTCTGGATGATCCCGGCGGTCGCGGTCGTCCTGTCCGTCGGCCTGACGCTGGTGCTGGTCGGGCCGCCGCTGGCGTGGTCCGCGAGGCGGAGATCGTCACGGCTGCTCCGGGGGCGATCGCCGATCTGGGGATGGTGCGGTCTGGTCCTGGGTACGCTCCTGTTCCTCGGTCCGTTGCTGGCGGTCCGGGGCTTTCACGTCGCGGCCCCGGTCGCGCTGTCGATCGGGCTCGGTTATCGGATACGACGGTGGCTGGTCCGCCCCGGTGCCGCGTGGTCGCGCACGGCATTCGGTGCCACGGGGATCTCGATCGCCGCGATGGCGATGGGGCTGGCCCTGCGTGAGTCCATGGGCCGGGCGGAGGCCGGCACGAATGCATCGGCGATGGGCGCCTCGCGCCCGAATCTCATCTGGATCGTCCTGGATACGCTGCGGGCCGATCGCATGCAGCTCTACGGGTACTCGCGTCCCACGACGCCCGAGCTGTGTGCCTGGGCCAGGGACGGGATCACCTTCGACATGGCCCGATCCGCGGCGCCCTGGACGCTCCCCTCGCACGTGACGATGTTCACCGGGCTCTGGCCTTCGGAGCATGGGGCGGCCGTGGACCAGCCCTACGTCGGTTCCTCGCCGACCCTGGCGGAGCACCTCAGGTCGCGGGGATACCGGACCGCGGGGATCGTGGCCAACGTCCGCATGTGCAACGCGGCCTACGGCGTGGGCCGGGGGTTCGACTTCTACGTGGACTACCCCTGGCGGGACGAGATCAGTGTGAGGGCCGCGCTCAACCAGTCGTCGCTGGGTGCCTCGATCCTGGAGCTCGCCCGGAGGATCGGGCTCTCGGTCCCGCAGGTCTTCCCGTTCTCCTACCGACAGCCCGCGCGGACCATCGCCGGTGCGGGACTCCGATGGCTGGAGACTGCCCGGTCCGAACCCCTGGCCGCCGCTCCGGGAAGCCGGCGACCCTACTTCCTCTTCCTGAATTTCATGGATGTGCATGGTCCCTATCTCCCGCCGGCGGGGTCTCCGCGCCGGTTCTCGCATGGGCCGGCGCCGAGCAAGCGCGAGGCGCGACCCGAGACCGGATGGCGGGCCGTCCAGGCGCGTGATGCCTCGAACCCGGAGGATCGTCCCGTCCTTCAGCGCGAGCTGGCTGCGGTCGGCGCCCGCCTGGGCGATCTGTACGACGACTGCCTCGCGGGCCTCGACACCGAGCTCGGCCGATTCCTGGCGGAGGTTCGCGATAGCGGCGGCCTGGCGAACACCTGGGTCGTTATCACGGCCGACCACGGCGAGCACTTCGGCGAGCACAACCTCTTCGGCCATGGCTCGAGCCTGTACAACGAGCAGACGCACGTCCCGCTGTTGATCATCCCCCCGCTCGATCCGTCGCGGGGCGGCCCCGATCACCATGCCGCGCTCCGAGGCATGCGTATCGGCGAGCCCGTCTCGCTACGGGAGCTGCCCAGGACCATGACTCGCCTCCTGCTGGGCAGCGATCCGAATCCCTTCCCCGGCCGCAGCCTCGACCGCTTCTGGCACGGCGATGGGTCGGCCCGGCCGGATCCGGTCCTGGCCGAGCTCATCCAGCCGCGCCTGAAAGGGAAGGATTTCCGCACGGAGGACGTGATCCGCGTCGAGTCCATCATCGACGAGGACCACCAGTTGATCCAATCGCAGGCCCGGGGCGCCGAGCTTTTCTCGCTGGCTTCCGATCCCAGGCAGACGACGAACCTCGCCGACGATCCCGGCCGGGCCGCCCTGCGGGCCCGCCTGAGCCGGCGACTGAACGACATGCTCGGGCGTGCGTCGGCCGTCGCGCCGCGAGACCGGCCCGTCGCCGAATGACGGTGAGGGCCCGATGTCTGGTAGAATCCTGTCGTCGTGCCGCTCGGTTCGATCGTTGGGGGAGCGCGAGGTTATGAGCGAGCCGAAATCCAGACTGCCTTTGCTGGAGCAGCGGGAGATCGAGGCCCGGATCGTGGGCCCGCTGGTGCGGGCGTTCGCGGAGCACCTCGGCCGGGAGAAGACGCTGGAGGTCGTCGCCGGGGTCATTCGCGAGCTGGCGCGAGAGAGCGGCTCCGCGCTGGCGGAGAGCCTGGGCGAGAGCACGCTCCGGGCCTTCGCCGGCTCGCTCGATCGCGGGCGCGAGAACGGTGCCCTGGAGATCGAGATGCTCGAGCAGACGCCGGAGCGCCTGTCGTTCAACGTCACGCGCTGCCGCTATGCCGAGATGTACCGAGCGCTCGGCCTGGGCGAGCTGGGCGCGAGCCTGTCCTGCCAGCGGGATTTCGCCCTGGCACAGGGCTTCAACCCGTCGATCGAGCTGACCCGTACCCAGACGATCATGGGCGGGGCGCCGTATTGCGACTTTCGGTTTCGGCTGGCCGGGGCCGGGCAGCCCGCCCCCACCCCCGAGCCGGGGCCGGGAGCGGAATCGCCGTCGGTCAGCGATGCGGGGCCGTCGTCGGCCGGGCCGTGACGCGAGGGGCCGGGGCGGCTCCCTCGTTCGCGGGCTGGGTCCCGCCGAACCGGAAGCGGCACGACGGCCCGATGACGGCCTTCCACTTCTGCTGCTGATCGGGCGTGAGCACCGTCCTCGCGCGGGCGGTGATCTTGTCGACCTCGAGGGGCGAGAGCCGTCGCTTCCGGCGCACCTGCTCGGTCTCGCGCAGCAGGAGCCCGAGCGCCGACTGCTGCTGCTCGTTGAGCTCCAGGTAGTCAGCGACCGCCGATCGGCCGAACGCGGTGGCACCCTCCCACTGGAGGGTGACCTGCGACAGCCGCTCCTGCTGGGCCTCGGATAGCGCGTGGCGCAGCCAGCCGGCCATCTGCTCGTCGATATTCAGCCGCTCGGTCCGGGCGGCCTGCTCGGGCATCCCCCTGAGCCGCCGGCCTCGCTCCATCAGGCTCGCGGCCAGGTTTCTGGCCGCGGCGATCTGCCGCGGCTCGAGCTTGAGGTCGGCCTGGACGTCCCCTCGCAGGAGCAGGTAGATCGGGGCGATTTGCATCCCGAACCGCTCGTCGAGCAGGGACTCGCCGCTCGGCTGCGGATCCGACGGCCCGCCGGCCCCCATCATCGCGGCGACGGCCAGGACCAGCCCGGCCGGGACGACGGTCAATCGATGACGCATGGTCCGGAAGACTCCAACATGGGCCGTCGCCTCGAGACGAGAACCGGGGCGCGGCACATCGGCGATCGGCAAGTACAGGTCGAACGACCGAACGGAAAGGAAAGGCCGGAGCTTTATACGCCGGACCCGCCCGCGCGGGAAGAGCAACCCGCCGATCTCCGGGTCGCCGCGCTGGGTGGAAGAAGCCGCCAACGACGGTTCCGGATCGCGCTCGGCGGATCGGGTTGCGTCGCGTCGAGTCCGGTCAAGCTCCGGGCATGCGCGCGACGAGCCGGGACCCGGCCAGTGCAAGGCCGCCCGGGTCCCGGCTCGTTGGTGGTGGGGAATCGGCTGGCTGGTCCCATCCGGAGCGCCGCCAGCCCGCCCGAGGGTTGGAAACCCCTCGATCCGGCCGGCCGGTGGCAGCTCAGTGAAGGGGCCGATCAATCATCCAGGCCGCGCTGCGCGCGCAGACTCTTGCGGCGGGCCTTGGCCGGGGTCTGAGTCGGAGCCTTGGCCGCCGGCTTGGCGGCCGGGGCCGCCTCTTCGTCGTCGTCGTTGTTCGCCGTCTTCGCCGCGGGCTGCGCGCCGCCATTGGGGGCGTTGCCATTGGCGTTCTGGTTGCGGTTGCCGCCCGGGCCGCGGCCGCCTGGTCCGCCCCGCAGGTTGTTGATGTCGAACGGAGCGCCGAGCATCTTCTGGTAGGTGGCCGCCTGTCGCCTGGTCAGCACGCGGTTCACCGCGGACTTGAGCTGGCTCTGGAGCTTGTCGGTCTGGGTCTGGATCTGGTCCAGCTTGGCCTTGACCTCGGGCTGCTCCATGTACTTTTGCATCGCCTCTCGGACGGCCGGATCACGGAAGTTCGGGCCCCGCGGGCGGCCTCCGCCGCCATTGACGCCGCCCTGGCCGCCGTTATTGGTGTTGTTACCCTGCGGGAAAGCCTGGTTCATGAGATCGCGCCGGGCCTGGAAGGTCCCGAACATCGCCTGGCGCTCCTCGCCGAGCAACTGCTGAATCTGGGCGACCTGTTCCTCGTCGAGATTGAGCCTCTCGACCATGTCGGGCCGGGTCAGGGCGCGGGGACCTTCGGCCTGGAGCTGGATCTGCTTGAGCCGACCCATCTGGCCCCGGCTGAGGATCTTCGCGAGCGTCTGGTCGGAGAGCTGCTGGATCTCGTTCATCGACTCGAACATGGCCTGACGCCGGGCCATGGCCTCGGGGTCCTGCTGTCCGCGACCGCCGCGGCCGCCGCCGTTCTGGCCGCCGAAGCCGCCCTGGCCATTCCCGCCGCCGTTCTGGCCGCCGAAGCCGCCCTGGCCATTCCCGCCGCCGTTCTGGCCGCCGCCGTTCTGGCCGCCGCCGTTCTGCCCGTTGTTCCGGTTCCCGCGGCCGCCCTGTTGCCCCTGCGGCCGGAATTGCTCCATGATCTTCTGGCGACTCTGGTTCAGTTTCTCGTTCAGATCCTGGAGCTTGATCTTCTGGGGATCCGTGACCTGCAACTCGCTCTGAACGGCCGGGTTGAGGGCCATTCCCAGGAGGTTGCCGCCCGGTCCACCGAAGCCGCCCCGACCGCCGAAGAACCCGCCGGGGCCGCCAGGGCCTCCTCCGAATCCGCCCCGAGCACCGCGTCCGCCTCCGCCTCCTCCTCCGCCTCCACCTTGTTGCTGGGCCAGCGTCTCGCCGGCCATGGCCGCGAGGGCCACGACCGCCGTCGCGGTGATCAGCGTTTCACGGAACCGTCGCATCGGTAACTCCTCGGGCCGCCAGCCGGTTGAGCCATGTTGCCAGCCATCCCCGCAGGCAACGCGGGGAGCCATGCCACCATAGAGAGTCTAGCGCCATTCGCGAAGGCGATGGGCAGCGGAATCCCTAAAAAAAAGTTCATCCGGAGAACCGTGATGATACCGTATCTCGGCCGATGCGTTCTACCCACTTCTTTCGCCGGTCGGCGTCGGACTGGATAGCGGATCTCCTGATGTTTGCGGCAATTAGGGCGCTGTCTTCATGGGCGGCCGGGAGGTTTCGTTGCGGCGGAAGGGCGGTCGGATGGCAGGGCCGGATGCATCGTTCTGACGTTCAGAGAGGGCCGCGAGATAGAACCATCCATGCGGCCAGCGCAAGGGTGGCCGAGAGGGTCGAGAGCCGGACGACCAGCCGGTAGGCGGCGAACCGCCGTTGCAACGGGAACTGGGCCGTGCCGCCGTCACCGGCGACCAGGGCCTCGTCGGTCGCCTGTCGCTCGAAGCCGGTGAGGACGTTCATCCCGACCAGGTGGACCAGCCACAGGACCAGAAAGCCAATCCCCTGCTCGATCCAGGTGCGCCAGGCGGCGGCGACGACCGGCCAGGCCGGCTTCCACCACGAGCCCGGGGTCGCCGGCGCGATCGAGGGCAGCACGCCGAGCTGGAGGGCCTGCGTGGCGATGTCGGTCCCGTCGTCGGCCGAGACCCGGAGCGCCACGGGGTGCTCGGTCGGACTTGCTGGCGTCCCGGAGATCCGGCCGCTCGCCTCGTCGAGCGCCAGGCCGTCCGGCAGGGTTCCCTCGACGTGCCAGCGGGGCGATCGGTGTCCTCCGGTGGCAGCCAGAGCGATCGCGTAGGGGCGGCCGGCCACGGCGTCGGGGAGGGCGGCGGGAGTGGTGATCGCGAGCGGGACGGCCGGCGTCGGGGATGCGCCCGCCATCTGGCCGCCGCGCTCGAGGTCGGCCCTGGGGATCAGCGCCATGATGACCATCGCCAGGAGCAGGATGAACAGGAGCGCGCCGGTCAGCTTCGTGACGACGACCGCGACGAACGAGTCCTCGCCGGATCCGCCGAATTCCAGCCCCGAATGGCCCCCGCGCCTCGATCGCCGCATCGCTGGCTCTCCCCGCTCCTGAGTCCGGCACTGCCGGCTTCGGCCGTCGTTCCCCTGTGGTCCCGCAGGCGTCTCGAGCCCGCTGATGCTTCCCGGTCGCGTCGGGCGGGCAAGCCTTCCGGCGAGCCGCGAGGGAAGGCTCGGCAGGAGGCTCGCCCTCCCTCCCGGGAACCAGACAGCATCCGTGGATCCCCGGCTCAGGCCGCGCGGGTCGCGTCGACCCGCGGCCCGGCCGGATCGATCCGCTCGTCGAACAGCTTCTTCACGATGTTGCGGTACAGGGCATTCCCCTGCTCCATGCTGACGTTCAGCAGCTCGAGCGCGTCCTTGAGGCTATTGAGGCTCCGCGCGAGCTGCTCCTGCGTCGCCCGACTGGATCGCTCGTACGCGGCCGACCACGACCCGGCCAGGCTGTCGATCCCCGAGCCGGTGCGCTCGATCCCGCGGCGGATCTCGTCGAGCTGCGCCCCGGCGGAGTCCAGCGCTCCCAGGGCCTCCTCGATCCGCGAGAGGCTGGCCACGCCGCGCCGCAAGGATTCGCCGGCGGTGCCGATCGCCTCGAGGTCGGAGCCGATCCGGCCGATCGCGTCGGCTCCCTGGCGGAACGAGGCGAGTGCCTCGGGCAGCCGACCCACCGAGGCGCTGAACTGCGTGATCGGCTCCCGCAGGCTCTCGCCCAGCCGCTCGGCCTGCTCCCGGAGCGATCGGGCCGACGGCTCGAGCACCTTCGCCAGCCTGTCCGCCATCTCGTCGAGCCGCGCGCCGATGGTTTCGGTCAGCCGATCCACGAACGGGTTCTCGGGCTCGCCCACTCGCGGCAACACGTACTCCACGACCCAGCGGTCGACCCGCGCCAGCAGCTCCTCCGACCGCCGGTAGACCAGCGTTTGCACCAGCATCAGGGCCGCGCTCAGGAACAGGGCCAGCAGCGTGCTGTCGAAGGCGATCTGGAGCGCGGCCGTCACGCCCGTCAGGTTCGAGAGGAACCCGTCGAGCTCCTTGACCATCGGCAGCACCTTGCTGATGTTCATCAGAGCCCGCGAGATGCCCTCGACGGTGCCGATGAAGCCGATCACCGGCAGCAGGTAGAGGATGTACCGGGTCAGCGTGAACCGGCCGCTGACCTGCTCCTGGTCGAGGCCCGACCCTTCGCGGTTGACCTCCATGAGCTGAGTGACCGACGGGCTGCGGGTCTCGCGGATGTAGCTGACGAGCTGCCGGACGCGCCTGGGCAGCAGCCGCGGCTCGTCCTCGGGAATCGGGGTGGCGCCGGTCTTCGCCGTGCCGGCCGACGACGGGGTCGCAGACGCCTCGTCGGGGTTCCGCGTTGTGGCGAGCCTGACCCGCCGGAGCAGCTCGGGCGCCTCCTCGAAGGCCTGTTCGTTCTTCCACAGGCCCATCAGCTCGCGGCCGAGGGTGAAAACGGCCCACAGATAGATGCCGGTCCCGACGTACTGCTCCCACCCCCGTTCGAACATCAGGGTCGGGTCGAAGATCATCAGGCCGATCGGGAAGAGTCCTGCCAGGACCAGCATCGCGGCGGCGATGACGTACTGGGCCCCGTGCGACTGCGATCCCTGAGCGCTTCTGGCCATCCGTCGGTTCCTTCCTGGGACTCGGGCCGATCCAGGCCGGTCGCGACTCGACCGAGCCCGGAATTCCCGCGCGGGTGGTATCGCTCCCGCGGGCCGATCCGTCAAGGCCAGCCCGGCCTGCACGCGCGCCATCACTCCTGGAGGACCAGGGCTCGACCGCCGGGCCGGCCGTCGGGCGAATCCCGGGCCCAGCCGGCACGAAGCGATCGATCCGATTCATCCCGATCATCGGCACAGTCGGCCGGTGGACTTCAGCACGACGCCACGGAGTTCCGCCAAGCGTCGTCTCTCTCCTGCGATAGACGGCTGAGCGATCCGTATCGTCGGGCCGGACGGTCTCGGCACCCTGGCTCACAGTCGTGAACGAATCGAGGAGCGAGAGCGGAGACCCGAGAGCGAAGCAGCGACGAAATTCTGAACAAAAGGACAGAAAATCCTGGCTTCCGAGTGGCAGAATGTGGCAGTCGTAGAGCCGAATTGGTGGCCAGATGGCAGATTTTCGCCAATTTTGGGGCCGAAGGACGCACTGTGTGGCAGGATTTCCGCCGGCTTTTGGGCCGAAATGGCAGCAGGTGGCACCTGGTGGCAGGTTTTCGGAGCCTGGTGGCAGCAGGTGGCACCTGGTGGCAGGTTTTCGGACGGTCGCCACGGCCGATGCCGGCGACACGGGGTGCTCCAGGCTTCGAGACTCCCCGGTGAACGCCACCAGGCCGAGCGGGTGGAAGGTCCTCGATCCGGGTCGCAAGTCTCCCCCTCATGTGCCCTTCGGGCATTTTCTCCCGCCGGAGAAGAGGATGGCGGTCCCCTCGCCCCGCGGCAGCGGAGCCTTCGCGTCTTCGCGGGCCATTCCAAGAGAGCCCTACTTACATGATGTATCAGCTCCGCAAATTCTGTACGGCCCCTCGGCGAAATGGCCCCGGATTCTTGACGTAACTTCATTTGCACAAAGGAATAGAAAAACTCGAGAGAAGTTTGAAGTTTTCCGCGATCCACGCAGGAGGTTCATATTAAGCGGACTTTGGCCACTTATGGCTTTGTGTCATGCGGTCGTCCCGGGCCGGTAAGACTCCGTCCCGGAAGGTAGGTTCAACGGTTGTCGGGGGGTTGAAACCCACCGAGGGAAGGCCGTCGCAGTCGGTAGGTTTCACCCACCCTACAAGACCGCCGCGGCTTTCGGGACAGACTCTTAAAAAGGAACCAAGGGAAGCTGGCGAGGTCGTGCTGGAGACTGGCGGGCCGCCGCGGTCGCGGTCGCGGTTGCGGAACGATCCGATCCGCGTCGATGGACCCGGCTGAGGCCGTGAGGACGGCGGGTGCTGGAAGCCGGCTCGGCCCGGTCGGATCAATGGCGGACCCGAGACGGTCCGGGGCCTGACCGCCAGACGGGCCGGGTCCGGGTCGCGAGGCGGGCTGTCGGGGACCGCAGGCGGGGGCCCGGTTCGTCCTTCCGGTCGGGCCCGCCGTCCGGGACGGCGAGCGTCCGCCGATCGGGCCTCGTCCGGGCCGCCGCCGGCTGGCGGCAATCCGGGCGAGGCCGGGCCGGGACCGGACCGGGGCGACTGCGGACCGTCGGGCGGTCGGACGGATCGGCCATGCTCGCGACCGGGCGAGGTCCTGGCGAACGAACCAGCTCCGGCCCCAGCGGCCTGCTCCGGCTCCTCCCGGAACCCGCCGACGGTCGAATGGTGGGATGGGGGAACTTGCGTTATCATCAGTAAGTCCGGAGGCATCAGGCCGCCCGACCGGGCGCGGTGATCGGAGAGGATCCACATGCCGATCCACGACTGGACGAGAGTCGACGCGGGGATCTTCCATCACTTCCACCAGCGCTGGATCGTCGCCGTCACCGACGTGCTGAACGGACGCCTGCTGCCGGCGGACTACTATGCACTCGCCGAGCAGCACGGGGCCGGCTTCGAGCCCGATGTCCTGACCCTCAAGGCGAGCGAGGTATCCGGGCCGGACGACGAGGCGGCGCCGGCGGCCGGTTCGCCGAGTCCGGGCCCTTTCGAGGCGAACGGCGGGCCGGGGACGGGGCTGCTGGTCGTCGAGCCGCGCGTCCGCATCCGGGCCGAGACTGACCTGGAATTCTACCGCCGGAAGCAGGGTGTCGTGGCGGTCCGACACGTCTCGGGCGATCGGCTGGTCGCGGTCGTCGAGATCGTATCGAAGGGGAACAAGTCGGGCCGTAAGGCCTTCGAGGATTTCGTCCGCAAGGCCGCGGAGCTCCTCTGCCACGGGGTCCACCTGCTGCTCCTCGACCTGCAACCGCCGACCGCGCGCGATCCCCAGGGGATCCACGGCGCCATCTGGGACGAGGTGGCCGGGGAACCGTACGTCCGCCCGCCTGACAAGCCGATGACGCTGGCCGCCTACGAGGCGGCCGCCGGCGTGAGGGCCTACATCGAGCCGGTGGCGGTCGGAGACAGCCTGATCGACATGCCGCTCTACCTCGAACCGGGCCGCCACGTCGCGGTGCCGCTCGAGGAGACTTACCAGCTCGCCTTCGAATTCGTGCCCCGGCGCTGGCGAACGATCCTCGAGCCGTGACGAGGGGGCTGCGCACGCGGCATATCCCGGCGGGACCTCGAGTGACCCCAGGCTTGCGACCTCCATCGCCCGACGAACGGCCCGCCCCTGTCCTGTCGTCACGTCGCGACCGCGGGGCCGGGGCGAGTCCGGTCCCACTCTGCCTGCCAGCTCCCGTCGCCGCCCCGAGCCCGCACCGCGGGCCCAGACGAGGATACCCCACCCGTCGGCCCGTCCGGTCGAGGCCGGGCCGGGACCGGGCCGGGGCGACTCGGGGCGGCGGGGCGGGGCGGCGGGCATCGCGGTTGGGTGCCGGGAGGGCGAGGCAACTTCGCGGTAGGTCCGGCCCCGATGGCGTCGACGACGGTTGACGTCGACGTCGGCAGGATACCAGAGATGCGATTATATCGGAATCAATCCCTCAGCAAGATAGGCCAGGTCATGCCGAGGGGGCTTCGAGGCGAATTCGAAGCCCGGGAACCCTCCCCATCTGAAGCAGATCCTGAGGTAGTCAATAAAGTACGCGTTGTGCCGCTCGCCCTCGAGGGGGGCGTCGGCCGTAGGGTTCGGAAGCCGGATGTAGTAGCCTGCCCCACTGAGCCCCGCCTTCGTCAATGCGTCGTGGGTCCAGACGCGAAAAGGAGACGAGCCCTCGATCAGGCCAAATTCACGATTCTTGCTCCATGTATCATGATCCCGCAACGCGCTCTCCGCCGAGAGCATGACCAGCGGATCGGGGTACACGCGGGATCGGTCGACTGCCCGCGGCCAGGCGGGGTGGGACCCCATGAGGTTGACTTCGCCTACGATCTCGTACCAGGCGCGTAGCGAGATGGGCAAGGGGCCGGCCATCCGCTCGAGCTCCGCGATCTGCCCTCCGACATCCGGACTGGGGGGAAGGAATACCATGGGCTCGCGATAAAACTCGGTCCTATTCGCAACGGGCTGCTTCGTGAAGGGATTGGTCTTTGACCGAGGTCGGAGTGACACGGAGCGGGCGTGAGTAAACCGATAGCCGATCTCGTCGAGACGACCGATAAGCCGTTCGATATTCTGGCGCACCCGCGACATCGTCTCCCGGCCGACGGCGAGGGCTTCGCTGAAGATGGGCTCGTCCCTGACGCGATCGCCCATCGCCAGGAGCTCGTCCCAGACAGCCTCTCGTTCGCCTGCCCCGTATCGCTCGAAGTAGGATGCCATTGTCAAGAAGCTCCAATCGAGCGGATCGGGCATCGAGAGGCTGTCATTCCTTCGTCGAGGCTAGCCCTCGCGCCGATCCACATTCGGTCCCTCGAGCAGCCCCTTCAGCGGGTCCGGGAAGAAATCGTTCCAGGTTCTTTGATACGATTCCTCCAGGGGCGCCGGGACGTAGAAGCCCGGCTTGAGGAAGATCGGCATCGGCGGCAAGACGTCGCCGACCCCTACCGACTCGACGTACGCGACCGGCGGCGGGCCCGCGTCGTAGGAGGCGACGGTCAGCGGCCGGTCGGCGGGCAGCTCGAAATCCTCCTCGACGAACTCGCCCCAGATGGCCTTGTGGATGCCCTGCGGGTCGCGCCGGCCCGGCGGGAAGAGGTCGACGACCAGCAGGTGGATCTCGTCCGACAGGTAACTCGCCGCCTTCTCGACGAACGTCCGCAACGCGTGGGCGCTGGCCTTGTTGCCCGGCGAGACGATCTCGATCACGGCGACGATCTGGCCGTGCCGGTGGCGCACCGCGACATGGTCGGCCTTTCGGGCGTAAATCTGCTCCTCGGCCCGCCGCACGACGCGGGCCTGTGGGGGCGCGGTCGCGACGGCGAACCCGGCGGCCGCACGCGACGCAGGCCGCCCGCCGCCCGGTGGGAGTTGGAGCGTCAGGACATCCGGGACGGGTCCCCGTATCGACTGCTCGGGTAATGCGTAGTAGTCCGCCGGCAGGGCGCCGGCGTTCAGCGCGGCCGCCAGCCCGGTGATCCAGTCGTGGTGGAAGGCGTGGAACAGGCCAGCATCGACCCGGGTCCAATCGTGGATCGGCATGACTCCTGGCTCCGCATGCGAAAAGGTGGACGCCCACGGTGATTGTAACAGAGCTCGTGTCGTTCGTTCGATCCCCGGCGGTCGGAAGCGCCCGCGCCTTCCCCGGGTTGCAAGACCGGCCGGGAGCGCCGCCAGTCGGATGCGCCGGCCCGCCCGGTGCGGAGCATCCGCCGAACCGGTTTCGCCGCCGGCAGCGGGGGCCTCCGGTGTCAGACCCGGGGCCTCGGGTGTCAGACCCGGTTCCCGTCTTTTCCGCCGTTCCGGCCTGACCGCCCGGACGGGGCAGGCCCGGGTCGCGGGCGGACTGTCGGGACCGCGGGCGGGGCCCGGTTCGTCCTTCCGGTCGGGCCCGCCGTCCGGGACGGCGAGCGTCCGCCGATCGGACCTCACCCAGGCCGCCGCCGGCCGGCGGCAATCCGGTCGAGGCCGGACCGGGACGGGGCGACTCGGGCCGGCGGGCCGGATTGGGCGGGGCGGCAAGAGTTGCGGTCCAGTGCGGAGCGGGCGAACGATCAGAAGCCAGGTCCGATTCCACGGGCCCGGGGGCCGACTCCAGCGGCCGCGAAACATGCTCCGTGGATCGGCCATTTCGGTGTCCTGGCTGGGCCACCAATTCTCGCCGATCACGCGGGCTCGCAGTCGGACGCGAGCATGTTTCCAATGGCCTTGATCAGCGCGCGAAGCCGGGCCTCATCGAGGACGCCGATCGCACCGGAATCGAGGTCGAGGTCGGCGGCGGCCAGGTAGCTGATCGTCTCGGCCTGGGCCACGCAGTCCCTGGTCAAGCCGTATTCGCCGGCGGCAAAAGGGACGCAGTGCGGCATCTGCGATCGGGTCGCGAAGTTCGTCGAAGTGATCAGGACGGCCACGACCCAGTTCCCCCGGCTCAGCTCCTCTCGAGAGACGACGATAACCGGTCGACGCCCGGCGTCAGTATCTGCCATGTACGGTTCGCCCGGCCGGATCATCAGTAGGCGTTCTCCCGAGCCCACTGGTCGCGCGCCTTGCGTGCCAGGCGTGACCAGGCTTCCTGCTCCTGGCGGGCCTCCTCGGCCTCCACAAGCGCGCGCATCCGCTCGTAGACGTCGGCGCGGAGGAGGATGTATGCCGCCCCGGTTTGCGGATCGGCGATCTCGATGGGTGTGTCGCCGGCCTCGGCGGCTGCGACCCGCTGCTCGGGCGAGATGGTCGTCATGGAGCCTCCAGGAAGCATCCTACCACGGATCGACCCGCGGGAAAACCCGCCCCGGCCGGCCGGTCTGTCAGGTGGGCGTCGACGACCTCCTGCCCTGATCGCATTGGGTGCGGCCGCGTATCGCGTCCAAACGGCGTCCGTCGGCCGATCCGAGCGGGCGGAGTGGGACCGGGCGGTTTCGGATCGGTCGAGGCCGGGACGGGGCGGCCGGACGGGGCGGTCGTTGCAGGCGGGGGCTCGGTTCGTCTCTACCGGCCGGGAGTGGATTGAATCCGGGGCCGGGTGAGGCGAAGGGAACGGAAGGAACGGCTCGGAGTCGAGAAAGGACGGCAAGGGCCGGTGGCATGAGAACGCCCAGGAAGTGGGGTTCAGCACCGGTCGTAGGGGGTCGGTTTTCGTGTCTCCTGACACGTGGATTGAAACTCCTCCTTGAGCTGATCGGCCACCCGGCCCGTCGCCCCCGCCCGGGGGCGTGGATGGAAACCACTTCAGGGGCGGCGTTGGTCGGCGGCGCCGGGGGATGCTATCCTCGAACCGAGCGGACGCCGTGCTTGCCGCCGGGGATCGGTCCCGCACGTTGATGCCGAGGAAGCCCCCATGCCGTCACCGTTCCCGGGGATGAACCCGTACTTCGAGCAGGCGGCCTACTGGCTCGACTTCCAGACAGAGTTCCTCTCGGCGTTGCGCCGGCTGCTGGCCCCCCGGGTCGCGCCGAAATACATTGTCCAGCTCGAGGAGCACGTCTACATCCACGACCTGCCGCCCGAGCCTCGTCGTCGGCTCGGTAACGCGGACCTCTCGCTGGCCCGGCCGGCCGGTATCGAGATGTCGCAGATCGGCGCGGCCTTGCTGGAGGCCCCCGCCGAGGTCTGGCTGCCGGAACAGGACATCGAGGAAGTCCCGTATCTCGAGGTACGGGACCGCCAGGGCCGCGATCTGGTGACCGTCATCGAGCTTTTGAGCCCGTCGAACAAGCGGGCCGGCGACGACCGCGAACAGTACCTGGCGAAGCGTCGGGAGCTCTTGCGAACCTCGGCTCACCTGGTCGAGATCGACCTGCTGCGAGGGTGGGCACCGATGCCCCAGGAGGGCCGGCCGGAGTGCGACTACTCGGTGATGATCAGCCGTGCCGAGCGGCGGAGCCCCGCGGGCTTCTGGCCGATCCGGTTGAGGGACCCGCTGCCGACGATCCCGATCCCGCTGCGCCCGCCGGACGTCGCGGTCTCGGTGGACCTTCAGGAGACGCTGCACCGGGCCCACGACGGTCCGGGTTACGAACACTTCATCTACAGCGGGACCCCGGATCCGCCCCTTTCCGCCGAGGATGCCGCCTGGGCCGAGCAGATTCTCGGCTCGCGGGCATGACGGACGGCCACCGCCGTCGGCCCATCCGGTCGAGGCCGGACCGGGACCGGTTTCGCCCCAACTCGGCGCGTCCGCGGGCGCCCTGTCCCGCGAACCCGGCCCGCCGTTCCAGCGCGGTCGGGATTGTGCCAGGCTCTTATCGTGGGATGTGATGAGATCATCGGTTTAAGGGCCTGGGGGAGAATCGTGAGGAGGCCGCCATGACCGAATTGCGAGCCTATGAGGAGTTCATCGACTTCATCGCAGCCGGGCCGTCCTCGGAGCACGTCGCCACGTTTCAACCGTCCGAGGCCACTCGCCAGCGCGTCCTTGACCTGGTCTCCCGAGAGAAGTCCGAGGGCCTGAGCGAGGCCGAGGCGGAAGAGCTGGACGAGTACATGCGGCTGGAGCACATCATGCGGCTGGCCAGGGCGCGAGCGCGGCGGCTTCTGAGGCCCTGAGCCAAACCTATATCCCGGCCGAGATCCGCCGGTTGGTCATCGAAAGAGCCAGCCGCCGCTGGGAGTACTGCCCGATCCAGGAGGATGACACGTACTTCGGTTGCGAGGTCGATCACATCGTCAGCGAGAAGCACGGCGGCCGAACGGTCGTCGAGAACCTGGCTTATGCGTGCCTGGTGTGCAATCGATCCAAAGGGAAGCGACCTGGGCTCGATCGCGGTCCCGTCCGGCGACCTGATCCGCTTCTTCAATCCGCGGATCGACGCGTGGCCCGATCATTTCGCGCTGGATGGTGCCGTGATCCAGCCGCTGACGGCCATCGGCCAGGTGACGGAGCGGATCTTCCGGTTTAATGAGATCGAGCGCCTGATGGAGCGCGAGGCACTCCGCGCCATCGGGCGATACCCGGTCGGGGCGGAGCCGGGAAGGCCGTAAGCCGCCGACCTCCCGGGGATCGGACGTAAACCGCGGGGGCATGGACCCGGCCCGGGTCGCGGCGCGCTGGCTCCGTCGTCCGGCCGATGCGGCCTGATCTGGCCTCGCCGCTGCAAGCCGCCCCGACCGGCGAGTTTTACCCCGGCCCGTCGCGTTGCCCGATCCGCCCCTCGAGGTCGTCCGGGACGGTGGCGGTTTGTGGGCGCAACCTGCGGCCCATGACCGCGGCAGTCCGGGCGGTCGGCGAGTCGCGAGTTGGGCGGGTGGGCCGCTGGCCGCGGCCGGATTCAAGCGGGGCGGGCGGGCTCCGCCAGGGCCGCCGACATGCGCTGGAACACGCCCGTCCAGTCGCCCCTCCGGTCCTGGCGGAAGAGCCGGACGGTGGAGTACCAGGGCGTGGTGTCATCCTCCAGCCCCCATCGCCATTCGGCTGGCTTCGACAGCGCCACCCACGTGGGACGCCCGAGGGCGCCGGCCAGGTGGACCACCGCGGAATCGCAGCCGATGACCAGGTCGAGCATCGACAGGATGGCCGCCGTCTCCTCCCAGTCACCCGCCCGGAATTCCGGCCCGAGGTCCTCGACCCGGAACCCGGCGGCGGCCAGTTGTTCGGTCCCTGTTCCTTGCTGGAGCGAGACCAGCGTCACCCCGGGCCGCCGGGCGATCGGCTCCAGCTCGGCCAGGGGGAACGAGCGGCAGACATCGAGCCTGTGTCCCGGATTCCCCTGCCAGGCGACGCCGACCTTCAGGCCGGGGATCGACTCGATGGCCGGACGCCATCGCTCGACCGAATCGGGTCCCGCCGAGAGGTAGGCGTCCGCCCTCATGTTTCCGGGGGCCGGCCGGAAGACGGACGCGAGGTGCAGGGGCGCAATCTGGGCCTCGACGGCAGGTCGTGCTTCCCGCGTCGTCACCACCCGATCGACGCCGGCGCACCGGCGCATCAGTCGGGCCATGGACGGGGGGCAGAGCAGCACCGTCGAACCGACGCGGCGATGGGCCTCGGCGGCGAAGCGCATCCCCTGGAAGCCGTCTCCCTGCCCTTCGACGAGCCCGTTGATCAGGAGCGCACCCGAGAGCGTCTCGCCCCGCCAGCGCCGGACGCCGAGGAACTCCTGGGCCCGGCGTGCCGGATCGGCGAGCACCAGCTCGAAATCGACCCAGCCCTTTTCGAATTCTCCCAATGTCAGCAGCGCCACGCTGCGGTGGGCGCGCGTCCTGGCGTTGTCCGGGTCGAGCGCCAGCGCCTCATCCAGGACTTTCAGCGCCTCAGGGATGCGGCCCGCCAGGGCCAGCACGGCCGCGACGTTGTGCCGCAGGCCGACATTCCCGGGCTGGAGCCGGACGGCCGCCCGATGGAGGGCGGCCGCCTCGTCGAGCTTGCGCTCATCGCCATCGAGGGCTCCCGCCTGGCCAAGCGCCATCCCCAGGTTGCTCAACGTCATCACGCTGTCGGGGAGCAGCCTGTGGGCCTCGCGGAATTCCTCGATGGCCTCGCGGAACTGCTTTTGACCTGCGAACGCAACGCCGCGGGCGGTATGGCAATCGGCGCGGATCGCCGGGTCGTCGAGGGGCGGGGGGATCGCCGGCCGGGGCGAGGGGCGTGGTTCTTCCATGAGTTGTACTATCGCACGTGATCGAGCGGGGTGGCAACGTGCGTTGTGCCGGCGGTGGTCCCGTTCGGGAGAGACACCCTCGATCGGGACGACAGGAAGGGCTGCCGGCTACCGCGGCCTGAATCAGACGGATGGGCGCGCCGTCGGAAGGTCGTGCTTCTGGGGCAGTCTTCCCTTGTGCGTCGGCGGTCAGTAGATTCCGGCGAACCGGCGACGTCAGTCGCCGGGTGCTTTCTCGTAAGGCGAGATGACCCGGCAAGTGAGGTCGCCGGTTGGCCTGGGCTGAGGACCCGGCGACTGACGTCGCCGGATCGCCTGGGCTGGACCCGGTGAGTGAGATCGGCGGTTCACCTGGCGGGGTGACTCGCCATAGAACGGTCTCAGAGTCTTCCGGGACCGATCCTCACTTCGACGACCGCGAGGCGACGGGCTTGGCAGTGGGTTGGCCCGGTTTGGCCCCGGGGGCGGCTGAACCCGGGTCCTGGCGGTAGACCAGGACCCGGTCGTGGACGATGAGGACGATGTCTGCTCGGCCGTCGCCGTCGACATCGCCGAGGGCCAGGTCGCGGGGCTCGATCGTGTCGCCCATGTGGCGGAAGTTCTTGCGTTCGAAGACCCGGAAGGTGATGGCGTGGACCAGGTCCTTGTCGCCGGCGAATGAGGCGATCTCGAGCGACTGCTCGCCGACGTCGACGAACACGACATCCGGCACGCCGTCGGCGTTGACGTCGCCGGCGGCCAGGTCGGAGAGCCGGGCCTCGTTGCGGTGCGTCTCGTAGCTGGCGATCGTCTTGAGGCGCAGTCCCTTCTGGCCGGTCTGGAGCACGCCGAAGCGGTCGCTGCCGGCGATCAGCAGGTCGTCCCGGCCGTCGCCGTCGAAGTCGGCCACGTGCATGCCCTGGAAGTTGATCGAGCCGACCGCCAGGGTGCCGCCGGGCCGGTACACGCCTTCCTTCGGCGCCAGGAACACCAGTGACTTGCTGGTCCGGTCGAACAGCACGACCTCCTTCTTGCCGTCGCCGTCGGCGTCGAGCGCGGCGGCGCCCAGGATGGCGGCCGAGTTCCGGCCCGAGTTGTACTGATCCTTGATGTTCCAGTGGCCCTGATGATCGAGCACGATGCGGCGGGCGAAGGTGTTCTGAGCGACGATGAGGGCGGGTCCGTCGAGGTCGACTCGGCTGACGCCGACGATCGAGGCGCCCGTGAGCGGCCCGAGGCCGCCGGTGAAGGGCCGGGGCGGCTCGCCCTTGCGGCCGAGGAGGAGCTGCGGCGGGCCGTAGTCGTTGAAGATCAGCAGGTCCGCCTGGTGATCGGCATTCACGTCGAACGACTCGATCGCGGCGGGGACGGACTTGAGCTCGGGCAAGGCCACCGAGTCGGCCTCGCTCCAGCGGAATGCGCGGAAGGCGCCGGACTTCTCGCGGGTCAGGGCGCGGAGGGCGAAGCTGTCGGCCCCGGGCTTCGTGCGGGCGATGTAGAGGATCTCGGGCTTGCCGTCGCCGTCGAGGTCCGCGAGGTCCATGGCGACCGGCTCGCCGGAGATGGCCAGCGGGGTGGGGAAGCTGAGGCGTCCGCCGGTGTACTCGCTCTTGCCGATCTGCTTCTCCTGCTGGGAGAGGACATACACCTCGTGCTTGCGGTCGCCGTCGAGGTCTGCCAGGTGGACGGTCCGCGCGCCGACGAGGCTGGGGAAGGTCTGTCCGGCGCCCAGTCCGGTGCGGCCGGACTGGAGGTAGGCCCAGACCTGGGCGTTCGAGGGGTCGGTGATCACGACGTCCTGCCGCCCGTCGCCGTCGAGGTCGCCGGTGGCCAGCGAGCGGCCCCGCTCGGTCCCCTGCGGGAGTGCGAAGAACGCCATCCGGCCGCGCTTCTCGCCCTCGTCGGTGCCGGTGCGATCGAGCGTCAGCACTCGCGCCCGGCCCGACTGGTTCTCGATGGTCAGGATCTCCGAGCCGGGCCGATCGTCCAGGCGGCCGAACGCGATCGCGCGGGGGATCTCCACGGCGAACCGCTGCTCGGGGCCGAGCTTCTTCTCGGGCGTGGCGAACCGCACGTGGATCGGGTGGTCGCTGGCGCTGTCCAGCAGGACGAGGTCATTTGCCCCGTCGCCGTCGAGGTCGAGCGCGCGGATCAGCCAGGGGTTCTCGGCCGTGTGCGGCACGCGCTCGGGCTCGCTGAACGTCCCGACCCCGGTCTGGTGGACGAAGACCAGCTCGTGCTCGGCCAGCAGGACGATGTCGTCCCGGCCGTCGCGGTCGAGGTCGGCGACGGCGAGCCCGCTGGAGCGCTCGACGGCCTCGCCGGTCTGGAGCTTCCTGGGATTGCCGAAGCGGCCCGGGCCCTCGTTGAACAGGATCTCGACCTCGGCCGGCGTGCCGTAGAAGACCAGGTCCGGCTTGCCGTCCCCGTTGAAGTCGCCCGTGGCCAGGCTCACGACCTCCTTGTTGACGGGGATGCTGACCAGGCGCATCCGTCGGTCGTACTGGAGCTCGTTCGGATCCTTGCGGAACGGGCGGTTGGACTGGTCGTCTTCGGGCTTGCGGCTACTCAGCAAGAGGTCGATCCGTGAACGGCCGTTGTTGCTCACGACGATGTCGTCGACCTTGTCGCCGTCGAGGTCCCGGAGCATCAGGTTGCCGATCCGGTGCTCCAGCTTGTAGATCTCCAGCGGCTGGAAGCCGAAGTAGTCGGCCAACCGCTGCGGCCTCTCGGGGGCCTTCGCCTTCGCCTTGTCTTGCGCCCGCGCCGCGCCCGGTCCCTGCCAGGCCGCGATGCCGACGACGAATGACAGTCCGAGTAGTGCCCGCGACAGCTTGTGCATCGCTCGTGATCCTGATGAGTGCCGTGCCGACGCCGTCCGTCGATCGCAAGTCCTCTCGCCCAGGATGACAGCGTACGGGCCGAATCTCGGATCGACAAGAGGACGAAGAAACGGTGAAGCCGGGAAATCCTGCCGCCTGGCGAGACTTTATGGGACGGCTCGCCCCGAGAGTCGAACCGGCGGCGAAGAGGCCGGCGAGGCGGTTGTGTTCGCAAGTCTCACGAGGCAAGTTGTTTGTGTCGATTGGCCTGCCGTCTCCGCGGGATTCGGCGCGGGCGGTGGCACACGGTGGGAAGAACTCCGCATATCCCCCTGGGGCCGGACAATCGGTTGCGAGGGCCGCGAAGAGGGGAGTTGCACTCATGAGATCGGCAATCAGCTCGGGCGGGATGGTCGGGGCGATTTTCTGGATGATGATCAATGACGTTGCGGGAGGGCTGGCGGGCCTGGCGGTCGGCTGGCTGGCGATGCCGGCCGCAGAGTCGCTGGTTGGGGGATTGTCCGCCTGCGTTCTGCTGGCGACGGTCCCGGCGGGATTGTGTGCCGGGGCGCTCGTGGGGATGGCGACGCTCGGCTGGATGGCCGGCGTTGGCCCGGGCCGGTCCCGGTCGGCACTGTCGAACGGTTGAGTGACCGGCCGCGAATCGGGAGGACGAGGCTCCCGCCGAGCCGGGGAGGTGCGTCGCCACCACCGTGTCCCGGCTCGCCGGGAGGCTCGCCGTCCCGATCAGGTTGCTTTCGCGGCAGACGATCAGCGCGGGCGCCGACGGCGGGTGGTCCCTGGACCGTGGCCGACGGGGCCGCCATCAATCGCGGTGGATGCGGATGTAGTGGTCGGTGAAGGTCGAGTGGGGCACGACGCCCGAGACTGCCGGCATGTGGCAGTCGATGCAGCCGGTCGAGGGGTTGACGGGGCAGACGGTGCGCTTCGCGTCGAGCTGGGTGGCGGGCCCTCGGGTCGGCGATCGTCCGGCCGTCGGCTTCGCGGCGGACTTCGCGCGGTCCGCGGGCGAGTGGCATTCGAGGCAGCGGGCCTCATAGTCGGGCTTCGAGGTCGAGGCATTGCGGTGCGGGTCGTGGCAGGTGGTGCAGTCGAGGGCGTTCTGGCTCTCGGTGTAGCAGCGGCTCCAGGTCAGGGTCGTGCCCTGGAAGCGGGGGGCGGCCGGGTCGTCCCGCGCGATCTTGATGCCGCGGGGCGAGTGGCACTCGGCGCACAACCTGACGATCGGCTCGCCGCTGGCATGGTTCGGCCTGGCGATCGCGGGGTCGAGCTCGACCAGCTTCCCCTCGACGGCGAGCAGGTGATTTCCGCCCGGGCCGTGGCAGCGCTCGCAGCCGATGCCGTGATCCATCCCGCATGGTCCGGTCCGGTCGACGGCGCCCTTGATATCGGTGACGTGGCAGAAGACGCAGCGGCGGATCAGGTCTTCGGTGAGCGGCTGACCCAGGAATTCCTCGGGCTTCCCGGGGGTCCTCGGGTGGCCGGAGGTGACGTCCCAGCGGGCGACGGGCCGGCCGCTCGATCTGTCGCCGTGCGACTCGGGATAGTCGGAGAGCCGCAGTTCGTAGGCGCGGCCGTTCGCGTCGCGCCCCACGGGCGTGAGCCCGCGATCGCCGGAGCCGAATGCGTACTGCACCACGGCCTCGAAGACCTTGCCGCCGGCCGTCGTCTTCTGGTGGACCAGGCCGTCCTTGCCGCGGGCGAGCGTGTGGACGACGGCGGCGTCGAACGGGTCGCGGATCGGCGAATCGGGGAGCTCGAGCCTCGCCAGGTCGGCCTCGCGGAAGAACGTCCGGGAGTGCCGGGATGCCTGCTGCGTCCGGTGCTCGCCGGGGTGGCAGGGGGCGCAACTGGCGGACCCGACGTAGGGACCGGGGTCGCGTGCCATGGGGTTGGCATCGCGGTACTTGCGGGCGGCCTCGAGGTCGGCCCTGGCGGCGGACCAATCCTTGCGCTGGAGGTGCGCCCGGCCCATCAGCCAGGAGGCCTCGGGATCGGGTCCGTCGGCCAGGACCTTGCGGAGCTGGTCGACGGCTTCCTGGACGCGGCCCACGCGCAGGAGTGCGCGCGCCAGGTCCCTGGGGGGCACTTCCAGGCGGAGCGAGGCGTCCGCGGAGGTCGATCGGGATTGCTGGGAGCGCAGCCAGTAGTCGGCCGCGCGGCCGGGGTCGTTGAGCTCCAGCGCGATCATCCCGAGCAGGGCGAGGGCCTGCGATTCCCAGCCGGCCCGCCGGAGCAGCGATTCGGCCGCCTGCGCCGCCCGGTCCAGATCGTCGCGACGGAAATAGCCGCGGATGAGCTCGACGAGGGTGCCCGGCGTCCTGGTCTGCTCGTCGGCCCCGCCCTCCCACACCCGGATCGCCGACTGGGTCTTGCCGCCGCGCGCGAGCGCGAGACCGAGGAAGTAGCGATCTTCCGGCTGGAGTGCGGCATCGCCCAGCCGTTCGAAGAGCGCCAGCGCCAGGTCGTTGCGGCCCTGGTGGAACGAGGTTCGGGCGAGGAGGCGGAGCGCCTCGGGATCCTGGGGCTCGGCCTTGAGCCGCTGGCGCGCCAGGCGGGCCGCGTCGTCCCAGTCGCCGCGTTCGAAGGCGGCCCGGCCCTGGGCAATGGCGTCGGCGGGCCGGCCGGCGCGCATCCACCAGGCCCAGCCTCCGGCCGCAGCCCCGGCCAGGGCGACGAGCAGCAGCATCCCTCGCACTATCCGGGCCCTCGGTCGCATGGTCGTGTCTCGGGGTTCCGTTCCAGTCTGGGGATCGCCGGCGCCCGCGCCCGGGCTGCTACAGTCCGGAGGCCACCTCGTTGAAAGCCTCGGCGGCCCGGGTGATGCCAAGGTCGGCCCAGATCGCGGCGATCCGGCGCGAGGCGGCCCGCAACTGGGCCAGGGCGTCGGGCGGGGCGTCGGGCGCGCCCGCGGCCGCCAGCGCGGCCTGGAAGTCCCGGCCGGCCTGGGGCAACCGGGTCCGCGCGTCGCGGAGCGCCTGCCACCGCTTGCGGTGGGCGGCGCCCGCCTCGCGATGGCCGAGTCGCTCCTCGATGAGGGCGAGGCGATAGTGGGCGTTGGAGAGATTCGGGTTGAGCTCGAGGGCCCTTCGATAATCGCGGGCCGCCGCCTCGATGTCGCCGACGCGCTCCCGGGCCTGGGCGCGGAACGTCCAGATCTCGGGCTCGGATTCCGCCGATCTCGGCACGCGGGCGAGGGTGGCGTCGAACGCCTCCTGCTCGCCGAGGCTCTGGAGCGCGCCGAGGTAGTCGCGCCAGGCGCGGGGATCGTCGGGCCGGGCGCGGAGGCAGGATTCCATGTCGCGGACAGCCTCGGCACGCCGGCCGAGGGCCAGCTCGGCCCTGGCCTTCGCGCGCAGGGCCTCGTAATCGTCCGGGTCGGCGGCGAGGTACTTTTTCAGGACCTTGATCGTCTCGGCCGGCGCGACGCGCTCCAGCTCGGAGCGGATCCGCATGGTCAGGACGATCGGGCGATCCGGCGGGGCGGCGTGGTCGTAGGCCTTCCAGATGATGGGATAGGCGTCCTCCCAGCGGTCCTCGGCGGCGAGGATCTTCAGCAGCTCCTGGCTGGCGTCGTGGTAGATCCCGGGATCGGGCGGATGGAGCGGGTCTTCGTCGAGGACGGCCCGGAGCGAGGCCTCGGCGTCGCGGGCGCGGTCGGCGGCGATGTAGGCCTGCGCCGCGCGAAACAGGGCCTCGGGCCGGCGGGGCGACCAGTAAGGGACGCGGTCGAGCTCGCGAGCGCAGCCGACCAGGTCGCCGCGGGCGGCCAGGGTGCGGGCCAGTGCCATCCGTGCCTCGACCTCGTGGGGGGCGCGGCGGAGCCGCTCGCGCAGGGCCGATTCGGCGCGATCGTACTGGCCCTTGGCGATCCAGCCGTCGATCGTCCGGCCGTCGGCCAGGGGTTGGCTCTCGCGCCAGTACCACCAGGCATTGAAGGAGGCCAGGCCCGCGAGCAGCGCGGCGAGGGCCAGCCTCGAGAGCCACCGGCCGGCTCGGCGGGCCGCGATCGGCCGCGGTCGGGCCGTCGGTCCCTCGACCGCCGCCGGCGCGAGGCGCTGACCCGTGGGGAGGATGTCGGATTCGGTGAGCATGCTGGGATCGGCCGGGGCTTCGTTGAAGGCGGCGGCCGCGCCCGCCGCCGGTGGAGGAATCGTTCCATGTTACTTCGGCGACCCTCGGGGCCGCCAGGCGGACTCCCCGGCCATGTCCCTCCGGATGCTCCGGGGCTCGCGGGGGATGCGCCGGCTCCCGGACGCTCCGGCGACGGCCTCGCCGGGGCGGGGATTCGTCCGCCGGGCGATTCGGGGTTATGATAGGGCCGGCGTCCGCCGGGAGCCGGCCCGTCGGCATCGAGGAGGTGGGGACCGCGCGCGAAGATGATGAGCTCGACCCGGAAATCGCCGGCTCGGCGGAGACTCCTGATCGTTGCGCTGGCGGTGCCGGTCCTGGCGGGCGCGGCGGCGGTCGCCGTGCGCCTCCTCGACCGGGATGCGAGGACGGTCCGTCGGGCGCTGGCCGAGGGCCGGCTGGATGACGCCTCGGCCGCGCTCGATCGCTGGCTTCGGTCGGACCCCCGGTCGGCCGAGGCGCACGTCCTGAGGGCGCGGATCGCCTGGGAGCGGGACGACCTCGGCACGGTGCACGAGGAGCTGGAGCGGGCCCGTGCCCTCGGCTATCCCGAGCGTGACATGGCCGGGCTGCTGGGGTTGCTGCTGGCGAGGACCAATCAATCGTCGCGGGCCGAGCCGTACCTGCGCGCGGCCTTCGAGGGGAGCCGCACAACGGATCCGAGGGTCGCCGACGCGCTGGCGCGGATCTACCTGGGGACGTTCCGTCTCAAGGAGGCGGAGGCGGTGCTCGACCGATGGAGCCGCGAGGTCCCGGATGACGCGCGGTCGTATCTGCTTCGCATCGAGGTGGATCTGCGGTTGTCGCGCGGCGCCGACGTCCTGGTCGCCGGCTATCGCGAGGCCCTCCGCCGCGACCCGCGCCTGGACCAGGCCCGATTGGGGCTGGCGGAGGTGCTTCGCGGCGCGCACCGCAACGCCGAGGCGGCCGAGGAGTACGGACTCTACCTCGCCCGCAAGCCGGACGACCCGCTCGGCTACCTGGGCGCCGGGCGCAACGCGCTCGAGATGGGCGAACTCGACCAGGCCGTCCGCTGGCTCGACCGAGCCCTCGAGCTGTCGCCGAAAAACCCGGTAGCGCTGGCCGCCCGCGCGTCCGTCGAGCTGCGGCGGAACCGGTTCGATGCGGCGCTCGGCTTCCTCGACCGCGCGGTGGAGGCCGACCCGTTCGACCAGGCCAATCGCTTCCAGCGGATGCTCGTGCTGACCCGGCTCGGCCGCAAGGAGCAGGCCGAGTCGGAACGCCGGGCGGTGGAGCGCATCCGGGCCGATCAGCAGGAGTTCCAGCGCATCAGCGACGCGCTGGTCGCGTCGCCCGTCGACCCGGAGTTGCGCTCGCGCATGGCGCGCTGGCTGATGGCCCACGGCCACGAGGACGAGGCCGTCGACTGGGCCAGGCTGGTGCTCGCCGATCGTGCCTCCGACCCGGCGATGAACCGGCTGCTGGCCGACTACTACCGCCGGCGCGGCCAGACCGGGCTGGCCAACTTCCACGAGTCGGTGGCGTCGCCCGGCTCGGCGGGCGGGGCGTCGACCCCGTGAGGCCGGGCTCGCGGGGCGAGCACGCGCCCGGACGTCATTTCAGCCGCTCGATCGCCGCCAGGCTGACCGGGTCTCTGGGGTCGTCGCGCAGGACCAGCGAGTGCCAGGCGCGGGCCTCGTCGGGCCGGCCCATGCGCTCGCGCAGGTCGGCCAGGCGATGGTACAGATCGGGGTGGGGCGCCGTGCCGAGCGTCGGCGTGGCCAGTGCCTCGTTGTAGGCCGCCCGCGCGGTCCGGAAGGCGTCCTCGAACGAGACGTACCAGCGGTTGACGCGCTCGAACTCGGCGCGGTCCCCGGCGACCCGCAGCGCGGCGCGCAGGCGATAGGTGAGGATGCCGTTGTAGGGCTCGTGGGCGGCGGCCCGGCGGAAGGCGCGGATGGCCCGCGGCCAGTCTCCCAGGTTCTGCGCGACGATCCCCTCGTACACGGCGAATCGCGGGTCGTCGGCCATCGAGCGGGGGAGCCGGGCGAATTCCTCCATCAGGCGTTCCGCCTGGAAGGCGCCGTCGAGCCCGGTGAGCCAGGCGTCCCAGGCCTCGGGCGAGTCGGGGAATCGGCGGAGCGCGGCCTCGAGGACCTTGATGCCCTCGGCGCCCCGGCTGTCGCGGACCAGGGCCAGTCCGACGGTCAGCGAGAGATGCAGGTTCTCGGGATGCTCCCTCGCCAGCGGGCCGAAGAGCAGCACCTGCGAGCCCGGCGAGACGATGTCGATGTCCAGCCTGGTCATGTCGAGCAGGATGCGGGCGCGGTCGACCGGGTCGGGCTCGAGCTGATACAGCCGCATGCCCAGCGGGTGCGCCTCGCGCAGCCGGCCCTCCTTGTCGAGCAGGTCGACCAGGGCCCATCCGGCCTCGGGTACGAGCGGATCGAGCTGGAGCGCCTCGGCCCAGGCGGACTCGGCCAGGTCGTAGCGGCCCTCCTGGTATCGTGCCTTCCCCTCGAAGAACCGGACGCGTGCGGCTTCTTTCGAGTCCTTCGGCCGGGCGGCGGCCAGGTGCTCGAGCGCGACGCGGGGTCTCGGCTCGGGCGGTTCGGTGGCGAGCTGCCCCATCAGCAGGTGCGCCGACGTGTCGTCCGGGTGGGAGCGCAGGTAGACCGCGAGCCCGTCCATCGCCCGGTGGAATTGCCGCTGGCGGGCCAGCCCGCGGATCGCGTCCAGGGACGGCCCGGGCCGTTCCGCGCGGAGCACCCCGAGCACCGCCAGGCCGGCAAGGCCGAGCAGGAGCGCGGCCAGCGTCGCGGTCCGGAGGAATAACCTCCTGGGCGATGGCGGATGGGGCGTCGGCTGTCTCATGGGTTCGCCGTGATTCGTCGAGACCGGGTGGCTGGCGGCCGGCGGACGATCGACCTCCATCCGTCCGTCCGCCCCACCTTCGTCCAGCATACTCGGGATCCGGCGGCCTGCCCATCCTCACGGACAGCCGCACGCCCGGGAGTGCAGGTACGGGGAGCTACAGGGCGTAGGGCGGCCAGTGCGTCCCGGGCGTCCGGGGTGCCGTCGTCGACGACTCCTCGCGCACGCTCTGGAGCTCGCGGCGGACCTGGTCGGCCTCGGCCGTCAGGCCGAGCTGGCGATACAGGAGGGCCAGCGAGTAGACGATGCTATATCGTCGGGGTGCCAGGGCGCGGGCCTGGTTCAGCTCGCGGAGGGCGTCTTCGCGCCGGCGGAGCTGGATATCCAGCTTCGCGAGATTGAGATGGGGCCGGTAGAAGCTGGGATCCCACTCGATGGCCTGGCGATAGCATCGCCGGGCCTCCTCGAGGTCGCCCCGCAAAAAATAGATGAAGCCCAGCTCATCCATCAGGTCGGCGTCCTGGCCGTCGGCGAGCGCCCGCTCGATGTGTCGGCCGGCGTCCTCGATCCGTCCGCAATCGACGAGGTCGCGGGAGAGCTGGGTCCAGAAGAGCTTGCGCGAGCCCGAGATCTGTTCGAGTTGCGGATCGAGCTCGAGGACGCGCTCAAATCCGGCGACGGCGAGCTGAGAGTTGGACTGGTTGTGATAGACCGTGCCCCGGAGCATCGCGCCGAAGACCTCGCCGCCCGGCGTGCGCTCCAGCCGGGCGGCCAGCTCCAGGCAGCGCCCGGCGTCGCTCTGCGACAGGAGGACCGCGGCGAGCCTCCGCATCGCCAGGACGTTGTCCGGCGCCTGCTCGAGTATCCGCCCGTAGGCGGGGATGGCCTGTTCGGGGTGGGGCCCCCGGGCCAGACCATAAGCGCGGAGCTGCATGTCGCCGAGCGAGAGCCGGCCGGCGCGGCGGAAATAGGGTTCGGCCTGCTCGGCGAAGTCCATCCGGCTGAGGCACCTCGCGGCCAGCAGATTTGCCTGCCGGTTCCAGGGCTGTCTCTCGAGGTGATCCAACGCGTGCTGGAGCGATCCGGCCAGGTCGCCTCGCGAATAGGCCCGCTCGCCGACGTCCAGGGCGTCCGACCGGGCGACGTTCCACGCGGTGGCCAGCGATCCCCCCAGCAGCAGGAAGACCGCGAGCACCTTCCGGCCCGTCAGCGAACCGAGGGCGCGGCCCGGTCGATTCGACGGCATCGATGTCACCTCGTCAGGAAGAACGGCGGAGCGGAGCGGGCCGGGACGAATGGAACGGAACCGAACCGGCGCAGGAAACAGCACGGCCGAGCGGCGCGAGAGTGCGCCGATCGGCCGTGGCTGTCGAATCGTGAGAAGTCCGTGCATGGCGGGAAGCGGCCGGGCCGCTTCCCGCCGTCGGTCCCCGGTGGCGGACGATCGGGTCAGAAGGCATCCGAGCTGATCGTCTCGTTGTTGTCGGGCGTGGCGATTGCGTAATAGGGGAAGTAGTTGACGGAGCTCTTGATGAAGCGGACGGTGCCGTCCATGAAGAGCATGTTGACGCCGCCGGGATGGTTGGAGCTGGCGTTGACCCCGGTGATGGTGCCGCGCGCGTCCTGCCCGATGTCGCTGTACTCGCAGGCGTAGCGGTTGGGCGTGACGGTGTGCGAGTAGATCGACGAGCCGGCCATGGCCCACCACTCGCCCTTCCAGCTCCACATCTGCTGGCTCGTGGTCGAGAGGTTCACCTGGCAGGCCTGGAGGAACTGGATGTCGGTCGGGTAGGACGAGGAACCCTCGCCATTGGCGAACTTGTAGACCATGCCCAGGCCGTTCTTGGTCGGGACTCCGACGGCCGGGCCCTTGATCCACTCGCTGAAGATGGCCGTATTGCTGGTGCCGTCGGTGAAGGAGGCCATGGAGACCTGGCGGATGGCGATGCCGTCCCAGCTCGAGGCGAGATAGGTCGGGCCGTTTTCCTGCCAGTTGCCCTGGCTGCCGCTGCCATTGACCGGCGCGCCATTGATGCGGCGGTTCAGGCCGATATTGGTGACGTAGTTGTGCGAGCCGACCAGCCGGTTCTGGCCACCGATGTTGAAGGTACCCGAGCTACCGGGCGCCTGGTCGGAGGGGCAGAGGAAGGTCTGGATCTGCATGGTGAGGACGGTGTACTGCATGATCGAGTAAGCACCGCCGGCCGCCCCGTCGATCGAGCCAGGATCGGGACCGCTGTAATTGTAGTTCCAGCGGGGGCCGAAGCTCCAGTTGATCGCATTGTAGGCCGTGGTCTGCTCCATGTAGGGGAGCAGGCGGGCGAGCTGCGACCAGTTCTGGCCCGGGGTGAGCGGCGCGGTCGTGTTCCAGTCGGTATTGTGGGGCGGGACGGTGGTCTGGGCGCTGACGTAGTTGTGCATCGCCAGGCCGATCTGCTTCAGGTTGTTGGTGCACTGCGCGCGGCGAGCCGCCTCGCGAGCGGCCTGCACGGCGGGAAGGAGCAGCGCGATCAGCACCGCGATGATCGCGATGACGACGAGCAGCTCGATCAGGGTGAAACCCCTACGGATTCGGATCATGACGGGCTCCCACTGCTATGAGATCGAATAAGACTAAGACGGGACCGCAAGACAGGCGAACGTGCACGATTCACGATAAGGTCTGGAACGGGACGGAGCAAGAGGCCACCGCGCGAGCTGGGCTCGTCGCGGCGCCGTTCACCCCGGAATCGGCTCTTCTCGTCTCACTTCTTGGTCGCCGGCGCGGCAGCCTTCGGCGCCGCACCACCGGTCGCACCCGGATAGTTGCCGCCGGAGTACATGTTGTTGGACTGCTGCTGCTTGACGTAGTCGTCGTAGGTCTTGGCCTGCGGACCGGTATCCTTCGTGGATCCCTTCTCCGGCGTGGGTGCGGCCCCGGTGCCGGCCTGCAGCTTGTTCGCTTCGGTCTCGTTATCGGCGCTGCACCCCGACAGGATGAGCGCGGCGGAAAGGACGACTCCCAGACCAAGACCCCGGATCAGCGTATTCACGAGTAGATGACTCCTGTTGAAGGCTCACGTCGACGCGCTGCCCGAGGCCGATCCGGCCGTGGCATGCATGACAACGAGGGCTCAGTCGAACAATGACACACAAGCAAACTCAGTGCCGTCGGGACGCCTATCCCCAGATCGAATGATGGGCGCCTGGGACACGAGACTCCGCGCGAACGGAGGCCGTCCGCGGGTCGCCCCGCGATCGTCGTGGCACCCGATCGCTCCGGGACGACCCTCGTCCTCGCGACGCTTGCGTCTGCCATGTTCGCCGGCCCTATCGGCTCGTCGCAATCACGGGAGTGCCCGGCAGTCCGCCTCCACACGACCATTCGATCTCAGGTACGACCCACGGGCCAGACAACCATGCTCTTTGGGAAGGGATGAGAGGTTGCCGCCGGCAGCCACCCTCGGTCCCGATATCCGCCGCGGCGGCGGGTATCGGCGCACGATGGCCTGCGAGCGACCCAAACTTATACCCGAATCCCGACTCGTGTCAAATCATTTCTTCATTAAGTTCCATCTCCTAATTCCGTAGCAGTTCATGGCCGTACTTTCAGCCCCGGATGGTCTTATGATTCCGTCCCTCCTGTCCTCCTCGGATGCAACTCGCGGGGGACCGGCCGTTGCCCTCGCGGCGATCGGCCGCTGGCCTCAGGAGGGCCAGATCTCCGGGCCGAGGTCCGCTGGTGCGGCAGGACGCTGCCGACGAGACCACCCGATCGCGCTGGCCAGCAGGATCGCTCCTGCGAGCGACGCGCCGAGGCCGAGGAGAATGGAGGCCGGACGGTAGGTATAGACGATCTCGTGGCGTCCCGCGGGGACGGCGACGGCGCGCATCAGGCGATTGGCGCGGAGCACCGGGGCGGGCTGGCCGTCGAGCGTCGCCCTCCAGCCGGGGTCGAAGGCGTCGGCGAGGACCACGATCGCGGGCCGATTGAGGACGACATGGAGGCGAACGCGCCCGGGCGCCTCGTCGATCACGTCCGCGGTCTCCCTCGGGGTGTCTGCCGACGTCGCTTTCCCCGGATCGTCGGGCCGCAGGTAGTTGCCGAGGCTCGCGGGTTCGCCGGTCTCGATGTAGGCCATGCGCCGCAGGTCGGGTGGAGGGACGATCGCGGTCGGGCCGCCGGGTTCCTCATCGGCGCGGAGGCGGGCGATCAGGGCCATTCGGCGCGCCCGGGGTAGATCGTCGACGGGCGGCAGCAGCCGGGCGTCTCGCACGATCCAGGCCCGGGGGAAGGCCCGCCGGTTCCTCCGCACCTGGAAGTCGCGGCCCAGCCGCCAGCGCCTGCGGTCCTCGGTGTGCTCGGGACCGGGGAGGTCGGGATAGATCAGGTCGGTGTCCTCGAGGAAGGCGGCGTAGCTCCGGTGGATGCGGGTCCAGTCGCCGGAATCCGCGGGCAGGATGAAGTAGCGCGCGCCCCACAGGTCGAACGATCGGCGGGCGTGCCAGAGCACGATGCGCCCCGGCTCCACGGCCAGACTGGCCGCCACCTCGGGGCCGACCTGCCGATACCCGGGAAGGAAAAGCTGGCGCTGGTCGACGCGGCCGGTCTCGCTCTCGTCGACGAAGATGTACTGGAGCCCGTGTAGCCAGGCGAAGCTCGGCTGGAGCGTATCGATCTCCCAGTCCACCAGGTCGCGCAGGCGGGTCGACGACCGGGCCTTCGCCCATCCGATCGGGACCCACGATGGCATCCGGTGGATGCGAATCGGGCCGCGGCCCGGCTCCTGGCGCTCGGCCTCGCGGATCGCGCGCACGACCTCGGGCTCGCGAGCGTAGTCGGCCTGCGGGATCGTGACCACGAGCGGCGCATTGGCGAGGCCGATGTCCGCCGCCACGACGGCGATCGCCAGCGAGGCCGCCGCGGTCGTCCACCGACGCCGGGCGCCAGGGGCCAGGATCGCCAGCCCGAGCGCCAGGGCGCAGGTCCCGTGGGCCATCGCCTGGAGGATCTGGCCGGTCGCGCCGGCGACATCGAGCGGGCCGAAGACCTGGTGGTCGCCCGCCCTCGACGCGATCCAGTCGCCAAGGCTGTCGCGCAGGCCGGCAGCCGCCGCCAGGCCGATGAGGCTCGGCCCCAGCAGGGCCAGCCCGAGGCGGATGGCACGGCGACGGCCGTCTCTCTCCTGGCAACGGTCCCAGCCGAGTCCCGCGAGCGCCGACAGCGATAGTGAGGTCAGCGACAGCATCTTGAAGGGGAATCGGAAGAGTCGCAGCGCCGGCAACACGGTCGTCAGGAGCCCGTAGAGGCTGTCATCCCCGGCCGTGGTCGGGTCGCCTCGGCTCGACCAGGCCCCGGGGCCCGCGAAGGCACCCACACTCGCCCAGAAGCTCACGATCGCGACCGCCGACATCCAGGCCGCCCAGGCCGGCCGCCCTCGAAACCCGGCGGCGCTCAGGGCCAGGATCAGCGGGAGCGCACCAATATAGAGAGAAAGCGGCGACGGCCGATGGGCCCACTCCGGCGGCAGGACCCGCTCCCAGTAACGATTTCCCGCCGTGAAGCTACCGAACGCGCCGGGCCAGACCGTCTCGAGTACCCGATACGGGATCAGGCTCGAGTCGAAGAGGTCTCCCATCCCCGCGCCCGACCATCGCACGCTCTCGGCGATCTGGCCGAGCACCGGCGCGACCTGGGCGCCCGCCAGGAGGAGTCCGATCGACCCGGCCGCAACGAGGCCCGCGAGCTTCGCCCTGGCCTCGCGCCCTCGCCGGACGGCGATCCCGGTCAGCGCGAGGCACCAGAGAACGAGCAGCCCGAGCTGGGTCCACCGCTCATCCTCGCCATGCAGCCGCCGGGCCAGCCAGGGGCCCGCCCAGATCCAGCCCCCCGCAACTGCCAGGAGCCCGATCGCCCACGGACGCCGGAGCCGTCGGGTGGCCGATTCCGGCCGGCCCAGGAAGAGGGCGTAGCCGAACCCGCAGACGACCGTGAGATAGGCCGCCTCGGGGTCGCCTCCCAGGACCTGCATCGCCAGCACCAGGGCCAGCTCGACGAGCCCCGCGCGCCGACCCAGCCGGACCCATCGGTCGACGCCGCGGAAGCCCAGCGGCAGCCATGCCGCGCCGACGAGGTAAATGACGTTGAAGTAGCTCGAAAGGACCGGTCCGCCGAAGGCATATGACATCGCCGCCAGGGCCGCCCCGGCGCGGCTCACCCGCCACGAGCGCATCAGGGCCATCATCGCCCAGAACGCCAGCACCTCGTGCCCGACGGTGTAGGTCCGCAAGCCCCACGGATACGGCAGCACCGCGAAGACCAGCTTGCCGGGATAGAGCACCGCCGCCATCGGGCTGCCCAGGAGCGGCATGCCCCCGTTGGCCCCGGGCTCCCAGGTGGGAAGGTGCCCCGACGCCCACTGTTGCTGGACCCGCCAGTAGAGCGGGTAATAGAAGTGGGCCGAGTCCCGGAACCCGTACTGCTTCCCGTCGAACAGCACGCTCCCGTGGCACGCCGCGACGAGTCCGACGAGGCACGCGGTCGCCGCAAGCGGGAACTGGCGCGCCGTCGCGATGGCCCGAGCGACGAACTCCCGCGACGGGTCGAGCATCAGCCGGGGCTCCTTCCGGGGTCGTCCGGCTGGGCGTAATCGTCGCCGCTCCGGCATGGATCTCGCCCCGGCGCCAGGATCGGCACGCCCAGCGCGGCCGTGCCGGCCGCCGTCATCGCCGAGGCTCGCGGCATTCCCCGGGGGTGATACTCGCAGACGAGTCCATGGCCGCCCGCGTGGAAGCACGCGAGCCCGAGCGCCACGGCGCGGGCTGGTCCCGGGAGCAGCGTGCCAGCTCGACGCACCACCGGCGAGTGACCTCCGGATCGCGACTGAACATTCCCCAGGTTGACGACGAATAGCTAGAGTGTAACGTAACGGAGGAACACTCCTCCGGAGAAAGGATACGATTCCGATGCTGGCCTCGTGGAAACTCGGTCGGGTCGCGGGGATCGACGTCTTCGTGCATCCGACCTTTTTGCTTGTATTTCTCTTCCCAGACGTGCTCCGGAACGGCCTGCTGGCGGTCCTTTTCGTGCTGGCGGTCTTCGGCTGCGTGCTCTTGCACGAATTCGGCCATGCCCTGATGGCACGGCGGTTCGGCATCGAGACGGAAGATATCACGCTCTATCCGATCGGCGGCGTGGCCCGATTGCGGCGGCTGCCCCGGGCGCCGGGTGCCGAGCTGCTGATCGCCCTGGCCGGCCCCGCGGTGAACTTCGCGATCGTCGGCGCGTTGCTGCTGCTGGGCGGGATGGGCCTGGCGGACGAACTGGCGGGCACCGCGACTGGCTTTTTCCTGGAACAGATGGTCGTCGTCAACCTGTTCCTCGGCCTGTTCAACCTGATCCCGGCGTTCCCGCTCGACGGCGGCCGGGTGCTGCGGGCCCTGCTCTCGGGCTGGCTGGGCCGCGTCCGGGCGACGCACGTCGCGGCCACGATCGGCCGGACCCTGGCCATACTGTTCGGCCTGACGGTGCTCTCCACCTGGAACCTGCTCCACCTGGCGCTGGCCGCCTTCGTCTACTTCGCCGCGAGGGCCGAGGAACTCCAGGTTGTGCACGAGGAGCGCCGCCGCCGATACGACGGCGACAATCAGGGGATCTGGGTCGCACCGCCGGGCTACCGATGGGTGCAGCGCAACGACGGCGTCTGGCAGCTCGCCCCGAACGTGGTCGTCCACGGCGGGCCGTATGTGGGGCCTTCCCCATGGCGCTGACGCCGATCGTCGAGCTGGGCGTCTCCGAGGCGTACGAGATCCTGACCACGGGTTTCGGCGTCTCGGACCTCCCGCCCCTGGATTCCATCGAGAACGAGGACTGGGGGCGGGACTATCTCCTCGGCCGTTTCCTCGAGCTGCCCGAGGAGGCGCTCCGGGAAGCCGGGCTGACCGTCGATCACCCGGCGGAAAACTGACGGCGCCGCGGGATCACCCGGCCTGGGCGGCCAGTGAGGATTCGGACTGCCGCTCAAGCTGCAAGAGCGCCGTGGCGTAATTCACCAGGTCGCCGCGGTCGCGCGCGATGTCGGCCAGCCGCCGCCACTCGCCCGCATGCTGGCAGAGCTGGGCGATATTCGGGCAGAACAGCGAGCCTTCCGCCAGGCCGGCGAGATATCGCGAGGAGACGTCGATCGCCTCGTCGAACCGCCCGAGCCGCACCAGCAGGTTGACGAGCGTCTGCGCGGCGACCTGGGCTGCCGCCGGCTCCCGTCCGCCCGCCGCGTCGATCTTGCCCCGGAAATGGGCGATCGCGGCGTCGGCGTCGAGGTTGAGCAGCGCCCGCAGGTACATCCGGTGATCGTCGAAGATCCGTTCGAACGGCGGTACGCCCTCGAACTGGAGCCGCGGCGAGAGGCGGCGTCCGTACTCGGTGAGGTCGGCCGCCAGGGCGATCGCCTGGGGATCGGAGGCCAGCACCGACATCCGGACCACCGACGCCAGGTGCGAGACGTCGATGTGATAGGCGTCCTCGGCGACGAGCCAGTCGCGGCCGGCGAGGATCTCGGCGATCGTGGCCCCGGGGGCCGGCGCGAGCTGGCCGCGGCCGGCGATGTCCGATCGGAGGTTGGCCGCCAGGTCGCGGTGCAGGTGCAGGATCAGCCTCTCGGCGCAGTCGCGGCGGAGCGCCTCGTCGTGCCCGGGCAGCCCCTCGAAGGCCGAGATCGCGGAGCATGTGCCGTAATTCTCGAGAATCAGCTCGAATCCCCGTCGCGGTTCCACGCCATGGTTGAACGCCACCTCGATGATGGCACCCAGCCGATCGCCGTCGTCGGGGGTGCCGGCGTCGGGGCGGTATTCGCGGATCGCCATCGCGATCGGCTCGTTCTCGCCGATCACCCGATAATAGGCCCAGGCGGTCGGGATGTCGCCGGCGGCCAGGTGGCGCGATCCGACCAGCCGGATGGCGTCGACGTAGCGCTCCTCGTACGTCGACCGCGCGGGCTCGGGCAGGTCGGCGAGCGACGCGGGCGGGACCAGCGGCAGCCCCAGCTCGAATCGGGCCTTCAGCAAAAGGGCGTCCAGCAGCGCGCGATAGTCGCCCGCCGCGTCGAGGCCGGCGGCCAGTCGCTCGAGCGACGCGGCCGGTCCCTCGGCCTCGAGGGTTGTTCGGATCGCCTGGCACGGCGCGGGCTCGGCTCGATCCGGGTTTCCCGTGCCCGCGGGGGCCGTCCCCGGTGCCTCGGCCGTCGTCGCTGGTTGTCTCATGGCGCTCTGCCTCGAAAGGCCCTCCTCGGCCGATCCTGACCTCGAGCCCGGATCCGAGGGCTCCCCTCATTGCCCGTCGGCCTTCTCCGGCCCGGACGCGGGCGGCCTGAATTCCGCCGGGTGGATCGCCGCCCGGTCGGCGCGGACGGAATGTTTCCCCGCCAGCCAGCTCCGCCGGCGGTAGCAGTCGACCAGGAGGTCGCGCGCTTCCTCGACCGAGTCGGTCATCACCAGCAGGTCCAGGTCTTCCGGCGAGATCGTCCCCTCGGCGAGCTGGGTCCCCATGACCCAGTCGATCAGCCCGCTCCAGTAGGCCCGATTATACAGGATAATCGGGAACCGGCTCACCTTGCGAGTCTGGACCAGCGTCAGCGACTCGAACAGCTCGTCGAGAGTACCGAATCCGCCGGGGAAAATGACGAAGCCGTTGGAGAACTTCACGAACATCGTCTTGCGGACGAAGAAGTAGCGGAAGTTGATGGCCAGGTTGGTGTAAGGGTTGCCGGCCTGCTCAAACGGCAGCTCGATGTTGCAGCCGATCGACAGGCCGCCGGCCTCGAACGCGCCGCGGTTGGCTGCCTCCATCACGCCGGGTCCGCCGCCAGTGATCACGGCGAAGCCCGCGTCGGCCAGCAGGCCGCCCAGCCGCCGCGCTTCGGCGTACATCGGGTGCGACTCGCCGAAGCGGGCCGAGCCGAACACGCTGATCGCGGCGCCCACCTCGGCCAGGGCATTGATCCCGTAGACGAACTCGCCCTGGATCCGCAGGACCCGCCAGGCCTCGGTGTGGGTGAACGCCCCGAGCTCGGGGGCACGGGGCGACGGTTCGGCCAGCTCGGTGCTTTCCAGGAGCTGCTCGTCGGCCGTCTGCCGGTGCGCCGGGCGGCTCGTTCCGCCCCGATCCGACCTTTCCGCCGTCCCGCCCGGCTTCCAGCGGTCGCCTTGATGCCGGGTTTCTGAAGCAGGATCGAAATGTCCGTTCGTCCCCGCGAGCGGGCCGTTCCCCGCGTCGCCAGCCTCGAGATGTTCCACGAGTGCCACCCGTTCCTCTTCGAGAGTTCCTCAGCCTGTCACGACTCCGCGGCCCCGGATCACCGCAGGGATATGCCGTCGCGGGGAGCGGGTCGAACAGACGCCCGGTCGCGGGTGCGGTGGCGACCGGAGAATCTTCTCCATCCACATAGTCATTCTACGGCTGAGGGCTGTCCCTGCCAGGGTGCGCGCGCCGGAATCGTGTCGTCGGGCTCGCGGTCGGGCGGTCGGATGTCGTAGAATTGCAACATGGCCGGGGCCGCTCGCCGTCCGGCGTGAGTGTTACAGGCAAACGACGGACCCCGCCTCGATGAACCGCCCGAATTCCCCCGATCGGTCCACGCCCCGTGATCCCCTGGCGGACTCGCCGTTTTTGCGGGCCTGCCGCCGCGAGCCCACGCCGATCACCCCGATCTGGCTGATGCGGCAGGCCGGCCGCTACATGCCCGAATACCGCGAGCTACGGGCGCGCGTGCCGTTCCTCGAGCTGTGCAAGCGCCCCGAGCTGGCCACCGAGGTCACCGTCACCGCGGCCGAGCGCCTGGGCGTCGACGCCGCCATCCTCTTCGCCGACATCCTCCTGATCCTCGAGCCGCTGGGCTTCCAGCTCGAGTTCTCCAAGGGAGAGGGTCCGGTCATCCACAATCCCGTGCGCGAGGCTGCCGACGTCGACCGCGTCCGGCCGATGGAAAGCCCGGGACCGCTCGACTACGTCTTCCAGGCGGTGCGCTCCATCCGCGCGGCGCTCCGCCCCGACCTGCCGCTGATCGGTTTCGCCGGCGCCCCGTTCACCCTGGCCTGCTACGCGATCGAGGGGGGCTCGTCGCGGCATTACGAGAAGGCGAAGACCTTCATGTATGCCGACCCGGGTGCCTGGGACGCCCTGATGACCCGCCTGGTGGACGCGACGGCCGCCTACCTCAACGCCCAGGCCGAGGCCGGGGCCCAGGCGCTCCAGCTCTTCGATAGCTGGGTCGGCAACCTGAGCCCGGCCGACTACCGACGGTTCGTCCAGCCGCACATGACCCGTCTCTTCTCGCTGCTGGATTCCTCCGTCCCGTCCATCCACTTCGGCACGGATACCGGCTCGCTGCTGGAGCTCCAGCGCGATGCCGGCGGATCCGTGATCGGCCTCGACTGGCGGGTCGAGCTCGACCAGGCCCGGCGTCGCCTCGGTGACGGCGTCGCCGTCCAGGGGAACCTCGACCCCGTCGTCCTGTTCTCGTCTCCCGCCGAGATCGCCGCCCAGGCCCGGCGGATCCTCCGCGAGGCCGCCGGCCGGCCCGGCCACATCTTCAACCTCGGCCACGGCATCCTCCCCGGAACCCCCGTCGACAACGTCCTGGCCCTGATCGACGTCGTGCACTCGTTCCGCTAGCCGCGACCCGATCCCGGCCCGGTTCCCGTCGCGCGTGGTGCACGGGAATTCCCAAAATGCTACCTCCTGCATTACAATGGATGAGGTTTCGGAGAAGAAAGCTGAGACTGCAACCAAGCTGGCATCCCGTCGTGGTGGGCCTGGAAGAAATCTGGCGCCGGCGTGATTTTTTTCAAGCCAGGAGCGTCGGGCTCGATTAAGATCCCCGCGATATTGACATCGCGCGGCGTGGCGCATCGATGGGCGCGGGAGGCGCGCCGACGATCGATCCGCCCGGGATCGTTACGGCCGCCCATACCTGCGAGCCACCCGGATTTCGGCGATCAAGGAGTCAACATCTTGGCCGAGGTTATGTACGACCCGGCGAAGTCGAAGCGCGTGATCGTGATAGGCGGCGGCCTGTCGGGTTTGGCCGCCGCGCACCGGATTCACGAGCGGTCGACGGCCCTGCGCCGTCCGGTCGACCTCGCACTTCTGGAGGCGAGGGACCGAGTGGGTGGGGTGATCCACACGGAGAAGCAGGGCGGCTTCACGCTGGAATGCGGGCCGGACTCGTTCATCACGAACAAGCCATGGGGCCTGGACCTGTGCGAGCGGCTGGGCCTGAGGGATCGGCTGATCCCGACGGACGCGGGGCATCGCCGGTCGTTCGTGGTGCGCAAGGGGCGGCTGCTTCCGGTGCCCGAGGGGTTCGTGCTGATGGCGCCGCACCGGCTGGGTCCGCTGCTGGCCTCGCCGATTCTGTCGTGGCGCGGCAAGCTGCGGATGATGATGGACCTGTTCCTGCCGCGACGCGATGACGACGTCGAGGAGAGCCTGGCGGGGTTCGTCCGCCGCCGGCTGGGGCGCGAGGCGCTCGAGCGCCTGATCCAGCCGCTGGTCGGGGGGATCTACACGGCCGACCCGAACGACCTGAGCCTCAAGGCCACGCTGCCGCAGTTCCCGGCAATGGAGCGCGAGCACCGCAGCCTGATCCTCGCCGGCCTGCGCGAGGCGCGCAAGCGGCCCGGCCGTCTCGACCGTCAGGCGTCGGGCGCGCGCTATGGGATGTTCGTCGCGCTCGAGGGCGGGATGGGCGAGCTGCCCGACGCGCTGGCGGCCTCGTTGCCGCCGGGCACGATCCACACGAATACCTCGGTCCGCCGGATCGTCCGCAACGACCCGATCTCGCCCTGGCTGGTCGAGCTGCTCGACGGGCCGCCGATGGAGGCCGACGCGGTCCTCCTGGCCGCCGAGGCCCATGCGTCGGCCCGGCTGATCGACGCCCAGGACCCGGGCCTGGCGCTCCAGCTTCGCGCGATCCCGTATGCCTCGTCGATCATCGTGAACGTCGCGTACCGCCGCGACCAGATCCGCCACCCGCTGGATGGCTTCGGCGCCGTCGTGCCGGCCATCGAGGGCCGGCCGATCCTGGCCGTGTCGTTCCTGAGCGTCAAGTTCCCCAGCCGGGCCCCGGCGGGCACGGCGCTTTTGCGCGTGTTTATCGGCGGGGCGACCCAGCCCGAGCTCTGCGACCTCGACGACGACGCCATCGGCGAGCTGGTCCGCCAGGAGCTGCGCGACCTGATCGGCGCCTCGGGCGATCCGCTGTTGATGCAGGTCGGCCGGCATCCCCGGGCGATGCCGCAATATGTGCTGGGGCATCTCGACCATGTCGCCGCGATCCGGCGCAAGCTGGCCCGCCACCCGCGGCTCTATCTCACCGGCATCGCCTTCGACGGCGTCGGGATCCCCGACTGCATCCACGCCGCCGAGTCCACCGCCGACACGCTGCTGGATGCCCTGGCCAACGCCGCGGCCAGCGCGGCGTGAGTGGCGATCGCCATGGGCAAGGATTCGTCGAAAGACCGACCCGGTCGACCGAGCAATCCCCGGAAGTTCGGCCCGTCGCAGGCGAGCGTCCGGGTGGCTCCAGGGCAGACCGAGGACCAGGTGCTCGCCGTGATGCGGTCCATCCTGGGTCGGCCCCGGGCCGCGCTTCGCGAGACGGCCAATCTGGCGGGTGCGCCGGATGATGCCAGCGTTACGGTGGCCGTCATGCCCAGACAGGGTCGAAGGGTTGTCCAGATCGTCGTGCACGGTGAGATGGTTCATCTCCAGGCGTTGCTCTACCCGGGACTTGATGGGAATCCGATTCTCGAAAACGAGGAGGTGAATGTCAGCGAGGAGAGCCAACAACATGGACTAGGCTCTGTCTGAGAAACGGTTTTTCAGTTATTATGAAGGTGGGAGGTTTCCGAAGGGAGGCCCACCATGCGACGCTATGAAATCGACCCTCGTCTCTGGAAGTGGATCGATCCGCTCCTGCCCCATCCGACCCATCA